>JBAVIH010000346.1:0-31394 GCA_049686695.1 Bryobacteraceae bacterium | reverse complement strand
ACCTGGGTCATCAGTAGTTGTCCTTTGTCCACCCTCCAGGCTGGACCCTGTCAATAGGACATTTCTACTTTGCCCAAATAGGACATTCTCACTTTGCTGCGACAGCCCCGATCGATACGGTCCGGCGGGGCGAAACGAGACGCTATAATTAAGCATGCTCACTCCCACCGAAAAAATCTGGCGCAACGGCCGTTTCATCAAGTGGGAAGACGCCACCGTACACGTGCTCTCCCACGTGTTGCATTACGGCAGCTCGGTGTTCGAAGGCATCCGCTGTTATGCGACGCCCACCGGGCCGGCCATTTTCCGGCTCCGCGAACACGTGCGGCGCATGCTCGATTCCGCCAAAGTGTACCGCATGGAGCCGCTCGGCTTCACGGCGGAGCAACTGGCGGAGGCCATGCTGGAGCTGGTCCGGGTGAACCGGATGAACGCCTGCTACCTCCGCCCGATCGCGTTCCGCGGCTACGGCGAGGTCGGGGTGAACCCGCTCAACAATCCGATCGACGTCTACATCGCCTGCTGGGAGTGGGGCAAGTACCTGGGCGACGAGGCCCTGGCGCAGGGAGTGGACGTGTGCGTTTCGAGCTGGAACCGGCTGGCGCCCAACACCCTGCCCGCGCTCGCCAAAGCCGGCGCCAATTACATGAACTCGCAGCTCATCAAGATGGAAGCCCTCGCCAACGGTTACGCCGAGGGCATCGCGCTTAATACCGCCGGCTACGTCAGCGAAGGTTCGGGCGAGAACGTGTTCGTGGTGCGCGATGGCGTGATCCGCACGCCGCCGCTGGGCGCGTCGGCGCTGCCAGGAATCACCCGCGACACGGTTCTTACGCTGGCGCGCGAACTCGCGATTCCCATCACGGAATCGGAGGTGCCGCGCGAAATGCTCTACATCGCCGACGAGGTGTTCCTGTCCGGCACCGCGGCCGAGATCACGCCCATCCGCTCGGTGGACCGCATCACCGTGGGCAAGGGACGCCGCGGCCCCATCACCGAGAAGCTGCAGAAGGCGTTCTTCGCCATCATCGACGGCAGCCGGCCCGACACGCACGGCTGGCTCTCGCCGGTCGAGACGCGGCAGCCGGTAGCGGCGGAGTAGGCGCCCCTTTTGTGGGGCTTGTGGGGCGGACGCCCGCGTCCGCGCCGGACCCCCTGGTCCGGCCTCTCCGAAAGCCAAATCGATTGCTCGAAGAAGAAGGCCGACGAGGGCGTCGGCCGCGGACCTGGGGGTCCGCCCCACTACGTCAGTGGTCGCGTAGGATTGTCGGAGTTCAACCGGGAAGGGTTATCGCGGCCCGCGCAACCGCCCTGGCTACCTCCCCCGAGATTTGCCAGGATGGCTGCGCTTGCCGCCTGATGGGTCTACCTGTTTGTAACGCGAGCGCAGCCTCTTGCGCCAGCGGGAATTGGGCGCGGGAAGTCCTTTTCAACAAGTTTTTCGCGCCAAACGGATGTTGCAGTTACCCGGTGAGGCATGTGGCAAAGTTGTGTATAAAACGCGCCGTGGGCAAATGTTTCCGCTCCCCGGGCGAAGCAAACACGCGAGCCGCGCGGCGTGTCAGGCCATCACTTTCAGAAAGGCTGCGTTGAACTTTGCCATTTCCTCGGCCGTGCCGACGGTCACGCGCACGTACGTAGGCCAACTCGGCCAGACCCGCCCGATGTAGACCTTCTCTTTGCGCATCGCCACGACGATGTTCGCGCCGGGCTGACGCACGTTGACCATGAAACAGTTGGATACCGAAGGCACGAACTGGAATTTGTGCTGATCGAGAAAAGAGAAGACGTCGGAACGCACGTCGCCGATCCTCTTGCGCCGCTCCGGCACCACGGTTTTGGATTGGAGGCTGGCCGAGGCCGCCACCATCCCGGTGACCGGCATCATCCCGGCGCTGAATCCCGCCAGTTTCTCGATCAGGTCCGGCCGCGCCAGCGCCGCGCCGGCGCGCAAGCCAGCCATGCCGTAGATCTTGGAAAACGTGCGCAGCACGATCACGTCTTTGTCCGCCGCCACCAGGTCGGTGTTGAATGGCGCGCCGGCGATGTGGGTATAAGCTTCGTCGATCATCACCACCGCGCCATTCGGCTTGTTCGCCACCAGCCACTCGATATCCGCTTTCGGCGTCAGCGTCCCGGTCGGATTGTTGGGATTGCAGACGTAAATGAGACCGGCATCGGCGACCGCGGCCATGGCCTTCACGTCGTGCGCATAGTCCTTGGTCAAGGGAACGTTCACCACCCTGGCGCCGATAAAATGGGCGGCGCGTTCGCCGGCTTCGTAACCGGGATCCGCGACCACGAACGCCTTGTTGGGCGAGGTGAACGCGAGCACGGCCTGGTGCAGCGGCGCGCTCGATCCGGCGAAGATCCGCACGTAGCCCGCCTTCAGTTGTTCCTGCTGGGCGAGAATCGCCGCCAGCCGATCGGTTTCGCCGAACAGGTAACGGCCGCCTTGCGAGATGATATTGGCCACCGCCTCGCGGGCTTCCGGACAAGGTCCGAGAGGATTCTCGTTGGCGTTGATCATCACCGCATCCGGCGGCGCGTTCTCGATTTTGGAAAACTGCGCCAGCGCCGGCTCGTTATAGAACGGAAGGGTGGACCCGGCCGCCAGCAGAGTGGCCAAACGCCCAAAGCTACGGCGCGAAAACCCGCGCTCCTCAAATTGCCTTTTTTCGAGTTTTGTCAGTTGCATGTCGAACCTCCGTTTGGCGATATGGCCGCGAGATGTTCGTTACGATATCTCAGCCCGAGGTCCAGCGTCAATCCGAAAAGGGCGGGTGGGAACTGGCCGGAAGGCGTGATCGGAAATGGCAATGAGGAAAGGAAGCGACAGGTTCCAGAGGAGTGCGCAAGAAGTCAATGAGGGCGGTCACACGCGAAACATGAAACTGGGACGTCGCTGATGCCGGTCATCGTGATGCGCTTCTGGCGCTATGCCGAAAACCAACTGGCTCGGCTTTTTCCGACCGTTCAGAACTTCCCGAACTGCTGTTCATGCGCCGCGAGTGAGGCCGCCCTCATCGTAGCCCGGTTCTATTATTGGCACCTCCCGCCAGCCCACGAGGACCGGCTCCCAAGACGGCGTCCGGAATCATCAAACCGGCGTGATTCCATCTACATAATCACGCCACTTGGTATTCTTGTCAATAGCCCCTGGGGTACTGCTGGTCGCAAGTTTACACCTAGTCCGATGTGGCGTAGAGGGTTATTCTCGAAAAAGCCGGCGCCTCTCACCGGCGCTCCCGCGGTGCATCGCGTCAAAAGCTATGCCGCCGACAGCGGCTATGTGTACGAATATTTTTACGAAGGCCACCGGCGGTGGTGCGACGGGCTGGGCCGCGGTGTGGAATTCGAATTTCGCGTATCGGCGGGCCGCGAGCAATGGCTGCCGGCTGCGGTAGTGGTGGCGGACCGCGCGGTGCAGGCTTGGGAAGCGGCTCGTGCCCGCACGCTCTCTTCCACCGAGCGATACGCGCTCGCCAAGCTGGCGCTGTTCCAGGCCTTCGATCAGCGAACCGCGCCGCTCGCAACGGCGGTGGATGTGCGCGTATCCGCCGCCGATGTCGAAGCCATCGCCGAACGTTTGGGCCTGTAGCGCAGGGCATCGGGATCGCACCGTTAAGTCGAGCCGCTGACCCACTCTGCACCACACTGGTGGAGGGCGCGTACAATGGGAACATGCCGACACGAACCAAGACGGCGCGCGCTCCCAAGGCGAAGACCGTGCGCCAAAGCGTGACGATCCCCGCTCCGCTGGCCGCGACAGTGCGCCGCGTGGCGAAACAGCGTCACCTCACCATGAGCCGCGCGCTGGTTTCCCTGGCCGAACGCGGCGCCCGCGCCGAGCTCGATGCCAAGGAGAATCTGAAGGCCGCCTACAAGCGGTTCATGAGCGAGCAGGAGCCCAACCGCAAGGATGAAGCCGGGAAGGATCTGATTCGCGCGGTCTTTGGGAAGGACGCGATTGCCGAAGATACGGTTTTCTGACCTCCCTCCCGGCCTCTGGCGGCATCTGCTCGAGCGGGTCCGGGAGCGCGAGATCGCGCTCGGCGATCTTAAGCGGTTGCAGGAGTGGGTCAAGTCCGAACCGTTCGCGCCCGACGGCGACTGGTACAAGGATTTCGGTTCGTTCAAACTGTGCGGCTCGAGCGAGTATCCGAAAACGATACTCACGAAGGGCATGGCCGCGTTCGGGAAACCAATCGAGTAGCCGCGCGATCCGCGCGCCTCGCTTCATCACGCGCAGCGCCTACGCCATCTCCGTACACACGCTGGCGGGAACCACTCCAGTGCACCACCAACGAAAACGTGGTAAAGTCAAAAGAGTCAAAGGCTTGCGGATGTGGCGAAATTGGCAGACGCGCTGGATTTAGGTTCCAGTTCCCGCGAGGGAGTGTAGGTTCAAGTCCTATCATCCGCACCAGGAATTCACGGCCCCTCCTCACGCCCGGTGCCGGCGCCCGGCGTATCCAAATGTTCCCTCCAATCGAGCGATAATGAATCGGAGGCTCCGGTATGGAAAAGGCGAAAAGCATTCATCTCTTAAATCAGGCTGTCGCAGACGAGTTGCAGGCGGTGCACCAGTACATGTACTTCCACTTCCATTTGGACGATCAGGGCTTCAAGCCGCTTTCGCAGCTATTCAAGCGGATCGCGATCCAGGAAATGGGTCACGTGGAAGTGCTGGCCGAGCGCATCCTGTTCTTGAAGGGCGACGTGGAAATGGTGGCTGCCGGTCCGGTCGAGAAGATTCTGGAGCCGGAAGCGATCCTGGTGAAGGTGATGGCGATGGAGGAAGACGGCGTCCGCAGCTACAACCAGGCGGCAATCGAATGCGGGGCCAATGCCGACGCCGCCACCAAGCAACTCTTCGAGCGGCTGGTCGGCGACGAAGAGGGCCACTTCGATCAGTTCGACAAGCAGCACGACAATATCGAGCGATTCGGCCTGAGCTACCTGGCGCTCCAGTCGTTCGGCGGCGGGGCGCCCGAGAGCGGACCGCCCGCAGCCGAATAGGGCGCCGGCAGCGGCACTCGCGGTTTCGGACGGCTCGGCCAAACGCTAAGCCGTTGCTTCCGCCACTCACCCGCTGCCCTTGAGCCCCAGTTCCTCCGCTCGATCCTGCATGGCTTTGACGCAGAAAGCGATGTGCTCGTCGAGCGGCACGCCCAACTCGGCGGCGCCATCGACGATGTCCTGGCGGTTGACCGAGCGCGCGAAGGCCTTGTCCTTCATCTTCTTTTTCACCGAAGCCACGTCCACTTCGAACACGCTGCGGTGCGGCTTGACGTAGGAAATGGCGGTGATGAAGCCGGCCAGCTCGTCGCAGGCGTAGAGCGTCTTTTCGAGCGCCGATGTGCGCGGCACGCCGGTGTGGCCGGCGTGGGAGAGGATAGCGCGGCGGGTTTGCTCATCCACCCCGCGCTCGGCCAGCAGCGGCTCGCCGAGCTGCGGATGCCCTTCGAGCGTGGGATGGATCTCCCAATCGAAGTCGTGCAACAGCGCGGTGACTTGCCACTGCTCGAGGTTGCCGCCGAATCGCTTGGCGTACGCGAGGACGCAAGTCTCGACGGCCAGCGCGTGCTTGCGCAAACCTTCCGATTTGGTGAACTCACACAGAATGTTCCAGGCCTGTTCGCGGTCGATCATCGCCATTCATCATATCCCGGGCGCGCCCCACTCGGCGTGGCGGGCGGCGCGGAAGCGGTCGCGGTCGCGTTTGGCGGCGCGGATAGTGGTCAAGCCGGCGGGCGTGCAGGTATCGAGCTCGATCAGGCCGGGATGATGGCGCGGGCGGCCGACGATGCGCGCTATCGCCTGCGCGACCGGCTCCCGCGCCAGCGCCACGTAGCTATACTTTTCGTCCTCGTAGCCGAGATCGGCGCCCTTGATGCGGCGATGCAGGGAAGAGCGCTCGACGCGCGCGGCGAAGTGGCACCAGTCGGGATCGAGGACGGGGCAGACGCCTGCGGCGGGGCAAGGCGCAAGCATGTGCGCGCCTACGGCCAGCAGCTCCGATCGAGCCGCGCGGATGACGCCGAAACCGCGCGGCGTTCCCGGTTCGATCAGGACCAGAGCCACGCGCGCGGCCTGCCACAGTCTGGCCAGCGGCAGTTTCGCGATTTCCCCAGCCGAGTACCCCAGAATCACTAGATCGTGCGGAGCGAGCGTGGGCGTGCGTGTCACATCTTCCGCGATCACTCGCGCTTGAGGCAGCCATTCGCGCGCAGCTTCGAGCAGCGCGCGATCGCGATCGACCAGCGTCACGGTGGCCGCAGGATACTCTTCGAGCGCGGCCAGCGACGCCGCTCCACCGCCCGCGCCGATATCCAACACGCTCGAGATTTCGCGGCTGCCCAAGAGGCGATGCGTTTCCCGCAACACGGCGCGCGCCGCGGCGTAGGTTGCGGGCATGCGGGTCACCAGGTAGGCCAAAGTGCGCTCCGCGGCGGCGCGCGGCGGGACAGTCCCCGCGCGGTAGGCATCCGAGATCTCCGCGGCCGCCCGTTTCAAAGATGCGGAACTGACCTCGCCCGCCCGCCGCTCGATGGCTTCGCGGACATGCCGCGGCAACTGCATCCTTCCATCATGACCCAAACCAGCGCGGAACTTCCGCGCGGGATATGGTGTCTATGGGGGTGAGCGCGCAAACGCGGACGCAGCTCACGGAAAGCTGAAACAAATGGATCCCGCCCTTCGGGGCACTGCGTCCGGGGTGTGCCCGCTCGGGGAAAGGAGCGACGACGATGTTTGAAACAGCGGTTCTTACCAATCCTTCCAAGCGCGTCTGGAGCACCTGCGCCGGGATGACGGCGCAGACGCTGCTGGTGCTGGCCGCCGCCCTGGCGCCGGTGGTCTGGCCGGATGTTTTGCCGCGCGCGCAGATGCTGGTTTCCCTGGTGGCGCCCGAGGCTCCGACGCGCCAGGAACCTGCCGCGCAGCCTCACCACGTGGCGCGCGTGGTGGCCGTACATCCATTTCAGATTAAGGACGGCACCCTGGTATTGCCGACCGTTACTCCGGTTCACCCGGAACGCATCGAGGACGTGGGTATTGTTCCCGCCCCTTGCATCGGTTGCATGATTGGAACCGGCGGATCCGGCAACCACGTGCTGCCCGGGATACTGGACGTCGGGCCGGTCGTGGTTCGCCCGCCGGTAATACCCGTAGCGGTGGTGCAGCCTCCGCCCACCCAGCCGATCCGCTTGATCGGCGGCGACGTTCGCCTGGCCCACCCGATTCACCGCGTGGAGCCGCGCTACCCGCCAACGGCCATCGCGGCCCGCATCTCCGGACCGGTGGAACTGGAAGGCATCATCGGCACCGATGGCCGGATTCGCGATCTGCGCGCGCTGAGCGGAAACCCGCTGCTGGTTCCCGCCGCGCTCGAGGCTGTACGCCGGTGGGTCTACGAGCCCACCCTGCTCAACGGCAAGCCGGTCGAGGTGATCGCCCCCATCACGGTGATCTTCCGGCTGACGCGGTAGCGGCCGGCTTCGATTCTCTCGACGAAGAGCCTCCAGCGAGCCGGCTGCGAATTCCATGGCAACACGCGGGTTCGGGCCGCTCTTCCGGCTGGCCACCTCTGCGGCGCGGCGTCGCGGTCTGGTCCCGGCGGAGCGGCCCGTGGCGGTGTGCGTGTTATCATTGGTTCGGAAGACCTTGCTGGAGGAATCGGCATGATTTTTGGAAACTTCAGCCCCCAGGAATTTATTTTGATCTTCCTGGTGGCGCTCATCCTGTTCGGTCCAAAGAAACTTCCTGAGATCGGACGGAAGGTCGGCAAGGCATTGACCGAATTCAGGCGCGCCTCCAACGAACTGAAGGCGACCTTTGACCGCGAAATGAAAAATCTGGAGGCCGAAACGGGAATGAAAGAAGTGGTCAATCAGTATAAGTACGATACTTATAACTATGATTACTCTTCTTACGACACCACCTATGATGGTGCGTACGTTGCCCCGTCTTTAGAGCCGGCAGATGCCCCATCCACTCCAAGCGCATCCGCAACCGAGGGCGCCGAATTACCCGTAGTTGTCGCATCGGAAGGAACGATTGCCCACCATGCGGCGGAACACGATGACGCGAGTTCCGACCCCGCGGCGGTCAACGCCGCCGGAGATCGTTCCCTCTCTCCGGCTTCGACAAACGCGGAGCAGCAAGCGTAACGAATGGACTCATCCGAAGAACAGATTGGGGGCGGCAAGCCCCCGCGCAACTCGACGCCTGCCGGTGGCGGCGCGCTCGAGAGAGCCCGCCGAAGGATGGGAGGCGGGCCCCCTCCGCCGCCGGACGACGAAGAGGAAGGCATGCTGCGCATGTCCTTTCTCGAGCACCTCGAGGAGCTGCGCAGACGAATCATCTCGGCCCTGGTCGGCCTCGGCGTGGCCTTCGGCGTCAGTTTCCTGTTCTGCGATCAGCTCTGGAACATCATCAAGCAACCGGCCGTCACTGCGTTGAAGACGCTCGGCTACCCGCAGCGCCTGGTGCAGACCACGCCCATGGAAACCCTCAACATTATCTGGTTCAAGCTGCCCCTGGTATGTGCCATCTTCATTTCGTCGCCGTGGGTGTTCTACCAGATTTGGGCTTTCATATCGCCCGGACTGTACCGCAAGGAGCGCCGATGGGCCGTGCCCTTCATCGTGTCCTCCGCCGGGTTATTCATTTTGGGCGGTCTGTTCGCCTATTTCGTGGCTTTTCGATACGCCCTCACCTTCCTGTTGGGTATGGGCTATGGCAAAAGCGTCGAGCCCTTCGTGTCGGTCAGCGAGTATTTCGCCATGTTTGTCAACGTGGTGTTGGGAATCGGTTTGGTGTTCGAACTTCCGGTGGTTATATTCTTTCTAACATTGCTGAGGATTGTAAGCCCGTCATTTCTAATTAAACATAGCCGTTATGCCATTCTGCTCATCTTCATCGTAGCCGCCCTCGTCACCCCATCGCCCGATGCGTTCAACATGATGCTGTTTGCGATGCCCATGTGCCTGCTGTACTACTTGGGAGTATTCGCAGCATATATACTGACGCTCCATCGCGAGGACCGTCGATTCCCATGGAAAACCACCATTATTATTGTTGTAGCTGTACTATTGCTACTGGGAGTTGGACTATACATAGCCATTACTCGACATGCCATCAAAGTAGTACCGCATTGGCCTTTCCTGCTCCATTAGTAACCATCGGCTATAGAATAGTGCGCGATCGCTGATGTAACATCGAGTGATCGTTAAAGGTTCCGCGACCTGCGGCATTTAGTGTGATGGATCTCTCCAAGGCTCTGCAGGAGTTATACGCCGAGAAAGAAAAGTTGGAGCGTGCGATTGCCTCGTTGGAGGCACTGCAGCGCGCCGGCGGCGAGTTGCCCCGGCTTCCCAACAGCGGCAAACGGCGTGGCCGCAAGTCAATGAACTTGCAAGAGCGCGCGGAAGTGTCCGAGCGCATGAAGAAGTATTGGGCGAACCGGCGCAAACACAAGCCGGATGGCCGGCACGCGGAAGATCGCCGTTCCTGATTTTCGCGTGCCCGCGCTCCCCGGGGGCGCTCGTGGCAGCTTCGGCACGCCGAACGACACGGAACCGGTGAACAACGGCCCGTGGGAACCCTGCCTCCTCCACGACCCAAATCCGCTCCATTGCGCTGCCCCGGCTACGCGGAGCCTCCGATACCGCTGGCGCAGAGCCAGCGTTCTTGGCGCACCCTGAGCGTGGTGTGATACTGGTGGGGTGAGCTTGAGGAACCGCTTATATTGGCTGGGGGCGGGGCTGGCCGCCGCCGCGCTTTTGATCGCCGGCGTTGACTGGTACCGATCGCAGCCTTTCGCCACCGCCCGGCTGCTGGAACGGCTGCCGGCCGATAACGCGCTGGTGCTTTCGGTGGATTTCCGGGCGCTGCGGCGGGCCGGAATTCTGCAGATGCTGGGCGGCTCCCAGGCAGGCCAGGACCCCGAATACCAAGCCTTCGTGCGCAAGACCAACTTCAACTACCAGCGGGACCTGGATCGGGCGCTGGCCGCCTTCGCGCCCACCGGCAAGTTCCTGCTGATCGAGGGGCGTTTCGATTGGCCCCGGCTGCAAGCTTACGTGGCGGAGCAGGGCGGCCGCTGCGAGCGCGACCTGTGCCGCATGCAGGGAACCCTGCCGGAGCGCCAGATTTCGTTCTTCCCCCTGCGCTCCGACGTGATGGCGCTGGCGGTGAGCCCGGATCGATCGGCGGCGCTGCGCCTGGCCACGCCGGCGCCCGGCCCGGCCACTGTCCCGTCCGCATCGCCGGTGTGGCTTTCGGTCCCGGTTGCCATGCTGCGTTCCGCCGATAATCTGCCGGTCGGCACTCGGATGTTCGCGCACAGCCTGGGCGAGGCGGAAAGCGTCACCCTGGCTTTCGCGCCGGAAGGCCGGCGGATGGCCGCCAAACTGGACGTGCTCTGCCGCACTGAAATCGACGCGGCCGATGCGGTGCTCGAACTGACCCGCGTTACTGGCGTGCTCCGCCAGATGATTGCCCGCGAGAATCAGAACCCCAACCCGGCCGACTTGAGCGGCGTGCTCGCGGCCGGCAGTTTCACGAGTGGCGGCAAGCGGGTTTACGGCTACTGGCCCATCGAACCGAGCTTCGTCGAAAACCTCTTCGGCGCTCAACGCCAGTGACGGACCCAGCCGGCGGTTTCGCAACGCGCTTAACTTTCGTAAGCGTCCCACTGCTTGCCAAATTCGGGCTCGCAACGCTGTCCTCTATCGGCTATTTTTGAAGTGTATCGGTCCGCATTTTGTCGAGGGTGTCATGAAAAGGGTTTTGTGTGTCCCGATTTGCCTGATGGCTGGCTGGTTCGCCATTGCGGCGGACTCGCCGGACCACTCGAAGACCACGTCCACGCCGGTGCCGCCGGTTCTCCGGAACCAGGATCCGGATCAACCCGACGTGGTGGTGCAATTGCCGGGACCGCCAGCAAAAACGCCTGCGAAGAAGACGGAGGCCGCTAAGCCCGCGCCTGCCGCCACTTCCGCACCGGCGGAATCGGCCAAGCCGAGCGGTTCGGCCACGCCCGCCGAAACCGCTCCGCGTAGCGCCCCGAAGGTGGCCTATCCCCCGGCCTTCGTACAGAATAGCGCGCTCTTCTGCCAGAAGATGATCGGCCAGTGGACGGCCGACGACGCCCGTTTTCTGCTCGGACAGCCACTGCGCCAGCGTCCGGCTTACGGCGACAACCAGAGCGTCAACGGCCACATTTACGCGTTCCCCGATCCGACCGGCCGCTACAAGGAACTGGAGCTGGACTTCGAGTCCGGAACCGGCTTGCTGAGGACCGTCTTCGTCTATCCGCAGAACATGACGTGGCAGGACTGCCGGCGCCAGTGGGGCGGCGAGGTCAGCGCCACCGAGGCCAACAAAGGGCGCAAGTTCTACTCCTACGTGGACCGGCGGCTGGACGTCCTGGTGGATGCTGGCGGCAAGGTCATCAGCCTGGGCCTCTACTGAACGCCGCTTCTGGGGTGAAACCGCAAGCCCCGCCGCCACGTTAAATCATTGAGCACCTGATTCGGTACGCTGCGTTCGGGCGTATAGTGTATGTAGAGGGAGCCTCCCATGAAGCGCCGATCCACGTCTTTTGTGACAATTCTCGCTGCGCTTAGCCTGCTGGCCGGTGGCGCGTATGGCGATGACAGCAAGAACAAAAACAACAATCCCGACGCGATTGGGGATCGCGATGTCGGCAGCGGCATCAACTTCTACTCGCTCGAGAAGGAGATCGCGCTTGGTAAGCAGTTGGCGACCGAAGTGGAGAAACAGGCCAAAATTGTCGACGACCCGATCGTGGCCGAGTACGTTAACCGCGTGGGCCAGAACATCGTGCGCAACTCCGACGCTAAGGTTCCGTTCACCATCAAAGTGCTGGACACCGAGGAAGTCAACGCTTTCGCCCTGCCAGGCGGATTCTTTTTCGTGAATTCCGGGCTCATTCTCAAGGCCGACACCGAAGCCGAACTGGCCGGCGTGATGGCGCACGAGATCGCGCACGTCGCCTGCCGCCATGCCACGCGCCAGCAAACCAAGGGCGACTTGATGGAGATCGGGGCGATCGCCGGCTCGATCTTTACCGGTTGGACCTGGACCGGCTACGCCATCCGCCAAGGCATGAACCTGGCGATACCATTGACCATGCTGCAATTCACGCGGGCCGAAGAGAGACAGGCCGACCATTTCGGTTTGCAGTACCTCTATAAATCAGGCTACGATCCCACGGCGTTTGTCGACTTCTTCGAAAAAATCGAGACCATGGAAAAGAGGAAGCCGGGTTCGATCGCCAAGGTGTTTATGACCCACCCGATGAACGATGACCGGATCAAGTCGGCGCAGCAGGAGATTCAGTCCGAGCTGAAGCCCAAGGAAGAGTACGTGGTTAACACCTCGGAATTCAACGACGTGAAGGGCAGACTGGCCATGCTGCACAACCGCCACAAGGTGGATTCCAAGGAAGATCCGAACCGGCCGCGCCTGCGCCGCGCACCCGGCAGCGGCACCGGCCCGGTGGACGACGGCACCGGCTCCGGCCAGAGCACCGACGACAGCGACCGCCCGACCCTCAAGCGCCGCGACCCCGGCCAGCAGCCATAGGGTTTCCGCTTTTCGCCACTGCTTTACGACCCCGCGGCCAGGCGATAGCCCACCCAGGGTTCGGTCAGGATGATTTTGGGCTTGGCCGGGCTGGCTTCGATTTTCTTGCGCAGTTGGTTGATGAAGACGCGGAGGTATTCGGGCTCGTCGCCGTAATCGGGGCCCCAGACGGCTTGCAGCAGCTCGCGGTGGGTGACGGGGCGGCCCGCGTGCGCTACCAGGCAGCGGAGCAGCTCGAATTCCTTCGGGGTCAGACGGACTTCGCGGCCTTGGGCGCGGACGCGGCGCGCCTCGAAATCGATCTCCAGGCCGGCGGTTTCGAAAGTGCGCGGACCGCCTTCGGGCCCGGTGGGGGAACGGCGCAACGCGGCGCGGATGCGGGCCAGCAGTTCCTCGATGCCGAATGGCTTGGTGACATAATCGTCGGCGCCCGCATCGAGCGCGGCGACCTTGTCCTTCTCCGAGTTGCGCACCGTCAGCACGATTACGGGGACGTCGGAAGCGGCGCGCAATGCGCGACAGGTTTCGAGGCCGCCGATGCCCGGCATGTTCATATCGAGCAGCACCAGGCTGGGCGTTTCCCGGGCGAACATATCGAGCGCTTCCTCGCCGGTGCGCGCTTCGAGCACCTCGTAGCTGTGCCCAACGAGCGTGGCTTTCATCACGCGGCGGATCTGCGGATCGTCGTCCACCACCAGGATTTTTCCGGCGCTCAATTCTCTTTGCCTCCAGCCGCGGCCAGCGTAAAATAGAATACCGAACCCTGGCGCCGCTCGCTCTCCACCCAGATCCGTTCGCCGTGCGCCTCGACGATTCCCTTGGCGATGGCGAGACCCATGCCTGTTCCCTTGGTTCGAAAACGCTGCTCGCGGCCGCGATAGAAGCGGTCGAAGATCAGCGCGCGCTCGTGCTCTTCGATTCCCGGGCCGCGGTCGGCGACGCCAATCACGATTTTCGCGCCTTTTCGCTCGACCGAGATGGTGATGGGCGAATCCTCGGGCGTGTACTTGAGGGCGTTCTCGAGAAACTGCTTGACCACCTGCTGCGCCAGCTCGGGATCGGCTTGAGCGAAGGGCAAATCGGCAGGCGCGTGGATGGCGATGGGACGGCCCTTGCGCAGGCTCTCGACTTCGGCCAGCGCGCCGGTGACGATCTGCTCGACCGGCAGCTCCCGCTTCTCGATGTGCAGCTTGCCGGCTTCGATACGCGCCATCGCCACCACCTCGGCGGCGAGCTGATTCAGGCGGTCGGCTTCTTCGTTGATGATGGTGAGCAGTTCGCGGTCGCCCACCGCGGCTTCGCCCAACAGGTTGGTGACGGCTGCCTTGATGGAGGTGAGCGGCGTCTTGATATCGTGGGCGAGCGAATCGAGGAGCGCCGATTTCAGCAGCTCGCTCTGGCGGACCGCTTCGACGTGGCTGGCTTCCTCCATGGCGCGCGCCCTTTCGATGGTGATGGCGGCCAGGTCGGCGATGGCGCGCACCATCTGGGCGGAAGGCAGCGGCGCGACCAGGCCGAGGCTGCCGAGGCTGCGCATGCCCAGGCGGACGGGACTGGCCACCCAGTCGCCAGTCGCTTCGCCCGAAGCGTGCTCGATCTCCGCGGCGACTTTCAGGTCGTGCTCGGTGACGGGCTGGCTCTCCGGGCCCGTGCGGAAGATCTCGTCCGTCTGCCGGTAGAAAAAAGCGGCTCCGCGGCAGCCAAATTCCTGCGCCACGCGGTTGAGGAATTCGCGGATGGTCTTGCGCGGGTCGCCGGTGAGGGCGAGCGACCGCACCAGCGCATAGAGCCGTTCGCTTTCGAGGCGGCGGGCTTCCGCTTCAGCCGCGCGGCGCCGGGCCCGCGCCGAAAGCTGGCTGGCGGTGGCGGCGGTCACCAGGAAGGCGATAAACGCGACCAGGTTCTGCGGATCCTGAATGGTGAGTTTGCCGACCGGCGGCAGGAAATAGAAATTGAACCCGAGCACCGCCAGCACCGAGGCGAGGGTGGCCTCGGCCAGTCCCCACCAGGCGGAAATGCCGAGGATGGCCAGCAACAGAGTGAGCGCCACGGTGGTGTTGTTGACCGTGATCAACCGGTAAACCGCGATGATGGCCGCGACCAGGGCGAGCGAGGCCGCGAATCGCAGCGCCTTCATGATCGCCCGAAGAGCCGGTTGAAGTACTCGCGGGTGCGGCGGCGGATTTCCCGCAGGGTGACATCGAGGCGCTGCTGGTGCAGGTGCTCCGGGGTCCAGCGCTGGACCAGGTTGGCCAGCAATTCCATTTGCGCCTGGGAGGTGGGGAGGCTGCCCTCGGCGTGGCCGCGCGAAATGCGCTGGCCGTGGTCGATGCCGCGGTAGAAGGTGGCGGCCTCGAGCAGGAAGCGGGCGTCCTCGCGGTCCAGGTGCCCCATCTTCTCGTTGACGTCGATGCGCTCGGGCGTGTTGAGCACCTTAAAGAAGATGCCGGCGGCGCGCAGGCGCAGGTACATCAGCGCGAAGTCGATATCGTAGAAGCCGCCCATGCCGGCCTTGAGCGGATTGCGCGGCCCCTGCTCGCGTTCCAGGCGGGCCCGCATCTCGGCGAGTTCCTTGCGCGAGCGCATGCTCTGGCCGTAGCGCCGCCAGTCGACCTGCTGCAGCTCGTTCAAGAACTCGGTGGCGCGCTCGACGTTTCCGGCCACGGCGCGCGATTTCATGTAGGCGATGCCTTCCCAAGCCTCGGCGTGCTGCTCGAAATAGGCTTTATAAGCGCCTTCGGATTGCACCAGGTCGCCCTCGCGGCCGTTGGGCCGCAGGCGGGTATCGACGGCGAACATCACGCCCTCGCCGGTATAGGCGCTCAAGGTCTGCACCATGCGCTCGGCCACATCGGTCCAGAAGACGTGTTCCGGGGAGTCCCGGTCGGGAATGACGAACACCAGGTCGGCATCCGATCCCAGGTCGAATTCGCGCATGCCCAGGCGGCCGAGCGCGATCACCATCATCTGGTTGGATGGCTCATAAGCGTGGTTCGCCGGCGGCGGGGCGCCGCGCACCGCGATCTGATAAGCGGCCGCGATCACGCTGTCGGCCAGCACCGAAGTCTTACCCAGGGTCGAGAAGATGGGCGGAGCCTCGATCAGGCTTTCGGTCTGGATGCGCAGCATCTGGCGGCGGTAGTAGCGGCGCAGCGAGCCGCCATCGATCAGCGCGCCGCCCTCCAGCCGGAAGGGTTCGCCGATTTCCTCCATCAGCTCGGGGTAGCGCAGCAGCTCGTCGGCGAAATGGCCGCTGTGCTCGAAGACATCGAGCACGCCGGCGGCCAGGCGCGCGTCGCCATCCAGGCGTTCGAGGATCTCCGGTTGCGCAAACGCTTTCTCGAGGAAATGTTCGAAGCGCTCGCGGCCGCGATGCAGGCCGGCGGCGGCCACGGCGGCGGCGAGCGAGGGCGCGCGCTGGTCCAGGAAGCGGGTGAGGTTGGTCGCCACGGGCGTGGGCTCGGGGTCCTCTTCGAGCGCCGGCTCGAGGCCGGGCGTGTAATAGAGCGGCTTCTGGGCGTGAATCACGCGCTCGTAAATCTCGCGTACGGCGGCCAGGTGGTCGTCCAGGCTGCGGCACAGGGAATCGGCATCGAGCGCCTCGCCGGTGGCCGCCGGCGGCATCTTGCGGGCCAGCAGGCCGAGCGCGTCGCGATCGGCGGGGAGCGTGTGCGTCTGCCGGTCGTCTTCCAGTTGCAGGCGGTGTTCCAGGTAGCGGAGGAACTGGTAGGCAGACGCGAGGCGCGCGTATTCGACGCTCGAGAGCAGCCCCTTATCGCGCAAGCGGAACAGGGCGAACATGGTGCCGCCGTGCCGCACCCAGGCTTCGCGGCCGCCGTGCAGGCGTTGCAGGCACTGCACCAGGAACTCGATGTCGCGAATGCCGCCGGGGGTCAGCTTGATGTCGATGCCGCCGCCCGAGTGGCGCCGCGCGGCCATTTTTTCGCTGATGCGCTGGCGCGTTTCGGATACCGCTTCCACCGCCCGGAAATCGAGCGAAGTCTGATAAATCAACGGTTCCACGAACTCGAGCAGCGCCGCGCCCGGTTCCGGTTCGCCGGCCGCCACGCGGGCCTTGATCAGCATCTGCTTTTCCCAGTCGCGCGCCCGCCTGCCGTAGTAATCGCGCGCGCCATCGCCGGAAATCGCGACCTCGCCCAGGGTCCCGTCCGGACGCAGCCGTAAGTCCACGCGATAACATTGACCTTCGGCCGTGTAAGTGGAGAGTAACTGGGTATATTGGTTGGCGACCTTCTTGTAAAACTCCTTGTTAGTGACGACGTCCGGACCGTCGGTGTGGCCATTGCCGCCGTAAACGAACATCAGGTCGATATCGGAGCTGTAATTCAACTCCTGCCCGCCCAGCTTGCCGAGCGCAATCACCGAGAATCCGCAGGGGCTGCCGTCGGCCAGGCGCGGCTCGCCATGGCGCGCGACGAAGTCGTCGCGGAGGTAACGGTACAAGACGCTCAGAATGGCGTCGGCGACGCTCGAGAGTTCCTCGGTGATCTCGGCGAGGCCGGCCACTCCCAGCACGTCGCGCAGGGCGATGCGCAGTAACTGGCGGCGGCGAAAGCGCGCCAGTTCCACTCCGGAAGGCACGCCGCCGTGGCCCGCGCCCAGAAAATCGTACAGACGCTCCTCGTATTCCTCGACCGACAGCACGCGATAAAAATTGCCGGAGCTGGCGACCTGGAGGATCTGCTCGGGGTTCTTGAGGACGGCATCGGAAAGAAACGCGCTGTACGCGAAAACATTGGCGGCCGCCTGGAGGGCCCTCGGCGAACTGGTGATGCGGTCGAAGGCGGAAGGCGAAGCCTGGCGCAGCCGCTCGAGGCAGCGGGTGGCCGCCGCCGGGTCCGGGACGGAAGCCAGCAGCAGGCGGATACGCGCCGCCACGCGCTCGGGAACGCGATCGAGCAAAGTCAGCATGGTCAGGCCGGTTGGGCCACTGGCGCAATTATATCGCCCGGCGCCACCTCGCCCGCCTCCACCACGCTCGCATAAAACCCGCTGCGGCCCCAGCGCGGCGAGCCGCAGTCGCCGGCCTTGACGCGCGCATCGTACAGATCGCCCTGGAGCGATTCGCCATAAACATCGAGCTGGCCGCAGGGAACGCGAAGCTGGGTGATCTCGAGGATCGCGGCGCCGGCGCGCAGGCGATCGCCGATGCGCAAGCCGCGCACATCGAGGCCGCGCATGGTGAGGTTCTCGCCCAGCGCGCCGTAGAAGACCAGGTAACCGCGGGCTGCCAGGTCGTCCACCACCTCGGCGGCGATGAGGAGCACGGCCTTACGCGGGCCGCCGTGGATTAGCGGATGGGCCTGCACGTCGCCCTCGAGGCCGCCGGGACCGATGCGCCCCCGCGCAATCGGCCGCTTGGGAAGGCCTCCCTGAGAAATATTGATTTGGATGATGGTACCTGGCATTGGAAGGCGGAGCCGCACTCGCCCCGCGCCACTATTCTAAGCGGTTGACCGGGGGCTGCGCTGGGTCGTCGCGGCCGGCGGAAGACAGTCGACAGAAACCGATCGACTGTCCTACCAGGTCAGCGTTCGGCTAGGTGGGCAGGGAGAAGAGGGCACGAACTTCGGCGCTGACGCTGGCCGGCTTGCCGGTGGATGGGTCGATGGGGCACCACAGAGTGAGAGCCTTGGCCAGCAGGGCGCGGTCGGAAGCGCGCAGCAATTCGGTATGGCGCTCGAAGCGGACGCGGGTTGCGTGGCCCACCCAGGTTCGGGCGACGATGCCGTCGCCGAGGCGCGCGGGCTGCTTGTAATCGATTTCGTGGCGGAGCACCACCCAGGCCAGTTTCTCGAGGTCCGCAGGCGGCGCGAAAGCCGTCCAGTGAGCCACTGCCGCATCCTGCACCCATCGCAGGTAAATCACGTTGTTGACGTGGCCCAGCACGTCGATATCGTCGGCCTCGATGGTGACGGCCATTTCGAATGCGGGCAAGGTCTCGCTCATTCATTATCAGTATCGCGCCAGCGGGAAAACAAAAAACCATGGGCCACGGATAAACACAGATGAACACAAATTGAAAGGAATTGGGTTTATCTGTGTTCATCTGTGGCTCCAACGTACCTACATCACTTCGAAGCGTTGCGCGGTGTCGGTTTCGGTGTCGTAAATGACGAAGGTGGAAGGGACGTCGGTGCGGCTGCCATCGGCGGCGAAGGTTGCGCCCATGATGGAGCCGGGATTGATGGCGAGTGTGCGGCCGGAGCGGCTCACGTCATAGACGTGGTTGTGGCCGTAGCAGACCACGTCGTATTCGCCGGAAGCGGCGATCGAGCGCGCGATGTTGTCGTAGTGGTTGGCGGCGACGCGCTTGTCGCCGAATTCGGCGCGCAGCATCTCTCCATGAATCTTGATCTGAGGATACCTGGCGGCGTTGGCGGCGATGCGGAACAGGTCGCCATCGTTGTTGCCGAAGACGATGTGGATGGGGCCGGCGAAGCCGCGGCCCAATTGGTGGACGATGAAGGGCGAGCAGAGGTCGCCGCAGCAGATCATGGCATCCGCGCCGCGCGCAGCATCGAGCGCGGCGGCGAGTTTCCACACGTTGTCGTGAATGTCGGAGAGCATCGCCAGGCGCATTTCGTTTCACACCTCTTTCCGCAATTTGGCGGCGAATTTCTCGCGGAACTTGCGCACCTTGGGCGCGACCACGAATGTGCAGTAGGTCTGGCCCGGGTGACTGCGGAAATAGTCGCGATGGTAGTCCTCGGCGCGGTAGAAGGTTTCGGCCGCGCGCACTTGGGTGACGATGGGCACGGGCCAAATCCGCTCGGTGTTCAACTCGCGAATCGTCTGCTCGGCGGCATGCCGCTGCAGGTCGCCATGATAGAAGATGACGGAGCGGTACTGCGTGCCGGTGTCGTCGCCCTGGCGGTCGAGGGACGTGGGATCGTGAATCGCGAAGAAAACTTCGAGGATGTCGCGGAAGTTGCAAATCGCGGGATCGAATTTCACCTGGACGACTTCCACGTGGCCGGTCGCGCCGGAGCAGACCTGCTGATAGGTCGGGTTGGCGAGGCTTCCGCCCATGTAGCCGGACTCTACCGCAAGCACGCCCTCCATCTGTTGATAGACCGCCTCCACGCACCAGAAGCACCCCCCGCCCAGTGTCACGGTTTCCTCAGTTGCCATGTCTTCCAGGTTACGCTATCGGCGCGGGGGGAGCGGAAACGGCTTGCGGTAGGTTCCATCACCTCGGCCAAGGCTGTCTTTGGGCAGGCGCTATTTTCGGGGCTTGAGTGGCTCGATGAGGAGCCCTTCCACGTCGCCAGCGGTCAGGTCCACGACCGTCGTCACGCCGGCCAGTTGAATGGTGTACTTCTCCGGCAGCAAGCCCTTCGTCAGGTAAAAGGTGCCATCGTTCCGAACCTGGACGTCTGCATATTCCAGGGCGCCGGAGTGAAGCTCCAGCCTGGCTATCAGGTTTCTCGACGGTCTAAATCCTATGAACTTCCCCGAAACATAGTGCAGGCCAACTATCTGCATCTTGATTGTGATGCCGGTGACTTCGCCCCCCGCTTTGAGGACGATGGGAGCGGCGTCTTTCGGGTTCAGAGAATTGGGATAGTAGGTCTCGACTCCGCGTTCCCGGACCGTCTGCAAGTATTCGGCACGAGACGACTCAAAGAGGTTGGGTGTTGCGGTCAGGTAGTATTTGCCTGGATTCAAATCGTAAAACCGAAACGCGCCGTGGACGTCGGTTCGGACAGTCTGATTCTCGCCTTCCGTGAACGTATGGTCGTCCGGAACGCGCCGGAGAGATCGGACCTCGGCACCGGCCACAGGATCGCCATCGGCATCGACAACTCGGCCAGCCAATATGGGGCGCGGTGTCATCTTCAGGGTCACCGGCCAGTCCCAACCGTCCCGATCCATCACGAGTAGCGGAAAAGCAGTGCCGAAGTCGCGAGACCCTGCGTAGGGCTCGTCGAGGTAGCCGGTGCGCTGAGCCAGGACGTTATAGGAGCCCGGGTCGAGATGCACGAAGCAGAATGCCCCATGCTGGTTTGTGGTGGTGCGGATCGCGGGTAACTCGCGGTCCCGCACGGCGAACAGGCGGACGTTGGCGAGAGGCCGGCCGGTGGTCTTGTCGACCACGCGGCCCTTGATGGCACAGGGTCCCTGCCCTACCGCGGCGGATGCGAAAAAGAGGAAGGCGAGGGCGCTTCTCATGCGATTCTCAGTTCCCCATCCGTGCGATTGCCCGCTCTATCACGGCAGCGGGCAGAAGGATTGGCTTGATGTCTGTCGTCTCGGTCGCCGTCTCGCCTTCGGGCACTTCGACGACTGTGCCCTGATCGGCAACCAGCCGGAAGAAATCGCGATTCTCCCACAAGCCTTGGTCGAAGTCGGTGACCACGAAGCTGCGATAACGGCCGGGAGCGACGGACAAGAAGGTGAATTCGCCTCCTTGATCGATGTCGGCTCGGTCCACGGTTGTGAAGTTGCCAGGCCGGGGCTGCTCGGGAACCAGGATCGCGCTCGCATTAACCGGCCTCGGTTCTGGCCATGCGAATGTCCCACGGATATCGCGTCCACCTTTCGCAAGCACAATCTCCAACTGGTCGGCCGCGCTTTCCAGCTCGACCTCCCAGCCGTCGATTTCCCTGCCGTGCATGAGCACTTTCTTGACGTAAGCTCTCTCGTTCGGAGAAACTTTCAGGAGGTAACGACCCGGCAAAACATTCGAAATGACACCAGCAGAATTCGACCAGGTCTGCATCGTCATCTCAGTCCAATCGGCGCGCTCCAGAAGCGCGTGCCACTTCGAGAGATCGTGCGACGCATCGCCTTCGAAGCGCGCCCGTATCCTTGCGTCGAAGGGAACCGTCGCAACGCGTAAGTTGGAGACATCACCGAACTCGACCTTGGCGCGAACCAAGCCAGTCAATGGAAACCCAAGCGCCTCCCGCTGCGGGCAGCTTCCGTCGGGCGGCCCCACAACGGACAGGCTGCCTGAGCGGTTAAGCTCCTGGACCAGGCAATTGCCGCTGGGCACACCTGGTATGTCGAACGAGCCATCCAGATCGATCCGTCCAAAGAAGTCAGGCCAGTCCTTTACTCCTCCATCATCGCGGTATGCAACCACATCGGGAAGAGCGGGAGGATTGGTCGCACTCACTCCCTTCCGCGTTGGGTCCACGGTCCCGCGAATATGAAAGGTCCGCCCCATATGCAAACGCAAGTCGATGCCGGTGATTTCCTGCCCGGCGCCCACATGGAGCAGGGATGCGCCGGCGATCGTAACAGCGCGGGGATAGAACACCGGGGTCACAGCCATCTCCGGCTGGCCGGGTCCGTCCGAAACTATGCTCACGCTGAACCCGTGGGGACCCGCGTTGCCGCGGATGTAATAATCGCCCGGTTCCACGCCATCGATCCGATATTGGCCAAGGTCGTTGGTCTGAACCATCTTCACGTGGGCCCAGACACGGCTGCCGTGCCGCCACTGCGACCGAACCAGCCCCACTTCGGCCTCGACCATTCGCTCGCCATCGGCGTCCAGGACCGTTCCTGAGATTGCGGCCAATGGCACGGCTGTAATAACCAGATCAGCGACCGGCCGGCCTGGATCCAAGTGGAATAGCGCAGCCTCGTTGCCGGGCAGGGATCGGTAACCTGCGCGTTGCAAGCTGATCCGGTAGTTGCCAGGGCCCACCGAACGGAAGCAGAGAGCGCCGGCGGAGTTAACAGGCGCCGCGTAAGTGTACCCTCCCCAGGCTGGCCCCAGGATGACGCTCAACTTCCTCACTGGCGCACCAGTGACGGAATCGCGGACGGTCCCTGCGACAGAGCATTGATCGGTTTGCGCGGCGGCGAGCCGTGCCGGCGGCAGTTGCGCAGCGGCGAGGCAGGTTGCGAGCAAGCAGAAACAGAAGCGGGCTCCGCCCGATCTCGAACGATGCCAGGTCATGGCAGGGCGCGCCTCAAGGGTGAATACGCTCCTATTCTCTGGCTATCCGGGTTTCTCTTGGGTAGACGGGGCGCGGGCGCGAAATGTTTCGACAATGAGACGGGCGGTGCGGAAAGAACACCGGCGGCAGAAGACCGCCGGCGCTACGAAGAGAGACAGGTCGAGACGACTCGACCCCGCACGCAGGACCGCGCGCGCCACGAATGCCGACGCGCGTTGACAGACGACAAAAGGCGATCGTCTGTCCCACACTTGTTACCGGCCCTGCGAATACAGGCGCATCGTCGATGTGGACTTGCCTGGCAGCGGGTCGGCGACCAGGGCGAAAGTGCCGTTGCGGCGGGCGGCTTCGACCGGGTGCAGGACGTTATCGGACGGGAGACACACCAGGCCTTGCGCGGCTTGCGCGTGCGCGGCGTAGACCACCATGTCGAGCTTCGACCAATCGAGCGAGGCGGTGGATTGCGCGGGTTCCATCTGCGGGATGACCGCGCCATCGCGGACCAGCATCACGACGGGGATGGAGCCGGCTTCGATTTTCTGCCAGCCGCCGGAATAGAGCTTGCCAGTCTGGTAGTCGATCCACTCGCCGGCGGGCAGGTAGACATCGCGGCCGGTTGTATTCGCCTCAAGCAGCGGGGCGACCAGAATGTCGGAGCCGAAGAGATACTCATCATCGACCTGCCAGGCGCCGGGATCGCCGGGATATTCGATGAACAGCGCCCGCACCATGGGCAGGCCGTGCTGGCTCGCATACTTGGCCTGGGCGTAGATGTAGGGCATCAGGCGATATTTCATTTCGTCGGTGCGGCGGAACAGATCGAGGAAAGCGGGGCTGTATTCCCACGGCTCCTTGGGCGGCGCGCCGTGGCAGCGGCTGTGCGAGGTCAGCATGCCGAAGGGCAGCCAGCGGCGGTAGAGTTCCTCGGGAGTCTTGGCGGTGAAGCCGCCGATGTCGTGGCTCCAGAAGGTGAAGCCGCTGAGGCCGAAGGAAAGGCCGGCGCGCAATTCGGCCGCCATGCCGGTATCGGTGTTGCCGGCGTCGCCGCCCCAGTGCAGCGGATAGCGCTGGCTGCCGGCCCAGGCGCTGCGCGCCCAGATGATGTTCTCGCCGGTGACCTGGCGGGTGATGTCGGCCACGGCTTTGTTATAGCGCAGCGGATAGAGGTTGTGTTCGTAGAAGCCGGTGCGGCCGTTCGAGTAAACGCCGGTGAGCGGAGCGGCTTCGCCGAAATCCACCTTGATGGCGCCGACGCCCATTTTGAGCAGGCTGGCGATTTTGTCCTGGTACCACGCCACGGTGGCGGGGTTGGTGAAATCGAGGACGGCATCTTCATACGGAATGTTGCCCTTGGCGTCCTTCACGGCCAGGCCCTTAGCGAGGATTTCGGGGAACAGCGCATTCTGCGGCACGAAGTAAGGAAGCTGCCAGAGCGAAATGTGGAAGCCGTCGCGCTTCAGGTCGGCGATCATCTTCTCGGGATCCTGGAAACGCGTCTTGGAGAACTTGTAGTCGCAGCGCCAGTCGGTTTCGAACCAGCCGGTATCGATGTGGATGACGTCGTCGGGGATGCGGTTGGCGCGCAGCTTGGCGGCCACGGCGCGCACTTCGGCTTCGGAAAAATAGGTGATGCGGCTCATCCACAGGCCGAAGGACCAAAGCGGCGGCATGGCGGCCTTGCCGGTGAGGTTGGTGTACTCGTCGAGGACGTCCTTGGGAGAGCCGAGGAAGACGAACAGGTCGAGCGAATCGTCGCCGAGGAGCAATTGGTTGGAGAAACCGTAGGAGGCGCCGAAGTCGAAGGTGGCGGGAGCGGAGGTGTGGACGAACATGCCGTAGCCGCGGCTGCTCATGAAGAACGGGATGGGCTTGTACATGCGGCCGCTCTCGACGCCGTTGGCGTCGTTGGCCCAGAGGACGACTTTTTGTCCGCGCTTATCGAGCCGCGTGAAGGATTCGCCGCAGCCGAACAACTTCTCGCCGGGCGAGAGCGAAAAGACGGCGGCCAGGCTGCGCGAGTAATCGGAGGGGCGGCGGATGAAGGAAAAGGGCAGCGCCGGGTCGAGCGAAGTCGCGAAGTCGGAGGTGTGCTGGGTCTTGGTGAGCAGGCGGCCCTGGGCGTCGCGAAACTCGATGTGCCAGGGATTTTCGAGAATCGTGACGGAGCCGGCGACGCTCGAGTAGCGGTAGCCGCCGGCCACTTTCTCCATCTTCCACGAGTTGTCGTGCGGCGGCTCGCCGACCAGCATCGGGGAAGGCGCTTCGGGGCCGGCTTCGACTCCGGTCTTGATGCGAATGCGAACCGTGCGCGGCGATACGAACTGGATGGAAAATGGCAGTGAAGGATTGACGGCGTATTCGCGATCGGGAAAGGTGAGGCCGCTGAACGGCTGGAGCACGGGCTCCATATTGTTGAACGCGATGCGCGGGTAGAGCTGGTTGCGGCTCCAGGCGAGGGAGCCGGCGCCGGTCGCCGGGTCGAACGCGGCAAGGCGGTCGGCCAGGAAGTAAGTGGAGGTGAAATCGTGGAAATCGGCGCTCACATCTACCAGGTCGCTGAGCAGGGCCGGCGGCTGATTGGCGGAAGCGGCGAAGAGGACGGGGACGGCAAACAAGGCCGCGCAAAAACGGATCACGGGAGTTCTCCTTTGGAAGCGACCAGTCTAGCAGGGTGAGGGAGGGGGACGGAATGGCGGGTGGGATGGACGATCGGTTTTGCCGCAATTACGCATTGGTGCCACGAGCGTGGCGTTGCCGGGTCATGATCCGGGCCTCCTGAGCGGCTCCGATCAGGGAGTTGAATCGCCAGCGCGCGCGGAACGACATCTCCCGACGGCGTGTCAGGTCTGCCAGCGTTATCCGTAGGAGCTGCAAAGGCAAGTCACTATATACATGCCGCGGAACTCCAAATAACTTGGAACTGGAGAAGAGGCGCTCTGACCCCCTTCCGGAGCGAACCGCCCGCTCCAATAGCCATTTCTCGTCCAACTGCTCCTTGCGAATGAAATGTTCCACTACCGCCGAGTGAACATGCCACGCCTTATTGCCCTTGCTCCGCAAGCGCAGAAGGAACTCCGTTTCGCTACCCATTGGATAACTCGTGCCGCGCGGGCCAATCGAGGGATCAAAGCGTATTCCAGAGTCGAATATTCCGGCCCGAACCGCCATGTTGGGTCCGAACACGAAATCAATGCGATCATCCGGCAGTTCACCCTCAACGACAAACGGCGGAGTCAGGGCAAATGCGGTCGCCAGCTTCACCCACTGTATCCAGATCGGAGGCGGGGCTTCCCATCGCGGCAGAATCAAGCCGCCAAGTATCGAGTAGCCGGGATGCTCATCGGCGGCTTTGCGGAGTTCCACCAGCCAGTCTCGGTGCGGGAAAACGTCATCGTCCGTGAACACGGCGAGATCTCCCTCGACAAAAGCAAGCCCGGTGTTGAGCGCAGCATTCTTCCCCATCTCCGGCTCTGTGACGGGCTGCAGGGGAAGTCGGCCTTTGAAAGCGGCGATGACGCTGCCGGTCTCATCCTGGCTGCCGTTATCGACCAACACCAATTTCCAACCGCCAACCGGTGTTTCAAGGCGGCAGAACGACTCCAGTACCCGATGCAAAAGGGCAGCGCGGTTCCACGTTGAGAACAAGACCGTCAGCATAATGCTTCGTCGAGTCTCTTACAGAATACACCGCCTCCGTCCGACTCGCCGTCCTTAGGGAACCCCACATGCCGTTCGCGGGCGCCGGAAGTTCGGCGCAAAGAGTTTCGAGGGCTATATGACTGGAACAGACGGGAAGATGGGACTGGGGTGGGAAGGATGATCGGTTTTGTCGTCCGTTGGGGTGCTGTGCGTTGGTGAAGCATGACAGACCACGCAAGGCGATGGTCCGTCCCACCGATCAACCTGCCTCACATCAGGTGGCGGGGTTGCCGTCGTTGGTGTTCCAGTGAGCCAGGCCGGAGGCGAGCGCGAGTTGGGTAAGGCCGGCCACGTTGTTGACGCCGAGCTTCTTCATCATGGTTTTGCGGTAGCTGCGGACGGTCTGCAAGCCAAGGTCGAGCAGGACCGCGATGTCTTTGCTGGTTTTGCCTTCGGCCACCAGGCGCAGCACCTGCAACTCGCGCGGGGACAGGGATTCGAGCGGGCTGCGGTCGTGGGTGTCCAGATCGCCGCGCTGAATGCGGGCCAGCAGACGGTCGGAGACCTGCGAGCTGAGGTAGGAACCGCCGCGGGCGACGGTGCGCAGCGCGTCGAGCAGTTCTGTGGAAGAGGCCTTCTTGAGAACGAAAGCGCGCGCGCCGCTGCGGATGGCGCTGACGACGGAGTTCTCGTCGTCGTACATGGAGAGGATGATGACTTTGACGGTGGGGCAGTGGCGCAGCAGTTCGGTGGTGGCTTCGATGCCGTTCATGCCGGGCAGGCCGATGTCCATCAAGGCGATGTGCGGCTGGGTTTTCTTGCACAGGTTCACGGCGTCGGCGCCGCTTTCGGCCTCGCCGACCACGCGGAACTCGCTACCCCGCTCGAGAATGCCCTTGATGCCGTCGCGCACCAGTTTGTGGTCGTCGACGAGAACAATATCTAACATGGTTGTCTCTCCCCGGGCGCCGGCACGTCCGCCCGCACGACGGTTCCGGACTGGCGGCTGCTCAAAATCGCAAGACGCAGGCCGGCCGCGGCGGCATGATGCTCCATGCTGAGCAGTCCCAACCCTCTTCCCATTTTCTGCAAATCCGCCGGATCGAAGCCTTGCCCGTTATCGCGGACCTCCATCCAAGCGCCGTGGCCGGCGGACTGTACGACTACTTCGATCGAAGAGCACCCGGAATGGTGCGCCGCATTTTCGACCGCCTCTTCGGCGATCCTGTACAGCGCCGCGGCGGCGTGCGGCTGGAAGGCGATGGAGGAGTCCATATCGATCCGCACGGTGCCGTGGAAATTCTCCCGCACGCGGGCGCCGAGCCGGACCAGCGCGGAACGCAGGCCGACCCGCTCGACGGCGGACGGGTTGAGCTCATAGCTGAAGTTGCGGACCTCCTCCATGACGGATTCGAGGAGGGCCTGGATTTCCGCCAAATGCGCGGACGCAGCGTTCGGGGCGCCGTCGAGGTCCAAGCGGGCCAGGTCGAGCCGGAGTCCCAGGGCGGCCAGGTTCTGGCCTACCACGTTGTGCAGAAACCGGGCCGTTCTGTTGCGCTGGGTCTCTTGCGCGTTGAGGGCGCTCAGCACAGTGCGGCGCAGCTCATGATCGGCCCGGACGAAGTCGGTGATTTCCCGCACAACGCAGCCGGCGTGGTCCGCGCCGGTTCTCAGGCGGAGCGGAAAGACCGCGATGAACCAGACGCGGCCGTCGCGCTGCTCGCGGAACGACAAGGACTCGCCGGAAAGCGCGCGGCTGAACCGGTCCCGCCAGATTGGCAGGACATCGGGCTTGAGTACGCTGGCCGCGGGCTGGCCGGCCACTTCCGCGGCGGGCTTGCCAAACAGCGGCATGGTGTCGCCATAGACCTGTTCGAACACACTCTCGTTGTTGACGATCCAGTGACAGGCGGGGCCCTGATCGAGAAGTACCTCGGCTGGCGGACGCTCCGGTTCCGGTTCGGGCATCGGAATGTGCCTACATTCTACCACTGGGGTGGCGCTACGGCCGCTGAGCTGAATTGCACTGAGCAGAATTGCACAATGGCGCGGGCAGGGTATGCGCCATCACAATATTGCGGCAGAGGTTCGTGGATGTCCTGCCACAATACTCGCAGACACCGGCCGCTACCGGGGCGCGATCTTCACTGCGGTGGCCACGATCCGGGAGCCCTGGATGTGGCCGGTGACGGCGACGATCGGCTTGAAGCCGGGTCCCTGGCCGGCGAGCATGGCGCGGCCCTGCGGGTCGGCTTTCACGGCCGCATCGGCGAAAGTGTTGCCGCCTTCGTCCAGGTCGGCCACGCGCCCATCGGCCAGCAGCAGCGCGTAGGCGTGCGTGTTGCCCTTGATGGCGCAGGTGGGATCGGATTGGCGGCTCACCAGGTCGGCGACCTGGTGAGGCATCGCGTCCGCCCGTTCCGCATCCAGCGTGCGCGCATCCACCGTAATCCCCGAGGCTGTGGCGCCGCCGGCCGGCTTGGCATCGGCTTCCTTGGCCGGAGCGGGAAGAGCTTGCGGAGAGAGGCGCAGATTGTAGCGGGAAAAGTCCCGGCACCCGGCGTCGATCAGGATGCCGCGCAGGGTTGCCGGCGTCTCCGCATCGCGCGCGTGCTCCCTTTCCTTGGCCGGGTCGGGTGGCTGCGCCGGCGCCGCCAGGCAGACAGCCGTCGCGATCGCCAGAATCTGTAAGCGGGTTTTCATCTCAGCCATCCATTCTGCCACGTTATGATGGATGCGTGAGGCCCCGTACGCCGGCGCTTGCCGGAAGCCGAGTTCCGTTACGCCCAGCCGCCCGTTGGCGGCTCTGACCGCATATGGCCTCCTCCGCCGCAACGCCTCCGCAACGGCGCCCGATCCCGGGCTGGCTGCCGCAGGCGATCTTGTATTGTTTTTCGGCCGCCTGCCTGGTCTGGGTGCTGCACGGCTATCCGATGCACGACCTGGTCTCCGCGATTGCCACGCTGGACTTTCGCTGGGTCTTTCTGGCCGTGGGTCTCGACCTTTCCGTGTACGTCTGCCACGGCTGGCGCTGGAACACGCTGCTGGCGCCGGTGGTACGGCTGCGCTTGTGGCGCACCGTGCAGTCGGTCTACATCGGCCTGTTCGCCAACGAACTGCTGCCGCTGCGCACCGGAGAAGTGATTCGCTGCTACCTGCTGGCCCATTGGAACGATTTCCGCATTTCGCTCAGCCTCTCCTCGGCCGTGGTGGAAAGGCTGATGGACGGGCTGTGGATGGTGGCGGCCTTCGCGGTGACCGCCGGTTTCGTCAGGGGAATCCCTCGCGACCTCATCCTGCTGGTGAGGGCCCTGGCGGCGCTGCTGATCGCCGGCGCCGGCGTCTTCTGTTGGGTGGTGTGGCACAAGCAGGATGTCCACGCCGCAATCGGCCACGGCCGCTGGTCCTCCACCCTGCGCCACGTCGAGGAAGGGCTTCGTCTGATGGGAGGCCTGCCCACACTGAGCAAAACCATGCTGCTCAGCTTGCTGTACCTGGCGCTGCAAGTCGCCACGGTGTGGGCGCTGATGAAAGCCTATGGCCTCGACCTATCCTTCTGGGCGGCCGGCGGCGTGCTCACCGTGGTGCGGCTGGCAACGGTGGTGCCCAACGCACCCGGCAACCTGGGACTGTTCCAGGTGGCGTGCGTGGTGGCGCTGCACCTGTTCGACGTGGAAAAGAACGATGCCAAAACATTTTCGTTCATCATGTTTTTTACGCTCACCCTGCCGCTGCTGGTCGGGGGCGCCATCGCCACGGCGCTGGCGCGGCTGAACCTGGGCGAATTGCGCCATCGAGCCACGCGCATGGCGCAGGCCGCGAGGCAGCAGGCGAGGCTGTAGCATTTCGGGCCGTACCTCAGTGGACGCCCGAGCCGGGCCACCGCCAGGACTAAGGCGTCACGCCGAGGATCAGAGGCGTTCCGGCCGAAGTCCCGTGCCCTTGCCGATCTTGGACCGAAGGGGCTCGCTCGCGATCCGCGGCTTGCCTGGGTTATGATCGAACGCATGGTGCGAACTCTCCTGCGGCGCGGCGTGGCGACGATGGCGGCTTTGCTGTTGCCGGCGAACGCAGTCGTGGCGCAGTCGCTGGGCGACCAACTGCGCAAGCGCACGGCTGATTTTCCGGGCGAGATCTCCCTTTACGCCAAGAACCTGGACAGCGGGGAGGCGATCGGCATCCGCGACGCCGAACCGGTGCGCACGGCCAGCACCATCAAGCTGGCCGTGATGGCGGCGCTGTTCGACGCGGTCGAGCGCGGCGAACTGCAATGGAGCGAGCGGCTGACCGTCACAGAGGCCGAGAAAGTGGCCGGGGCGGGCGTGATCGAGAGCGAGCTTTCGATCGGCGTTCAACTGCCGCTCCAGGACGTGATGCACCTGATGATGGCGCTGAGCGACAACACGGCCACCAACATGATCCTGGAGCGCTTTCCGGCCGACCGCGTCAACGCCTATCTGGACCGCATCGGCTTGAGATCCACGCGCTCGCTACGCAAGATTCTGGGAAAGAACGGGCCGGCGGGCGTCGCGGCGGCGGGCAAGCTCGACAAGAACCAGAAGTATGGCCTGGGCGTTTCCACGGCGCGCGACATGGTGGCGCTGGTGGAGCGGATGGAACGCGGCGAACTGGTGAGCGCGGCGGCTTCGCGGGAGATGATTGCGGTGATGAAACGCTGCCAGGATACGACCTGCATCCGGCGCCCGTTCGGCGACCTGGATGTTGCCAACAAGACCGGGGCGCTCGATGCGCTGCGGTCGGATGTGGGGATCGTTTACTCGAAGGCGGGGCGGATCGCGATGGCGATCACCGTGGATGGCATCCGCCAACCGGATTGGGGACCGGACAACCCCGGCTCGCTGCTGATCGCGGACCTGGCCAAGATGCTGGTGCGGGGCCTGGCGACCCGGCCGGTTGTACAATAGGCGCGAATGCAGATCTATTTGTTGCGGCACGGTATCGCCGAAGACGCCCGTCCCGGGCAACCCGATGCGGGACGCGCGCTGACGGCGGAAGGCAAGGAAAAGCTGCGCCGCGTGCTGCGGCGCGCCGGCGCGGCGGGAGTGCGGCCGGCGTCGATCGTTTCCAGCCCGTTGCGGCGCGCTCTGGAAACCGCGGCAATCGCGGCGGAGGTGCTCGGGTATACCGGCAAGGTGGTGGAGTCGCGCGCCTTGCTGCCGGAGGCCTCGCCTTACGATC
>JBAVIH010000345.1:0-7812 GCA_049686695.1 Bryobacteraceae bacterium | reverse complement strand
TGGCGGCGCTGCGACGGCCGCCGCCGGTTTCTTCTTCTTCTTCTTCGCGAAGCTCTCGACGATGGGCTCGTCGAGCCAGGACGGCCGGTTGCCGCAAACGTCGCACATGTCGCAGCGCGTCCACTTGGGGGTCTGTCCGAAGTGCTGGCAGATCTGAAGGTGGCGGCAGCGGGCGCTCTCGGCGAAACGGCGGACGGCGTGATAGCGCTGCCAGGCGCGCTCCTTTTCCTGCGGGTCCTGCAACTGGTCGATGAAGTAAGCCAGCAGGCCGGTGTCCCTGGGCTGCCAGAGCAGGACGCAATCGGCGGGCTGGCCATCGCGGCCGGCGCGGCCGGCTTCCTGATAATACTGTTCGATGGATTTGGGCAGCGAGGTGTGGATCACGGCGCGCACGGCGGCCTTGTTGATGCCCAGGCCGAAGGCGATGGTGCCGACCAGCACGCGCACTTCGTCGTTCATCCAACGCTCCTGGTTGCGGCGGCGGTCGGCGGCCTCCATCTGGCCGTTGTACGGGACGGCCGGAATATCGTGGTTGCCCAGGAAATCGACCAATTCCTCGACCAGGGCGATGGTGGGCGCATACACGATGACGCTCTGCCCGGCGTAGGCGTGGGCGGCCTGCAACAGGCGCTGGCGGTGGGAGTTCTTGGCGCATTCCTCGACCACGTAGCGCAGGTTGGCGCGGTGAAAGCTGGCGATGTACTTGTGCGGGTCGCGGAGCCGGAGCTGATCGAGGATGTCGTGCCGCACGCGGCGGGTGGCGCTGGCGGTGAAGGCGGCGATGGGGATAGCGGGGAAGTTCTGGCGCAGGGTGGCGAGCTGGCGATACTCGGGGCGGAATTCGTGGCCCCATTCGGAAATGCAGTGCGCCTCGTCGATGGCGAAAAGGGCCAGCGGAACTTTCTCAAGCCAGGCCACGGTGTCTTCCCGCGCCAGGCGTTCGGGCGATAGATAGAGCAGGCGGAAAGCGCCCTGGGTGGCGGCGCGCATCACGGCGCGCTGCTGCTCGGCCGGCTGCGTGCTGTTGAGCATGGCGGCGGGGATGCCCATGTCGGCGAGCTGCGCTACCTGGTCGTGCATCAGGGCGATCAGCGGGCTGACCACCAGCACGGTGCGGCCGAGAACCAGCGCCGGAAGCTGGTAGCAGAGCGACTTCCCGCCGCCGGTGGGCATCACCACGGCGGCGTCGTGGCCCTCCATCAGGCTCTGAATGATGCGCTCCTGCATGGGCCGGAACGAATCGTAACCCCAATACTTCTTCAGGGCTTCCTGGAGGTCGGGCACGTTGGCAACTACGAGTGTATCAACCGCACCACCGCGGGCGGCGCGGCGTGGAGCAACTCCGCAACGGTCTTGCGGGTGACCGGATGACGCAGGTCCGGGGCGAGGTCGTGGAGCGGGACGAGCACGAACCGACGCTCGGCCATGCGCGGGTGCGGAATCTCCAGTTTGCCGCCACGCATCACCGCCGTGCCGTAGAGCAGGATATCGATATCGATGATGCGCGGGCCCTTGGGCACGGTGCGCACGCGGCCGAGCACGCGCTCGACCTTTTGCGCGCGCGCCAGAAGCTGCAAGGGAAACAGCGAAGTCTCGGCCTCGATTACCAGGTTGAGGAACCAGCGCTGTGCGGTGTAATCGACTGGCTCGGTTTCGTAAACGGGCGAGACGCGCAGCACGCGCAAGCCGGGCGCGGCGAGCCGCTCGATGGCGGCGCGCAGGTTGGCGTCGCGGTCGCCGATATTGGAGCCGAGGCTGAGATAAGCCGTCTTCAAGCGAGGAACCGTCCCCCCTTTTGATGATAGCGGCGACGCGGGCCCGGCCTCTCGCTGTGGAGGTGGGACAGGCGACCGGTTTTTGGTCGCCTTGCCTTCCGCTCGCACTGATTGCGCCACACGCCGGCATCGGCGTAACCTTATGAGGCGCGCGAGACGTCTCTTGACTCTGCCCACCGCTTCGAGTTTCCGATGCACGTGACCGAAATCATATTGCTCGCGATCGCCGCCGCGCCGCTGGCTTATTACGCGATCGCCATTTTTAGCGTGTGGCGTTTTTTCGGGTCCGCGCGTAGCGGGGCGGCGAGCGATTCCGGCTTCACGCCCGCCGTCAGCAATCTGAAGCCGATCCGCGGCGCCGATCCGGACGCGTACGAAAACTTCGCCAGCTTCTGCCGCCAGGATTACCCCGATTACGAGCTGGTGTTCTGCGTGAGCGATGCGCAAGACCCCGCGCTGCCGGTGATCGAGGAGCTGCGGCGCGCCTTCCCGGAACGGTCGATCCGCGTGCTCTACGGCTCCCGCCGTGACGCCACCAACGACAAAGTGGCCAAGCTGGACCGCCTGGTCGCCGAGGCCGCGCACCCGGTGCTGGTGATCAGCGACAGCGACGTTCGCGTGGGCCCGGATTATCTGCGCACCGTGGTAGCGGCGCTGGCCGATCCCAAAGTGGGCGCGGCAACGTGTTTCTACGTGACGGCGCAGGAGAAGACCTTCGCCGACCGCCTGCATTCCACCGGCATGCTGTCGGATTTTTACGCCGGCATCATCGTGGCCTGGCAGTTGGATGGCGTCAAGTTCGCGCTCGGGCCCACCATCGCCACCACGCGCGAACGGTTGGCCGGTTTCGGCGGATACCGTGCGATCGAAAACCTGCCTGGTGACGATCTGCTGGTCGGCCGGCTCATCGCGGAACAGGGTTATGAAGTGAAGCTGCTGCCGTACACCGTGGAAACCGTGGCCGATTTCGCCTCTATGGGCGAACTGCTCCACAAGCGCTTGCGCTGGATGGTGGTGATGCGCCACATGCGGCCATGGGGGCACTTCGGGCTGCTGTTCACGCAAGCGGTGCCGTGGCTGCTGGCGGCGCTGGCACTAGCGCCCGCCGCGGCGGCGCTGGCATATTGGGGAGCATACCTGGCAATGCGGTGGCTGCTGACGTGGATGATCGCCGCCTGGGGATTGCGGCAGCCGGGAGTCGCCCGCAAGCTGTTGCTGGTGCCGCTGTGGGACGCGGTGGCGTTCGGCATCTGGGCCGCCAGTTTCACCCGCCGCACGCTGCGCTGGCGCGGCCACGATTACACGATCCGGAATGGCGCGCTGGTCCCGGTCGCCACGCGCGAATAACGAGGCGCTCAGCAAGAATCGGCGTTCGCCGAGCGAGGCCAGAGACGCTCAAAGGCCGGAACCGGCACAATCGACGTCCGCGCCACGGTGTTAGGCTTGACGGCTGGGGTGCCTTCGTGGCAGTGGAGCCCTGAGAGCGACTTGCGCCAGGCCGATGTCTCCCGGATGTCGCCGGGCGGATCTCGAGGGAGAGAGGAATAACATGAGAATCGCAAAACGGCAATTCGTAACCACCGCAGCCGGGGCCTTGGTCATCGCGTTCGCCTGGAGCGGCCCCGCCGCCCATGCCCAGACGGCGGACCATTACCAGAATTTCAACAGCGCCATCTACGTCGCCATCGACGAGATGCGGCAGATGGCGGCAGATCCGAAATTCATGCAGGACAGCTTCGACGTCTTGCATGCTCACATAAAATTCAACAAGGTCTGGCTGGAGACTTACCGCTCGGACCAGGAGATCGGCGAGGCCGATGTCCGAAAGGTCAAGCAGTTCTTCGAGAGCAAGGGTATCCGAACCTCCGGCGGCATCATGGCGGTTCTGGGAGCGCCGGGCGACGGGATACGCTCCTTCTGCTGGTCCAACCCAGAGCACCGCGAACGCTTCCGGAAGCTGGTGGCGTTCAACGCCGGCATCTTCGACGAACTCATCTTCGACGACCTGTTCATGTATAACTGCCGCTGCGACCTTTGTCAGCGGGCCAGAGGGAACCGGAGTTGGACCGAATTCCGCCTGGCCATCATGAAGGAGGTCGGCGAGAACTTGGTGGTGAAGAACGCCAGGAGCGTTAATCCCAAAATCAACCTCATTTTCAAACCGCCAAACTGGTATGAGCAATATCAGTTTTCAGGCTACAACCTGGAGGCGCAACCGAAGGTCTTCGATATGATCTATGCCGGTACCGAGACCAGGGACACGGTGAACACGGTGCAGCATCTCCAGCCGTATCAGAGCTACGGATTGATGCGGTACTTCGAGCACATCAAGCCGGGCAAGTTCGGCGGCGGCTGGGTGGACCCCGGGCAACGCCAGACGCTCAACCGCTTTGCGGAGCAACTCGAGGACACGCTGTTCGCCAGACCGAAAGAGATCACCATCTGGAGCTGGGGAGGGTTGCTCGAATCCATCCCGCAGAGTAACGGACCGGCAAAAGTCACGAGCATCCTCGGGGCCGTGGCTGGCGACGCTTACGAGAAGCTGGATTCGTTCCTGAGCAAACTGGGTCAACCGTACGGCGTGGCCAGTTACAAACCCTATCATTCTTCCGGCGAAATGTACCTTCACAACTACATCGGGATGATCGGCATCCCGATGGATCTGTACCCCGAGTTTCCAGAGGATCGCGACACGATCCTGCTCACCGAACATGCCAAGTTCGACCCGCAGATCGTGGACAAGATCTGGAAACACCTTAACGCCGACAAAACCGTCGTGATCACCACCGGGCTGCTCCAGGCGCTGGAAGGCAAAGGCATCGAAAGGGTCGCGGAAGTGGAGTACACCGGCCGCAACGTGATCGCGAACAAGTTCACGTTCCGGCGGATCATGGACGAGGAGCCGGCCAACTATTACTATTCGCAGAGCGACATTGTGCTTCCACAACTCGCGTACGGGCTGGTGGATAGCGAGGAGATCATCCAGGCGATCTACAAAGACGCCAGCCGTTACCCGGTTTTGCTGCGCGCCAGGGGACTGGCCAAGGGCAGGTTTTACGTCCTGACCATACCGGAGAACTCGAGCGATCTCTATCAGCTTCCGCAGGAGGTGCTTTCGCAAATCCGCCGGGACCTGATGCGGGAGATTCCGGTATACCTGGACGCTCCCAGCCAGATCTGCCTGTTTACGTACGACAACAACACGTTCGTCACCCGGAGCTATCAGCCCGGCCCGGTGCGCTACAAGATTGTCGTCAAGAAGGCCTCCGCCAAACTGTTCGACTTGCGCTCCGGCGATCGGTTGCGCGGCTATGTGGACGGCGATGCGACCGTCTTCGAAGTCTTGCAGATGCCGCGCACGTATGCGGCGTATCGCTTCGAGTAGCGACGGGCCCGCACCAAGCCTGTCAAGTGGACATTTCGACTTTGCGCAAAGAGGGCATTATCGCCTTGCCGCGCCTGAGTCTGGCTGGACCGGTAAAGCGGATGTTGAATTAGCATATAATTGCCCTTGAGAATCTAGGAGGGGTCGCCATGGCTGCCGCGATTTCGCGCCGTGAAATGCTTGCCGGCTTGGGCGCATCCGGCCTGCTGCTTCCGAGAGCATCCGCCATAACAACGCCCGCCCCCGTCGCGCCGGTGGCGATCGCGCGCTGCAAGACATATCAACCCTCGCTACTGGCGCCGATTCTCGACGGCATGTTCGATAAGTTGGGTGGCCTGGGACGCCTGGTCCAAGGCAAGACCGTCGCCATCAAACTGAACTTCAACGGCGGGCCGACCGTCCGGCTCGGACATCTGCCGCTGGGAGACACGCACTGGCCCCACCCCAACCTGCTCGCCGCCACCATGCACCTGATGGCGCGGGCCGGCGTGTATCGAGTCCGCCTGGTGGAGGGCGCGGCGGCGCCCCGCACGGATCCCTTCGAAGAACACATGCTGGACGCCAACTGGGATCCCGCGCAGTTCCTGCGCGCGGCGCCGCGCGTGGAATTCGAAAATACCAACTACACCAACGCCGCGCGGAAGTTCACGCGAATTACCGTGCCGCATGGCGGGCTTCTGTTTCCCGCCTACGAGGTGAACCACTCCTACGCGGACTGCGACGTCTTCGTCAGCATCGCCAAGTACAAGGATCACCCCACCACGGGCGTCAGCACGGTGATGAAGAACCTGTTCGGGCTCACTCCGCTGACAGCCTATGGCAACGGAGCCGGCAAGTGGGAAGACAACGACCTGGTCTACGGTAACGATCGGATCCAGATCCTGCACCGCGGAGCGCGCCAGCCCGCCATGGGCGCGCTGCCCGAGATCGACCCTTCGTCGCCGCGCGACGATGGCTACCGCGTGCCACGCATCATCGCCGACCTCGCCGCCGCACGGCCCGTGCACCTGGCCATCATCGACGGCGTGAAGACCATGGCCGGCGGCCAAACGCCCGACCCCTGGTGTATGCCGGTCGAGCCGGGTGTCCTGATGGCCGGAACCAATGTGGTGAACACTGCGGCGGTGGCTGTAGCCGCCATGAACTACGATCCGCGGGCGCCCAAGGGGACTGTGCCCTTCGAACGCTCGGACAACAAACTGCTGCTGGCCGAGCAACTCGGCGTGGGCTCGGCCGACCCGAGCCAGATCGAAGTGATTGGACCGTCCATTCAAGAAGTAATGTTCGATTTCCGTGCGCTTCGCGAAAAGCTGCGGGCCCTGCGCCCGAATCGCCCCTACGGAGGCCGGGCAAGAACCCAAAACTAAAAGATCGGTAATGCCCACATCTGCGAGTTGGATTCCTTTGCGCTGGCCGTCCGCCTGGGTCGACCCGGAGCTTCTGGGGTTGCTGGAAGGGACCCCATTCAACTGCCTGGCGATGGAATGGGATGCCGCGATGGCTCCCGTCGCCGCTAAAGCCCGCGCGGCGGGGTTTCGCCTGGTGGCTATCGGAAACGAAGCGGCACGCTCGGCGGGCTCGAGCGCCGGTCTGGCGCTGCCGCCCGAGTCCGTGCTGATCGCTGCGGATTCGGTCTGGCCGGGGATCGCCAGCGTTTCGGACGGGGGCGAGCCGTCCGGTCCCACGGCCAATCCATGGATCGATTCCAACGGTTGGCTCTTGCGGCTGGCCAAGGCGCGAACGCCCGGGAAGACCGTCTGGCTGACATTCTCGCCGCCCGGCGCGCCGCAGATCGTGTTGCTCGAATCCTACTTGCGCGCCATCGCCGATACCGGCACCTGGGGCGGCAGGTGGGTGGTCTCGCTGGACGCCGGCCTGCTCGGCGGCCTGGCGCGCGGCGATACGAAGGCGCTCGAATCCTGGAAGGCGATTGCCGTGGCCGTCGGGTTCTTCGAGCAGCGCCGCGCGTGGAACGCTTTCGAGCCGCTGGGCGTAGTCGGGGTGATTTCCGATTTCGCCGGGCCGAATGAATCCAACAGCCAGGAAATCCTCAACCTGCTGGGGCGCCGCAGCCTGGCCTACCGCATCCTCGAAGTGTCCGCGGCCGCAACTGCCTCGCTGGACGGTTTCCAGGCGTTGATCTACTTGGATGAGGGCGCGCCCGCACCGCAGTTGCGCCGCCGGCTGCTGGCCTTTGCGAATCGGGGCGGCCTGCTGGTGGTGGGCGCCGGATGGAACCGGCCGGAGGGCAACCCCATCGGCATGGATCACCCGCGGATGGACGTTCGCCGGCTGGGCAAGGGCCGGCTCGCCGTCTCGAAGGCCAGTCCGCCCGACCCCTTCATGATCGCGCGCGACGTTCACATGCTGCTCGGCCGGACGTATGACGTGGCGCGCTTTTTCAACCTCTCGGCGTTTCTTTCGCATTGCACCGCCTCGGCCGACCGGACGCAGGAGTTGGTGCAGATCGTCAGTTTCGCCATCCGGTTTCCCGGCGACCTGGCCACCGCGTGGGTTCCCGGGAAGTACGCATCGGCGCGACTGTGGAGTCTGGCTGGTCTTCTACAGTTAGCGAGGCACCGTCGCCGTAACTTGCTGATTCCACACGAGGCAATGCCGCCCAGAGTGAAATCCTAGTGTCACGTTTCGTCC
>JBAVIH010000344.1:0-5369 GCA_049686695.1 Bryobacteraceae bacterium | reverse complement strand
CTTCTCAACCGGCCTCCATTCTGGACCGCAGGGCCCAAAACAGAATAGCCTGTTTATGTTTTCATCAGGGGGGCCAAATCAGAGTATCGAAGTGGGCCAATTCAGAGTAGCGAAATCACGCCGGCGGTCTTGCTGCCGGTGTCCTGCCGCGAGCCGTTGGGTTTACCGAATCACGGCGCCATTTGCACGTTGGGGATTTTCAACTGGCGCGGGAACGCGGCGATCAGGCGTTTGGCCGTGAAGACCAGCGGATACGGACTGGGCTGGCGCACAGCCGCAATTCCCTCATCGGATTTGGCTACCGTCACCCGCGAACGTCGCACGACATAGGGCCCCGCGTACGAATGGACCGGACTGATCGCGAACCAGGCCGGAGAAGGGCCCAGGAATCCTCCCGCCGCCGGCCAATAGGCATCCGCGACCAGCTCGGACTTCGCGTCGCCAATGCCGTACCTCCATCCTGCGTCGCCGGGCTTCAACGCGGTGCGCCAAACCACATGGCCTCCTTGGGCGTCCTCCACCAACCGGACGGCGCCGAATCCCGGCACGCGGGCCCAACCGCGCTCCGGTCCGACTTCCGCCGTCCCCTGGCGTTCGTAAAGGCTGAGATAAAGGAACAGCGACAGGTCCACCTTTTGCACCGACAGCATCTTCGGGTCGTCGATCGAGAGCCAGATCAAATCTCGTCCGTCGCTGGCGGGACTCATGCTGGGGTTTGGGCGTTCCCGGGTCCACACCTGAGTTCCGGTTCCCGGCGCGGTCGCGGTCACCCGCATCAGATCGTAGCTCGTCAAGTCCCGTGGCCAGCCGCTGAACCTCACTGGGATTGACAGTAACTGGCCGTGTCTGTCTCCGGTATCGCCAGCTAGCTGGACGGTGACATTGCGGTACTTTGGATCGTCTTCGCGGGCAACGGGATGAGTTGGGGCCTCGGACTTAAGAGACAGCACTATCACGAGCGGCGCCAGTCCGCCGAGCGCGATCGCGCACACCCGGATCGGGATGGTCCGGCGGCGGGCGTATTGCCACACCGCCAGCGAGAACGCCGCCACGGTTAACAGCCACGGCGCAGTGCCCGAAAACCACCCGGGTATTGCCAAGAAAACCACCCCCTCATTTCGGTTGAAGTGACTGGAAACGGCCGCTATGGTAATGATGGCGGCGACGTAGAATACCAGGCCGGCCAGCGCTAACTCGCGAGTCGCCCGGGTCAGCGCGGCCACGACGAACGGCAGCACGAGAAACCCGGCAAACCAGCATTGCCGCCAGAGCAGGCCCGGAATCAGTTCGAGCGGATTGAACGCGCTCTCGAGAAGGATGATGCAATCGGAAAGCAGCAGCGGCAGCGCCAGGAATGCCGCCACGAACAGTAACTTGGCGGCCAGCAGGCTTTTCCACGAATAAGGCCGCGTGGTCCAGAACTGGCGGTCCCCGATCAGGCTCTCTCCATGGACCGCGGCGCCGATGGCGAACCACCATGCCAGCACCATCAGAAGCGCCAGCAGAACGCCGGACAGGTCTGGGCCGAAATTGCCCCGGAGATCCGGCAACTCAACGGATCCCTGCCAGGCGTGAACCGCGGTGATTGCCATCACCCCGGCTATATAAGGCCAACAATGCCTGGCATCTTTGCGGAATATGTGGATGGCTTGTCGCATGGCGGTTCTCAATGATTGTCAGTGGGGTAGCCGGTTAGCCCGAAGCCGGGGATCTTCACGGAGCGGACAAGTGTGGCGACCAGGGGTCTCGCGGTGAAGCGCAGTGAATGCGGCACCGGGGCGGGCACGGTAACGCATCCCGCATACGAATAGACGGGACTGATTGGGAACGAGTCGGGAGATGAAGCCTGGTAATTAGACGACCCGGTGCACCCGGCCTCCGTGAAAGACTCGGACCTGGCGTCGCCAAAGCTGTAATTCCACTCTTTTTCGCCGGGCTCGAGCGCGGTACGCCAGATCAGATGGCCTCCGCCGGCATCCTTCAGCATCCGGACGTTGCCGAATCCCGAAACGTAAGTCCAACCGCGACCCGGCTGCAAGTCCACGCTCTTCTGGATTCGGTAAAGCTTGAGCTCGAAGGATACCTCCAGTTCCACCGTACCTGCCTCTCTCCAAAGCAGCGTCTGACGGGCCAGGTCGCCGATGGAAAACGAAATCCACTCACGGCCGCCCCCGGCGCCGGTCGTGCTGAATTCCGGGTAAGACACGGAGGTGGCCCAGCGCCCATATGCCTTCGGCACGGTCGAAGACGCAGCTACGCTCCGCAGTTGGCAGGACATCATATCCCTGGGCCACCCGCTAAACTTCACCGGAATGCCGATTCGACCCTCGGTCCGGCGGTCGATGCTGACTGAGCCCGCGCTTCCGGGATCGGCGGCCAGCGCGACCGTTACGTTGCGATATCTTGGATCTTCCTGATATCGATATTCCCGGGGAACGGTTACCGAAGACGTCATTTGCATTCTCGTAATCGTCCACCAAGGCGTCCAGACCGGCGTCCACCCGAAGAGCAGAATCGCAATTACCCGGATCAGGAACGTCCGTCTGCTGGCGTACTGCCACACCACCAGGAAGAGTCCCGCCACGCAGACCAGCCACGGCACCGTGTCCCCGATCCATAAGGGCATAACCAGGTGAGCCGGGGAAGGGTTGGCGTAACGACTTGCGGATGCGAACAAGGCAACTAAGACAACAGCCCAGGACAGGATCAGGACAAGCACTAACTCCCCGGTCCGCCGGGTTAGCGCCGCCACAACGATCGCCGTGGCGATAAACGCCAGAAACCAGCATTGACGCCACAGCAGGCCGGGCATCACGGTAAGTGGGTTGAAGCCGCTTGCCAGCAGAATCACGCAATCGGAAAGGAAGAGCGGCAGCCCGAGGAATACGGCGAAGAACAGTGACTTGGCGGTTAGCAGGCTTTTCCAGGAATAGGGCCGCGTGGTCCAAAACTGGCGATCCCCGACCAGCCTTTCCCCGTGAATCGCCGCGCCGATGGCCAGCCACCACGCCAGCGTCATCAAAGGGTTGAGTAGATACGACACGGTTGCGGGGGTCTTCGTGGGATCCGTCACACAAAAAGACCCCTGCCCGGCGTTCACTGCGATCAGTGCCAACACCGCGGCGATGTAGGGCCAGCAATGCCGGACGTCTTTGCGGAATATGTGGATAGCTTGTCGCATGGCTCAAGCTGCCTTGGCGTGACGGCCGGCCATCGCCAGCGCGACAAATATCTCGCGCAGCGTCATGGCATGAAAGTCCACGTTGCGCGCCAGCGGGAACAGGCGGTGGATTTCCGCCGCCGTGCGCTCGCCGTCGAATCCGCTGTCGATGAAGCGCAGCACGGCGGCCGAGGTCTCTGGCCGCATCCACGCCGCGGGCCAATCGGCGGGCAGCGGCGGCGGCGTTTCGAAGGTGATCTCCACCTGGCGAAACCGGCCGGCCAGCGTGCCCATCTCTTCGGTGAATCTGAGGCGCCCCTCTTCGATATAGCCCACGTGGCTGGCGAAGCTCTCGATCTCGGCGAGGTCGTGCGAGGAGATCAGAATGGTGGTGCCCTCGGCGCGCTCGAGCAGGCTCTTGGTGAACTCGTCGCGCACCAGTGCGTCGAGGCCGGTGAACGGCTCGTCCAGCACCACGAGTTCGGGACGGTAAGCCAGCGACGAAGCCAGCGCCGCTTTCATCCGCATCCCTCGCGAGAGATGGCGCAGCTTGCGGTCGCGCGGCAACTCGAACTGGCGCACCAGATCGTCGGCAAGCGCGTCGTCCCACGTCGGGTAGAACGGCCGCAGGTAGCGCAGAAGATAATCCGCCGTCATCCACTCGGGCATTTCCTGGTTCTCGGAAACGTAGCCGATGCGCGCGAATTCGCGGGGCGAGAGCCGCCGCGAATCCACGCCCAACACCTCGGCGTACCCGGCCGACGCGCGCAGGATGTTCATCAGCAGCTTGATGGTTGTGGTCTTGCCTGCGCCGTTAGGGCCGATCAGCGCGTAGATGCTGCCCTCGGATACCTCGAGGTCCAACGCGTTGACCGCTTCGGTGCGGCGGAAGGCTTTCGAAAGATTATGCGTGGAGATGGGGTTAGTCATTGGTTTTGCGTCCCCCTTTGGCCGGTTGCGCCGGCTCCGTTCCGCCCAGGCTCTGCCAGTGGCGCGCCACCGCGGCCAGCACGTCGTCCAGTTGCATGCCGAGTTTCTTGGCTTCCACCACCAGTCCTTCGATCTCGCCTCCCAGCAGGCCCGCGCGCGCGGCAGCGGTTGACTTCGGGAGCGCCGCGGCAACCACCGTCCCGATGCCGGGAAGGACCTCGACCAGCCCTCGGGCGGTCAGTTGCATCACCACCTTGTGGGCCGTATTCGGATTGATCTTCAATTCCTTGCTGAGAGTGCGGACGCTGGGGAACGGGTCTCCTGGACGAAGTTGGCCGGAGACGATGGCCTTGGTGGCAGCGTAGATAATCTGCTCGGAAAGAGCCACGCCGGGTTGGAAGGCCAGCCGGAACGGGATCACAAGTGTATTATTACTGATAGTACAGCTAACATGCAAGAAAAATCTTGCGCCGTAGCGCCGGCGGTTTCTGCCGCCGGTGTTTTCTCTGTGCTTTTACAGTAAGATCCTGCGACAAAAGACACCGGCGGCAAGACCGCCAGCGCTACCGGGGACCGTCTACCGGGGCGAATAGTGTACGGTGATCTGGCAGCCCTTGCCCGAGCACAGGTTGGCGCCGTTGTTCACCTTGACGCTGCCGATGCGCTTGCCGTCGCCGTGGCCGAACTCGCGTTCGTCGGCATTGGCGGTGCGCTTCCACTTGTCGAAGGGAAGTCCGCTGTGGGTGAGGTGCACCCCGTTGTTGGAAGAGACGGATGCGATGGTGACCGATCCGGCGCCGTAGGTCACCTCGATCGTCCAGGGCTTGGTCGGGTCGACGCCGCATGTCGACGATCCCTCGCAGCGGTCGTCGCCCGCTTCGGTGACCTGCAAGCCGATCAGCACGCCTTTCGCGTTCCGGTGCCGCACTTCGGCGGCGCTGAACTTCCAGTTTTTGCCTGCATCCAGCCCATCCGCGCGCAGCAGAATGGAGCCTCCGTCTCCGACCACGATCCTGGTGTCGCTGGAAGCCTGTATCCGCGATGGGCTGCCGCACAGCAGCAGAACCGCGAGGGTGAGAGCAGTTACGAGTGTGAGCCGTGTCATTGGTTTGTTCCTTTCCATCAGTCGAATTTGGGCGCCGCCGGATTGGCGCGCAGCAGTTCCGTATGCAGGCGCCGGATCGCCGGGCGGTTCAGGTAAGATCGAAAATCCTCCGCCGGCCAGGACGCCTTCAGCTCGCCGAGGGCGGCGGCTGCCTCGCTGGCGACGGCGCGATCC
>JBAVIH010000343.1:0-4339 GCA_049686695.1 Bryobacteraceae bacterium | reverse complement strand
GCGCTCGGGGATGATGACGCCGCCCGCGCCCGCCGCGTGCGCCGTGCGGATCACCGCGCCCAGGTTGTGCGGATCCTCCACGCCATCGAGCACCACCAGCAGCTCCGCCCGCGCCACTTGTTCGATGTCGGCATATTGGCGCGCCGCGCCCATGGCGATCACGCCTTGGTGCGCCGTGCTGCTGGCCAGCCGGTCGAGCGCCGATCGCGGCTCGAAACGCACCGGCACGCCCGCGCGCCGTGCCATGTCGATCAGTTCCTGCAAACGCGGGCCGCCCGCTCCCTGCGCCACCAGCAGCCGCTCCAGAGGATGCTTGGCGCGCAGCGCTTCGGCCACCGGATGAATCCCGCTCAAGATCGGCATCAGGCTCCCGGCAGCATCCGCAAACCGTTGTTGAACCGGTTGGTGAAATTGGCCATCGCCGCCACCAGCGTGATCTCGACGACCTGTTCCTGAGTGAAATGCGCGAACAGGGCTTCGCGCGATTCCGCGGCCGTCGCCGTGCGCGTCAAATCGCGCGCATATGCAATCGCCGCGCGCTCAGCCGCCGGAAACGGCTGGTCATCGCCGGCCTGAAGCGCTCGCATCTCGTCAGCGGTGATGCCGGCCTTGCCCGCGCCCGCCACGTGCGCGGCCGTGCAGAAGGCGCACTGGTTGGCATAGGAGCAGGTCAGGTATACCAGCTCTTTCACGCGCCTCTCCACCGGGCCCGTGCCCATAATCGCGCCGTACAGCGGCACGAAACTCCTCAGCGCTTCCGGCCGGTGCGCCATGGCTCGGAAGAACGCGTTGGGCTGCTTCGACTTGGCCTCCAGGCTGGCCAGAAACTCGTTTTGCGCGGGGTCCACACCTTGAATCGGAATCGGCATAGCAACCAGTATAGACGCTGGTTAGGACCCGAGTGCCGATCGGTCTTTGAATACGGGCAAGCTAAAGCATGCCCCACCAAGCGCGCTTTTGGCTTGCCCGGTTCAAGAGAACTCTCGGTCACCGCAGCAGCGCGTGCGCGGCCAGCACGATCAGGATGCCCGCGAACGCGCCGATCATCTTCATCGCGGTCCAGGAGCGGAGGGTCTGCGGCACCGTCATTCCGAAGTATTGATTGACCAGCCAGAAGCCGGAATCGTTGACGTGGGATGGGCCCGACCCGCCACAACACAGCGCCAGCACGATGATTTCGGGGCTATAGCCGGGGATGCCCTTGACGATCGGCGCCACGATGCCGGCCGCGCTGATGATGCCGACCGTGGCCGAGCCCATCGCCACCCGCAGCACCATCGCGATCACGAACACCACCAGCAGCGGCGACACCGACGACGTCACCAGCAGCCTTCCCGCCACCGCGCCCACGCCCGAATCCACGATCACCTGTTTGAATGCGCCGCCGCCGCCCATGATGCACAACAGCGCGCCCATCGGCGCCAGCGAGTCGGCCGCCATCTTCATCGCCCGCTCGCGCGAAACGCCGCGCCGCAAGCCGAACAGGTAGAGCGACGCCAGCGCGGCAATCGTCAGCGCGGTGAACGGGTGCCCCAGAAACACCGCCACGCCGCGCATCGGCACGTTCACCATGGTGGCCAGCGCGGCGCCGAAGATCAGCGCCACCGGCAGCAGCAGCAGCAGGATCACGATCCACACCGGCGGCGCGTTTCCTCTTTCGGCCGGCGGCGCCGCCGATGCGATCTCCGGCACTCCCACGTCGATGCGCTTCGCGATCCATTGGCCATAGAAAATGCCCGACACCACCGCTACCGGGATCGAGACGGCAATGCCGTAAAGAATCGTCCGGCCGATATCGGCGCCCATCAGTTGCGCCGCGGCCGCCGGCGCCGGGTGAGGCGGCACCAGCGAGTGCGTGATGGTGAGCGCCGCGGCCATAGGCACGCCGTAATAGAGCAGCGACCGCCTGGTCTCGCGCGCCAGGTTCCACACCAGCGGCACCAGAATGATGAAGCCGACTTCGAAGAAAATCGGCAGCCCGACCAGGAACGCGGCGACCAGAATGGCCCAGGCCGCGCGCTCGCGCCCGAAGCGCCCGAGCAGCCAGTCGGCCAGCGCCACACCACCGCCCGAGACTTCCAGGAAGCGGCCGATCATCGCGCCCAAACCCACTACCACCGCTATGAACCCCAGCGAATCGCCGAAGCCCGTCTGGATGGACTTGAGCACCTTTTCCGGCGGCATGCCCGCCGCCAGGCCGAGCGCCATGCTGGAAATCAGCAGCGCCAGAAACGCGTGCAGCTTGGCGCCCAGAATCAGAAACAGCAGCAGCCCGATGGAAGCCGCCGTGAGCAGGACCAGGTATGTGCCATTGGCCGGCATGGAGCGCCCATTCTATCGCGATCGGCGGAGGGTGCGCTTCCGAACGGATCAGGCGGCCGCTTCAGCAAAATACACGTAGGCGTCCGCAGCCGTCGAAACGCTGGGAGCGGCCGGCGCCACCGTCAGACCGGATGGAGCGCCTCTGAAGGCTTGGAGCACTTGCTTGTATCGGAGATTCACTTTGCTCAGAACAGATATGTTCTCCAGCGGAATTGGGATCTGGCGATCCGAAAGTACTTTCTCAATGACCTGGTACGCAAATCGGCTCCCCTGCTCTCCCACCACAGGAGATACCAGTACCAGCCGCCACTCGTTTGCCTCTTCAAAGTACAACCAGAAGGCCGCAATCACCGGAAAGAACGGAGGCAGCGCATCAAGCAGTCTCCGGCCGTCTTCGAAATCCTTCGCTACCAGAACTTTCGTATACATGCCAATACTCCGTGCGCCGGATCCTCTATTGCCGAATACAGCTCCTCCGCTTCCCTGCCGATCCGGCCAGCCTCATAGCGGCTCTCCTCGCTCCAGTCCCTCACGATGTTCCAGTTCTGTTTGAGCTCTGCGTCGTTGTTCAGTTCCCGGTCCCAATCGTACTTCTTTCCGGATATGTTCAGAAGTTCCTTCAGGTCCATGCAGCAGTGCCACCAAATGAGCCAAAGTCGGCGATGCCCCGTTCACAGTTTAGCAGTGAGCCGCTCACAAAGGTTAGAATAGCGGGCTGTGACAGTGCTTCCGGCTCCGGTGCGCACGGCGTTATCCCGCAAGGAGTGGCGGATCCTCGCGCTGCTCGTCATTTCCGGGTTTCTGAATTACTTCGACCGCGCCAACCTTTCCGCCGGCGCCACCAACATCCAGCGCGACCTCGGCTTCACCAACTACCAGCTTGGCCTGCTGTTGTCGGCCTTTTTCTGGACTTATGCCGCGTGCCAGTTGCTGGGCATTTCCGGCTGGCTGGTGGATCGGTTCGACGCCGGCTGGATTCTCGCCGCGGGCTTTTTCCTGTGGTCCGGCGCCACCGCCATCACCGGCGCGGCGCACGCCTTCGCCGTCGTGTTCGCGCTGCGCCTGGTGCTCGGCGCCGGCGAATCCATCGCCTATCCAGCCTATTCGCGCATCCTGGCGAACCACTATCCCGAGCATCATCGCGGCCTGGCGAACGCGTTGATCGATGCCGGCACCAAGTGCGGTCCCGCGCTCGGCACTCTGCTCGGCGGCCTGCTGATCGCGCACTACGGCTGGCGCGTGTTCTTCCTGGCTCTGGGCGGGGCCAGCCTGGTTTGGCTGGCGCCCTGGCTGGTTTGGATGCCGCGCGCCCGCGTCTCGGCGACGCCTGTAGAGGACCGCGCCGCGCCCTCTATCTTCGCTGTCGTGCTCCGGCGGCCGGCGCTGTTCACCGCGCTGGGGCTGTTCTGCGCCAACTACTTCTGGTATTTCCTGCTCACCTGGCTGCCGCCGTATCTGGAAAAAGAGCGCCATTTCTCGAAAACCAAAATGGCCTACGTCGGCTCGGTGGCTTATCTGTTGATCGCCGTTACGGCGGTGATCTGCGGACGCCTCTCGGACGTCTGGATCGCGCGCGGCCACACTCCGAATCGCGTGCGCAAGACCTTCGCCGGTTTGGGCCTCACGCTTTCCACGCTGATTCTGCCGGTGGCCATCATCCGCAACGAAACCGCCGCCATGGCGCTGCTCATGTTCACCTGCGCGTGCTACGGCCTGTTCAGTTCCAACGTTTACGCCATCACGCAGACGCTCGCCGGTCCGCGCGCGGCGGGCAAGTGGACCAGCTTCCAAAACGGATTCGGCAATCTGTCCGGCGTTGCCGCGCCGTGGTTCACCGGTTGGATCGTCCAGCGCACCGGCGAGTTCTATCTGGCCTTCCTGGTCGCCGCCGCCGTCGCACTCTGCGGAGCCGCCTGCTACGTCATCGGCGTCGGCCCCATCCGCCCGGTCGAATGGAATACGGGCGGCGAGCGGGCCAAGCCTCATTGAGCATACGACCGCTCCCTGACGGTCGCGG
>JBAVIH010000342.1:0-3147 GCA_049686695.1 Bryobacteraceae bacterium | reverse complement strand
CGCGCACGCCGGACCGATGGGCCTGTCAAGGCTGGCGATCGCCGTTATCGTCTTGATCGGGACGGCGCACGCTCAAACCATCGCGGGCGTCGTGAGAGGGGTGATTGTGGACCCGAGCGGCGCGCATGTATCGGGAGCGACCGTCACCTTGACCCGCCAGGAAACCGGCGCACAAAGGAGCGCGGCCAGCGACGCGCAAGGTGAGTTCACGATTACCGGCGTCGCGCCAGGCGAATATCGCTTGGAAGCCCAACACCAGGGCTTTCTGAAGTACACCCGGACGTTGATCGTGGAGGTGGATCAGGACCAGAAGATTCGCGTGGAGCTTGGCTTGGATGCGGCAGGCAAGGTAACTGTCGATGTGGCCGGAATCGCGCCGCTGGTGCGGCCGGAATCGCCGGCGATGGGCGGCGTCATCGACAACCGGCAGGTGCTTGGGATTCCTCTCGACGGGCGCGATTTCTTCGAGCTCAGCCTGCTGCTGCCAGGGGTCGCGCCGGCGGCCGAAGGCTCGGCGGGATCGGTCCGCGGCGCTTTCTCGATCAGCGTCAATGGAGCGCGCGAGGACGCCAACAACTTTCTGCTGGACGGAGCCTACAATGGCGATCCTAAGCTGAACGGCGTCAGCGTGACCCCGCCGGTGGATGCGATCCGCGAGTTCGAAGTCGCGACTTCCACTTATGACTCGAGCTTCGGCAGAAACGCGGGCGGACAGATCAACGTAGTCACGCGCTCCGGCGGCAACCAGTTTCACGGCACCGCGTACGAGTTCCTCAGCGACGGAGCGCTCGATGGGAACAACTTCTTCGCGCCCTCCGGTCAGCCGGCGCCGTTGTACAGGCGCAACCAGTTCGGCGGAACGCTGGGCGGCCCGCTGGTCAGGGATCGGACGTTCTTCTTCGTCGATTACCAGGGCACGCGGACGGCGGCCGGGCAGACGCTGGTGACCAATGTGCCGACCCTGGCGGAACGCAATGGCGACTTTTCGCAAAGCAACCTGGTGGCGATCGATCCTACCAGCGGGCAGCCGCTTCCCGGTAACATTGTTCCCCAGTATTACTTGAACCCCACGGGCGTGGCGATTGCTGCCCTCTATCCGCTGCCGGACCGCAACGTAACCGGAGCGAATTTCGTATCCTCGCCTTCGCTCACCGACAATCAGAATCAGTTCGACATCCGGCTGGACCATGCCTTCCGGCAGTCCGACACTTTCTTCGCACGCTATAGCTTCGTGGACGATAACTTATTCGATCCGTTCGCCGGCTCGGCGGGAGACTCGTCAATTCCGGGTTACGGCATCCAGGTTCCCAGCCGCGCGCAGAATGTCGCTTTGGGAGAGACTCATATCTTCACGCCGGCGCTGCTGAATGACTTACGGCTGGCCTTCAATCGAGTCTCGAACGGCGATTACCAGCAGGGCCAGGGAACCAGCGTCAATCGACAGCTCGGTTTGCCCGAGCTTTCGACGAATCTGCGCGATTGGGGATTGACGTTGACCTCGGTGAATGGCTTTTCACCCATAGGCGACGATCCCACTACTCCCGAGCATGGAACCACCAACACCTATCAGATCGCCGACAGCGCGACCTGGGTGCGCGGCCGGCACCTGGTCAAGTTCGGATTCGACTTCCGCCTTTTGCAACAGAACGCCTATCGTGATATCGAATCGCGCGGATTCTTCAATTTCACCGGTCTGCTGTTGGGCAACCCGCTCGAGGAGTTATTACTCGGCGCTCCCACGGAGACCGGCGGAGCGACGGAAAACAATCCGGAACACCTGCGCACCCGCAGCTATGACTTCTTCGCCGCCGACACATGGCGCCTGCGCCGGGACTTAGTGTTGACGCTGGGATTACGCTATGAGTACAACTCACCCGCCGTCGATGCCGCCAATCGCGCAGATGTGTACGACCAGGCCACCGGCTCGCTGGTCCAACTGGGACAGAGCGGATTCCCCCGGGGCGGATATCATTCGGACTATCATAACTTCGCTCCGCAGATCGGTTTGGCGTGGTCTCCAGGCGGGCGGGATACAACCGTTCTCCGGGCCGCGTACGGGGTTCATTACGACCAATCCTCGCTCGCGCCCGGCGAAGGTCTGTACTTCAGCGCGCCCTATTACAATTTCAATCTCTATTATCCGATTCAGGGATTAGTCAACCTGTCGCTGTCGGATCCGTTCCCCAGTAATTTCCCGTTTCCCTATCCCGGATCGGCGATCACGTTCCAGAGTAACCTGCACACACCTTATGTGCAGCAGTGGAATCTCGGCGTGCAGCGGCAGCTTGGAAGATCGCGGGTGCTGGAGATCGCCTACGTCGGATCGAAGGGCACGCATCTCATCGATTCGCGCAATATCGACCAGCCGCAACCTTCCGTCAATCAAGAGAACCCCGGTCCGAATCCGAACTTTTCCGAAATCGACATCATCGAGTCACAGGCTAACTCGACTTATAACAGCCTGCAGGCGCGGCTCCAACAGCGTCTTTGGCGGGGATTGTCTTTGCTGGCGTCCTATACCTACGCTAAGTCGATTGACGACGCCTCGGGGTTCTTCAATACGACCGGCGATCCCAACTTCCCCCAGAACAGTTACAATCTGAGCGCGGAACGGGGCCGCTCCGATTTCGACATCCGCCACCGCTTCACGCTCAGCTACGCGTACGATCTGCCGTTCTTCAAGCGCCATCGGTGGCTGGGCGGCTGGCAGAGTTTCGGCGTGCTGACATTCCAGACCGGCCAGCCGTTCACGGTTGCGCTGCTGCCGGATGACGACAACTCGAATACCGGCATTTCGCAATTGGGTTTCGGCGCCAACGGCCGGCCGAATGTGGCCGGCAATCCGCTGCTTTCGAATCCCACGCCGCAGGAGTGGTTCAACACGGCGGCCTTCACGACTCCGCCCTATGGCAGTTTCGGCAACGCGGGCCGCAACATTCTCAGCGGCCCAGGCTTACAGGCGGTGAACGTCTCGATCGTCAAGAACACCGCCGTCAGCGAGCGGCTCAGCGTCCAATTCCGCACGGAGTTCTTTAACGCCTTGAATCACACGAATTTCAATCTGCCCGACAATTTCCTCGGGTCGCCCACTTTCGGCCAGGTGGTCTCCGCGCAGGACCCGCGGCGGATTCAGTTCGCGCTCAAGCT
>JBAVIH010000341.1:0-6459 GCA_049686695.1 Bryobacteraceae bacterium | reverse complement strand
CGGTGCGGACCACCATGTTCATCGGCGTCTGGCCCCCGGCGCGCGGCGGCAACCGGAGCCGCCGCCGCATATCGATGGCGGTGACGATTTGGCCGCGCAAGTTGATCAGGCCCTCGATGACATCAGGGGCCTGGGGCACGCGGGTCATCTGCTGGAAGCGCAACACTTCCTGGACGCGGAGAACATCCACGCCGAAGAACAAGTCGGCGACGAAAAATGTGGAGAACTGTCCGCTGGCCTGCGCCAGTCCGGATTTCACGGTTGTGGTATCGGTCACCATCGGTTATCGCTCCTCTCCCACGCACACCGGCGCCGCCTCTGCGGAGGCCAGCGTGGAGGCCAGCCGCGCTATCGATTCGAGCATGGCCTCCCGGTCGAACTTCACCTGGCAATCCTGGAAGTCCCCAGTTTGGCCGGCTCGCGCCCGCGCCTGCGCGGCAGAGTCCGCCAGCGCCAGGATCGGGATTTTCTGCCACTCGGTGCGGCGGCGCATCGCGGTGAGCAGAGCGGAACTGCCGTCGGGAGGAAGATCGAGCGCCGTTACTACGATGTCGACCGGGTGCTGCTCCAGGCCGCGAATCGCCTCGTCCAGATTGGCGGCTTCCAGGACCCGGTAGCCGACCATGTCCAGGCCGCTCCGGATCAGGCCTCGCGAGAATGCGGAGGCTTCGGCGACCAGTATCCTCTTGCCGTTCGCGGACCCACCCGCGGACTGAAACCAATCTTCCGCAGCCGTCCGAATGACCTGGTTGAGATCGAGGAAATCCGCGACGTGCTTGCCCACCACCGCCGACCCAAGGAGACCCTTGCGGCCCGTCTTCTGGCGCACCGTGACCGCCTCTTCGGCGACGTCCAGGATTTGGTCGACCACCACGCCCACGCTGCGTTCGCCGTCGTTGAAAACGATCACCTGCACCGGATCGGCCGTCCGGTCGTGATCGGGCGCATCGGATTCGAGTACGGCCCGGAGGGGAATCAGCGGGAGGATGCGGTTCCTGTATTGCACCACCTGGCATCCGCCGGCATGCTCGATGGACGATTGCGGAAACTCCTCGAGCCTGGCGACGAGCGAAAGCGGAACGGCCAGGCGCTCGAAGGAACCTGCCCGGAACAGGAGCAACCGCTGCTGCTCGATCCCCGATTGGGTCTTCTGTTCGGTTGCGGCGCGGGCCTGCTCGCGGGATTCAGCCAGCACGCCGGAGCGCTGGCCGATGCCCAGCACGTCGAGGATGAGGGCGACGCGGCCATCGCCCATGATGGTAGCGCCGGCGTAGACGGTCAGCCCCTTCATTTGCTTGCCCAGGGGCTTGACCACGATTTCCTGGGTGTCGTTGATACCGTCCACGACAAGCCCGAACTGCCGGTCCTCCGCCTGCAGGACCACCATGCTCACCACGTCGGCCCGCTCAGCCGACTGGAGCCCCAGCACCTGATTCAGGTAAGCGATGGGCAAAAGACTACCGCGGCGGCGGTACACCGGTGTTCCGTGCACACGCTCGATGTGCTTTTCTCCGGAATCTCCCTCCAGGCGGATCAACTCGAGCAGACTGACCTGGGGAATCACGAATCGCTCGCCACCGCTCGTGATCACCAGGCCGGGAATAATGGCCAGGGTGAGAGGTATTTTGAGCTTGACCGTGGTGCCTTCGCCGGGGCGGCTGAAAACGTCGACGACGCCGCCGATCTTCTCGATGTTGGACTTGACGACGTCCATGCCGACGCCGCGGCCCGAAACGTTGGTGACCGTTTTCGCCGTCGAAAAGCCGGGCTGGAAGACCAGATTCAGCGCCTCCCGATCCGTCAGCTTCTCGGCTTGTTCCGGCCGCAAAAGCCCCTTTTCGACAGCCTTCTGCTTCACCTGGGCGACGTCGATTCCCGCCCCGTCGTCGCCGATTTCGATGTTGACCTGCCCGCCTTCGTGATAGGCGCGCAGGGTCAGCCTTCCTTGTGGCGGCTTGCCCGCACGAACGCGGGTCTCCGGCGACTCGACACCGTGGTCGCACGAGTTCCGGACCAGGTGAACCAGCGGGTCCTTGATGGCCTCGATGATGGTCCTGTCGAGTTCCGTCTCGGCGCCATCCATCTCCAGGCGGATCTGCTTGCCGAGGGCCACCGCCATGTCGCGCACGACACGCGGCAGCTTGTTCCAGACCATCCCGATGGGTTGCATGCGCGTCTTCATGACGCCCTCCTGCAATTCGGTGGTGATCAGGTTGAGCCGCTGCGAAGTCACGTTGAGGGCGGCATCTTCCCGCTCAGTGTTGAACTGGAGAATCTGATTGCGGGTCAGCACCAGCTCGCCCACCAGATCCATAAGCTTGTCCAGCAACCCGACGCCAACCCGGATGTTCGCATCGGCCACGGCGGAGGACTTGGCGGTGTCGTCGTCGCGCTGCTTGCCTTCGGGATGCTCGGAGGAGCCGTCGCCGTCCGCCGCTGGACCGGGCTGGACCTGAATGCCGTCCGGCAACCGCGAGGCGACGTGGAGACGCTCGGTCAGTTCCTCGAAACTGTCGGGACCTTCCTCACCGCTCGCTTCGATGGAAGCCAGCACCTTTCGCGTGGCGTCGACCGTATCCAGGATGAGGGACACCAAGGATGGACTGAGTTCCCGCTCGCCATCGCGCAACTGGCTCAGGAGGCTCTCGGCCTGATGGGCGATTCTTTCCAGAGTCGAAAACGCGAGGAAGCCGCATGTGCCCTTGATGGTGTGAATCGTGCGAAAGATACTGGCCAGCAGCTCCGCATCCTTCGGGTGCTTCTCGAGTTCGACCAGCTCCTGATCCAGGCGCGAGAGGTTTTCATGACTCTCGACTAAGAATTCACGAATTACATCCTGATCTTGCATTCGTTTTTCCTCCACGGAACCCAAGGACTCCGGTTGCAGCAAAGTAGTGCATCGGGCCCGAACTTCCTCACACCTTCTCGCAAGTTATGTTTCGGTGAGGCACTTTCTCTCAACACAGGGATCTAATCGGCCGGCGCCGCGGAATCCTTTAGATACTCCCTTCGAATTGCACGAGGTATGGCGGCAGGCATCCCACTTAGCCCCTCGGGGGCGCGGCGGGCTGGGAACTGGATGGCAGGCCCGCCACTTTCTCTCCGGCGGAAATCCGGGCTAGCATGGTTCTGCGGGTTCAGGCTCAGGAAGGGAGCGGGCGGCATGAGGATCAATCAGACCCGGGAGCGGCTTTCGCGGGGCGAAACGGTTTACGGATGCGGGTTGCAGGTGTACCGGTCGGCGGAGATTCCGCGGGCGTTCGCCGCGGCGGGCTTCGACTACGTGTTCATCGACATGGAACACGGCGCCTTCGATCTGGAAACCGTGCAGGATATGATCCGCGCGTCGCTCGAGGCCGGCATCACACCGATCGTGCGCGTGGGGGAGTTGCTGTACTCGCTGGTGGCGCGGCTGCTGGACGCGGGCGCGCAGGGCATTATCCTGCCGCGCGTGGAAGACAAGCGCGTCCTGGCCGAGGCTTTGAGCTGGCTGCGCTTTCCGCCGCGGGGCAAGCGCGGCTACGGCGTCAATCCCACCATGACGGGATACGAAGCGCACAGCTTCGCGGAGATCATCGAGCACCAGAACCGCAACACGCTGGCGGTAGTGCAGTTCGAAACCGTGACGGCTATCAAGAACGCCGACGAACTGCTCGATCTTCCCGGCCTGGACGTGATCATGGTAGGGCCGGCGGACCTTTCGATCGCGCTTGGCATTCCGGGCGAATTCGAGAACCCGCTGTTGATCCGTACGGTGGAAGGCCTGATCGAAAAGTGCCAGCGCCACGGCGTGACGCCCGGCATCCAGACGCGCAGCGTGGCCATGGCGAAAGCCTGGGCCGAGCGCGGCATGCGCTTCGTTGGCGCGAGCGCCGAGCACGGCTTGCTGCTCGAAAAGGCCAAGGAGTCCGTCGCCGCGCTACGGGCCGTGCGGACGCCACATCCGGAATAGAAGGCTGCGGTCAGTTCTGGAGCTTGATGGCGGCCAGCTTTACGATCGCGGGGATGTCTCTGGCCCCGGTCACTTCCAGACGAACCGCGGTTCCCTCGGGATACCGCGTGCCTTCCTCGACGAGCTTGACGATTCTTCGGGGAAGCGTGCTGTGGCGCGCCGCTTCGACTGCTCTGTCGCCAAGTATGAATGCTACGTTGAAGCCGCCGCGGCTCGGCCCCAAATACACAATGTTCCGCTTCTTCACTTTCAGGCGCAGGCTCCATCCGTACCTGGGGGAAGACGAATTCCACTCCTCGACGACAAGGTTCGATTCGGCCGCCAGCCGGGCCAGCAGTTGGTCCCAGTACACCTTGGCTGGGCCCAGCACAGCCGTAAGTTCGTCGGCCGCCGGCGCCTCAAGCTTGCCGATGAAAGCGTTTGGAAGCATGTCTCGTTCCTCCCTGCATGTCTACTGTTCCGCGGGCCTGGTGACGGACCAGTGCGAATGAACAATGCGCCAGCCCTCTTTCTTTCGCTGGTAGACCTGGGATGCATTCCAGCGGGTGGACGCCGTCCCGATGTGCCGCACCAGAATATAAGTCAGGACCGCACTGTCGCCGCCGGCTTGCACTTTCGGGTCGGCCATCTCGTAACTGTCGAACAAGGGCCGGCCGCGGTAGCCCTCGAAGAGCGCTTTCACGGCCGGCAGGCCATCCAGGCGCTTGTCTGTCATGACATGAAAGTAAGTGATCTCGGGGTCCGATATCGCCAGCAGCGGGCCGGGATTGCCCACCTGCCAGCCATCCAACGCACTGCGCTCCAACGCGAGGATCTCGCGCGCGGCCGCTTCATTCGAATCGGCGGCCGCCAGCAAGCCGCACAACGCGGCCGCGGCCGCGCAAGCCAGAATCGCCATCTTCATTTCATTCACCTCTACCAGATTGGACAAGCCGCGTATGGCCCTGTGACAGTTGGCGCCAGAAAAATCAGGCCGGTGGTTCCAGCGTGACCGTTTGCAAAGCCCGGCGCAGCGCCGCCACCTGCTCGGCCGGTTCGTAGAACGGGTGGTCCCGATACACCTGCGCGGCCACGTTCATGTATGCATCCATCAACTCGCCGGTCCTGCGGCCGGCGACCTCCCGCACTTTGCGCTGGTGTCGCGACGTGAATTGCAGCTTTTGCGGGTCGACGAAGCCGCCCTGAATAAAGGCGCGCGTCTTCTTCGCGCACTGGCAGTGCGCGCCGGGATTCACCAGGCTGCAATTGCCGCGCAGGTACTCGTACAAATCGCGCCGGGCGCGCGACAGGATCTGGCGAAAGTTCTCGGGAGTTACGTCCACGATCTCCGCGCCGACCCGGTCGCCGACGCCGAAGATCTCGCCCAGGATGAACACGAGCCGCTGCCGGCCGTCGAGGCAGAGCAGGGTTCCCATCGTACAGCAGATCTTCGTCTCTTCGATCAGAATCTCCACCGGGACCGGCACGGTTCGTGGGTCCGGTGGATCGAGGTCGGGAACCTGCCGCAGGCCGCGGGCGGCGTCCTCGAACGAGCAAATCGGATCGGCGGCCTTTTTGATATTCAGAATGTGGTTGACGGCAATGCGATACAGCCAGGTTCGAAATCCGCTCTCGCCGCGGAATCCGGGCAGCGCCTTGTGGGCCTTGATGAGCACATCCTGCGTGGCATCCTCCGCGTCGGCGCGGCGCAGCAGCATGCGAACCGCGAGATTGAAGATCCAGGGCTGATGGCGGGTGAGGAGCAGTTCGGTGGCCTCGCAGTTTCCGGACTGTGCGCCGCGGACCAGTTCCTCATCGGGAGTTTCGGCTGCCATTGTCATCAAAACCACTGTAGCGCGCTCGCCGTCGCGGTGCGGGCAAATCCAGGATAAAATCTCGCATATGGAAACTCTCTCGGGAAAGCTGGCGGTGGTTACGGGCGGCACGCGCGGCATTGGACGCGCCATCGCGGAGCGCTTGCTTCGAGAAGGCGCGGCGGTGGCCATTTGCGGACGCAGCAACCAATCGGTCGAAACCGCGCTGGGCGCGCTGCGGCCGCTGGGCCGCGTGATCGGCTTCGCGGCCGACGTGACCGAGGTCGACCAGGTGAGCGGTCTTTTCGCGGCCGTGGACCGCGAGTTCGGCGGGCTGGACATCCTGGTGAACAACGCGGGTCAAGGCGTCTTCGGCAAAGTCGCGGACCTGACGCCCGAACAGTGGCGCAGCAACATCGAGCTCAACCTGAACGGGCCGTTCTATTGCTCGCGCGAAGCGCTGGCGCGGTTCCGCCAGCGCGGCGGCGGCTTCATCGTCAACATCTCGAGCCTGGCCGGCAAGAACGCATTTAGCGGCGGCGCCGGATACAACGCCAGCAAGTTCGGCCTCAACGGGTTCAGCGAGGCTCTCATGCTCGATCACCGCTACGAAAACGTTCGCGTGGCGACCATCATGCCCGGCAGCGTCGACACCGGATTCGCCGGCGGCCCTTCCGACCGCAGCGGCGACACCAGTTGGATGATCGCGCCGGA
>JBAVIH010000340.1:0-3815 GCA_049686695.1 Bryobacteraceae bacterium | reverse complement strand
AATAGAGGTTATCGACCGTCGCGCCCGGATGCTTGCTGAGCGCCGAGTTATAGGTGTCGGGGCCGCTCAAGACGCCGTACCAGATGCCGGGATAATTCTCGGCGTGGCAGGCTAGCGAATTCTTCTTCCACTCGTCCCAAGCCATGGCGGGATCGTGCCGCGCCAGCGCCCAAACGAGAGTCTGATTGAGCGAAGGCCATACTCCGCCGCTGACTGAAGTACCCGGCTCCCAAACGCCGCCCTTGGGAGCATCGGGCCCCTGAGTCATCTGCACGGCGCCGATGGGCGACGGGCGGCGCAGTAACTCATCCATCGTGCGCACCAACTCGCGGCTCTGTTCGGGCGTGGTCACTCCGGCCAGCAGCGCCCAAGGCTGCGGCTCCAGCCACAGCGTGCTTTCTCCCACCCATCCCAAGGTGGGACCGAGCCACGCGCGGAGCAGCCATTTACCCGTCCACTGTTTGGCAGCCGCGGCGCGGTGCGTTTCCGCGCTCTTGCGCGCGTGCGCCGCCAGCAGCGCATCGCCGGCATAAGTGAGCAGCCGGGCGTAGAGATCGAAGACCCAGGCGGCCATCGCCGAATTCAGCACGCTCTCGCCCTGCTCCACGCATTCCTTAAACGCTTTTTGCGCCCACACGCCGAGCAGGCCGTCGTTCCAATCGTCGTTGAGCATGCGCATCACGCCATGCGCGCCCACGCCAACGCCATCCACCTCGTGACGGTAACACCGCTCGAGCAGCTTGCGCACACGCTCTTTTCCGGCGGTTGGTCCGTAGAGAGGCCAGGTGGGAGCTTCCTGGTCGAGAAAAGCCTTGTCGCGCGACGCCAGCACGTATTCGCTGGCTGTCCAGAGCAGCCACAGCGGCATGTCACTCGAGTTATCGGTGACCATGGGAGCCACCGCGCCGTGGCCCACCATGGCATACGGAATCGACCCATCCGGGCGGACCTCTTTCAGCGTGTAGCGAAGGATCGCCTTCACGATTTCCGGATCGCTGAATAAGAAAGGCAGGCAATGTTGCAGCGGATCGCGGGCCGCGCCGTTGAATCCCATCACGTACTGATAAATGCCGTTTTGGTTGAGGATGTGCTCGTGGAAGTAGTCGTCATAAGTCAGGCTGCTGCGGAGGCAATAGTGATTCCAGATCGTCTCTCGCTCCACCCACGGGTCGGAGCCGACGCTGAAACGCATCCCGCTCTTTTTCCATTGGGCGCTCGAATCCTTCCAGGTAGTGGCGGCGCGCGCGCGATATTTCGCGGACAGCGAATCGAGATCGAAGCCGGCCGGCAAGTAACCGTAGAGAAAACATAGCGTGGTCCGCTCACCCGGCGCGAGGTTGATGGCGCGTTCGAGCAGCAGCGCGCTCTTCGGGTCGCTCGATGCCAAGTCGCCATCCAGCGCACGGCCGATGCCATCCGGCTTCGCGGCGCCGCCCGATCCGAAAAAAGCCTTCCCGTTGGCGCTGAACCCGCTGGCCGGCGCATCGAGCGAAATCAGGAAAGTCGCGGGAGGGTTCAAATCGTCGTACCAAGCCTCCGGCACGGTTTCCGGAATCGCGCCAAGAAAAGAGTTGGGATGGGCCGCCAGGTTGGCCTTCGCCCGCTGCCACGCGGCTTCCTCCTCCGGTTCGCGCCCGGAGAACTGCTTGGACTCCAGCAAGCCGTGGTTGCCGTCCAGTGCGCGAAAGCGATGCGTGAATCGCTTGCCGAAAGCGCGGCGCAGATTCACCGGCGTGCTTAAGCCCGCAAACATCTCCACGAATGGACGGAAGGAAAACTCGTATACCAGCGTGCCCCAATATTCGATCCATCGCAAAGCCGCCGGAGCGGCGCCGTGATTGGCGATCGTCACCTGGGAGAGCAGCACGGGATCGTCGCCGAAGGGCGCGCAGATCACCTGATCGACGCTGTAAGCGCCACGCGAGACTTTCTTCCGCAGATAGCCGGCGCCGAACACGCGATCGAAGCTCGCGCCAAGAGACGGATACAAAGTGCTCAGCGTCTCCTTGCCATCGGTGAGATAGCCGAAGCCGCCGGAAAACTGGCTCATCTCCGGCACGTAGTCGTTCAGGAACTTGGGAGCGCCTTCATCCTGGCGGACGCGCACGTGGCCGTAGTTGGAGACGATAGCGGTGATGCGGTCGTTGCCCACCTGGTGCACGTGATCGGTGGGAGAAAGAATGCCGGGAGTCACCGGGCTGACGGCGAGCGGATCGGCGGTCTGGTCGCAGGTGTAATGAAACGCCGGCAGCCCGAACTCGTCCTGCACCCATTCGCCAAAGTGGCCCGATCCATAGGGCTTGGGGCTGGCGGCGCCATTCTGCCCGCCGGGAAGCGCCGCAACCGCGCCCGGCGCGGCGACGGCCCAACCGGTGGAAGTCATCACGAACTGCCTGCGATCCATTGCCATGGGTACCTCGTTGCCGTTCAGGTTAGCATCACGCCGGCTGGACCGAAGCGCTCACCCCAACCGGTCTCAGTGCTTCCCTAAATGGAGTACTGTGCCGTCCGCATTCGTCCGGTCCCCCGGCTGGACGCCGGCCGGGCAACTGCCAACATACTTCTGATCCATGATCATCGTCATCCCACTAATGCCGTGCAGCGGCGGAGTATAAGTGGCATGGCTCTCGGAGTGGGTCGACGTATCGCCCTGAAAGGTGGTCGTCCCCTTGCTATCGATAACCGTGCCTGCGAGCACGCAGTGCGACTCGCTCGAATACTTGCCGCCCACGAAACTCTCGCTGACCTTAGTGCATCCCTTCATGTCTTTTGCCTTAGCGCGTACCGATTGGTCAAAGGCATGATTGCGGCAAAGTGTGTACGTTCCCTCGCTCTTTTTGTCTCCGGGGCTGTCGATCGACTGGCTATGGACCGACCAGAGGCCCTCCTTCATTTCCGGTGGATCTGCCGCGTGGGCGAGTGGCAGCCCGAGAGCCGCAACCGCGGAAACCATCATCATCTTCTTCTTCATCGTTTTCCTCCAGCTTTCCTTCATCATGTCGCCGGGCGAGATGCGCCGGCTCTTAGTGTACCGTCCCGAGCTGCCCGACGGCGCGCGAGTTTCGCGGCGGGAAGCCGCCGGGTGTACACTCGTTACTTTCCCGGCCAGTCGCGATGCGGGCCGGTCGAGCGCTTCGGGTCTTATGAAAATAAAAACGGGATTGGCGGCGCTGGCCGCCACATCGTTTGAGGTTCCCGCATGATCGCCGGCGGGAAACACCCCACTCTGCGCGCCATCGTGACGGACATGCACTTCTGGGTCCCCGTGATCGTATTGGTGGCGGGGACTGCGCTGCTGTTGGTGTTGAGGTGAAGCCGTGAGCCAGCCGGCGCAGACTTCCGGGACCACCCGTTCTCTGCACCGCCTGGGCGTGGCCTGCGGCCTGGCCGCCGGTGCGTGGCTGGGCGGGGCCGAGGCTCCCACCAAGCTGGTGACGATGGGTTTTTCGCCCTTCATCATCTCGTTGGGAATGGTGGCTGGCGTGTTCGTCGCCCGTTGGACGGTGCCCATGGCGCTCAAGGGCACCAGCTATGTGTGGCTGGACCTGAAGCAAAAGCCGCACCTGGTCGTGTGGGCCATTCTGGCGGGTATGTTGTGGGCCGTCGCCAACACGCTGACGGTCTTCGCAATTCGCGACGTGGGACTGGCGATCGCGTTCCCGTTGTGGAACATCAACAGCCTGGTGGGATTGTTCTGGGGCTGGTTGTTGTTCAACGAACTGCGCGGTTCCAGCGCGCGTGAGCGGGCCAAGGTGCTCGGCGGCGCGGCGGCGATTGTGGCGGGCGCGTGCCTGCTTGCCGTTGCGACCGAGCGC
>JBAVIH010000339.1:0-2233 GCA_049686695.1 Bryobacteraceae bacterium | reverse complement strand
CGGCCAGCCTGCGCCGGGCTGGCAACACGCGCTCAATCCGGGCGAGGCGGTGGCCGGTGTGCTGGTGGACGGCGATCTGACCGTCACCGGCCTCGGTACGGTGACTTACAACGACGGCAAGCGCGTGCTCGCCTTCGGGCATCCCTTCTTCAATCTCGGGCCGGTGGACATGCCGATGAGCAAGGGCGAAGTGCTGATGACGCTGGCCTCGACTTACCAGCCGAACAAGATGGCCAACGCGACCGGGATCGTCGGCGCGCTCGATCAGGACCGGCACAGCGGCATCGAGGGGGTGCTCGGCGGCGTCAGCCGGACGATTCCGGTGGACGTGCGCGTCCGCGCTTTCGACGATAAGAACCGGACCACCCGCGAAAAAGAGTTTCACTTCCACGTCTTCGTGCAGCAGAAGTGGACGCCTTACCTGATGATGCTGACGCTGTATAATTCGGTGTCGGAGCTGAACGAGTTCGCCGACGAAGCCACTTACCGGCTGAGCGGCCAGGTGGAGATGAACGGCGACCGCAACATCGCGCTATCCACCATGCAGACCTCCGGCGAGATGCCCATGCCCGCCTCGATGATCCTGGCCGGCTGGTTCGGCGACAAGTTCAACCGGCTGTACCTGAACAACGTTGGTACGCCGGAAGTGAAGCGGGTCAACGTGACGGTGGATCTGCTGCCGGAGCGGCGGATCGCGGCGATCGAAAACGCGTGGGTGGGGGATACCGATGTGGAAGCCGGGCAGACGCTGCCGGTCAAAGTGTTCCTGCGGCCCTACCGCGGCGACCCGATCGAGCGCGATTTCACCATCCGCATTCCGGAAAGCCTGGCTAAGGGCGACCACCGCATCCTGCTGAGCGACGCCGACACGGTGAACCGCATGCAGAACATGGCGGGCATGATGAGCCACTTTATGGACATCCCCGAAACGGTTTCGCTGCTGAACCAGGAGCGCTCCAACAACCGGTTGTACGTTTCGCTGGTGGAATCGAGTCCAACGGCATACTATGACGACAAGACCATGCCCAGCCTGCCGGGCTCGGTGCTCAACGTGATGCAGGCCGGCCGCTCGCCGGGCCGTTCGCTGATCACCACGCCGGAAACCGCCGTGGAGCAGACCGCGCTGCCGTTCGATTACGTGGTCACCGGCAGCTTCTCGCTTCACATCCACGTCAAATGAAGACGCCGCTTGGATTCGCGGGGCGGACCCCGTTAAGCGCTAACTCGCCGCCGACCGGCCGAGCCAGGAGGGCGAAAGAACATAGCCCAAGGCGTGAGCCAAGGGAAGTGGGTGAGCGCTCTGAGAGCCCCGGAACGGGGCGCAAGAACCACTCACCGGCAGAGTTCTTACGCCCCCATCCGGGGGCTATTTTGGTTGTGACCCGAACCCACGGCTCACGCCGTGGGCTACTCTCTGTCGCCCTCCGGGCTAATTCTCCGCGCCGGCATTTCTCTATATGAACCGACTACCGATTCTTCTTCGTCGCGCGGCGGGGGTTTTTGCCGCCTGCGCCGCGCTCCACGCGGGCGACACCCGCTTCTGGTCGCAGAGCGAATACGCCGATTTCGAAAAAGGCAACGTCAAGAAACTGTCGCTGCGCAGCGACGGCCTGGTGACGCTGGCGCCCGCGTTGCACGAGATGTACGACACCTCGCTCCCTTACCTGTGGGCGCTGGCGCGCGATTCCAAGGGCGTGCTCTACCTCGGCGGGGGCTCGAACGCCAAGCTCTTCCGCGTTTCGCCCGGCGGCAAAGGCGAGCTGGCGGCGGAACTGGACGGCCTGGCCGTGCAGGCCATCGCCATCGACGCCAAGGACCGCGTGTACGCCGCCACCTCGCCCGACGGCAAGGTCTACCGCATCGCAGGCAAAGCCAAGCCCGAAGTTTTCTTCGAACCCAAGACCAAGTACATCTGGGCGCTCGAATTCGACGCGGAGGGCAACCTCTACGTGGCCACCGGCGACCCGGGCGAAATCCACCGCGTCACGCCCGACGGCAAAGGCACTCTCTTTTTTCACGCCGATGAAACCCACGTGCGGTCGATGACGCTGGACGCGAAGGGCAACCTGATCGTGGGCACCGAACCGCGCGGCCTGGTATTGCGCGTATCGCCCGCCGGCGAGGGCTTCGTCCTTTACCAGATGCCGAAGAAAGAAGTGACCGCAGTGGCGGTGGCGGCGGACGGCTCGATTTACGCCGCCGCGGTGGGCGGAAAATCGGCGCCATCCGTGGC
>JBAVIH010000338.1:0-1687 GCA_049686695.1 Bryobacteraceae bacterium | reverse complement strand
ACATTGAAAGTCTCGTTGTGAATGGCGTCCTGCGGAGCTTCGAGCACGCTCACGATCGCCGCGGTAATGTCCCGAATGTGCACGATGGGACGCCATGGCGTCCCATCGCTTTTGATATACACCTTGCCAGTGGTATGCGCCCAGGCCACCAGGTCGTTCAAGACAACATCCAGCCTTAGTCTGGGAGACGCTCCATAAGCGGTCGCATTTCTCAGGTAAGTCGGGCTAAAATGCTCGTCCGCCAGTCGTGCCAGGTCACGCTCCACCAGGACCTTGGATTCGGCGTACGCTGTCACGGGGCTGAGCGGAGCGGTTTCATCATGGATCGCGTCCCCTGCTGCACCGTACGTGCTGCAGGACGAGGAGAAAACGAAGCGGCGCACGCCCGCTTCTTTGGCCAATTCGGCCAGCCGGACTGAGGCCCTGTGGTTGATGTCGTAAGTAAGGTCGCCGTCGAGGTTGCCTAACGGATCGTTCGACAACGCAGCCAGATGCACCACTGCGTCAAAGCCATCGAGATCCGCTCTGGTCAGATCGCGGATGTCTCTGCGGACCTCCGGTATTTCGCCGGCCGGTCGCCCGAACTCGCAGCCCGCAAACAGGTCTGTGTCCAAACCCACAACCTGATGTCCGGCGGATCGCAAAATCGGCCCGGCAACCGCGCCGATATAGCCTTTGTGGCCAGTCAATAGTAATCGCATGTGGCACCGCCTACCAAGCACGCCAGAGTCCAATCTTCGTCAACGTGCCAAGAGATTGATGATTAAACAGTTATCTCCACTCAAGACGATTCGCGGAGACCGTGGGTCCAAAAGTTTGGGATCTTGGTGCTAGCCTGCCCGATGGAAGTGTTCCGGAGGTTTATCCTGCGGCATCCTCAGGAACGACCGCCAGCAGACCACCCGCGCACAACAACCTCGCCGCATCGTTGATTGCCGGGAACGGGATACCGGAACGCTCCGCAATATCCAGCAAAGAGTTCTCGCCGTCGGAGAGATTCAGCACCCAGAGGCGCGCCGAGATCTCCAGCCCGGGCGTTTCGCCACCTGTAGACCGGTAGAGGTTTCGCCGTCCTAGCTGCGGTTCACCATAAGGGCACTGGTTGCGATATCGCCGGTTGCCTTCCAGTACATCTAAGATGGCGGCGCACGCGCGGAGCGATCCCGCCAGTTGCAGTGGCTTGATGAACGCGAGGTCGTCGGCTGAAGTGTGATACTCCGGAAAGCTGCCCCAAACGCTCCGCATCAGGCAGCCAACCGGGAGATTGAAGCCGGGAGAGCAGTACTGCCGTTCGTCGTAACCATACGGGGAGAACTCCAGAACCTCGGAGGGTTCGCCCTGGTGGCGCAGAACATGCGCCGCGGCCCGGTCGATCGTGGCACTTCCGCGGCGGCTCTTCTTGTAATGGAATCCACCTGCGTCCCCGATGCACGTCAGAACCAGCCCGTGCTTGATGCGCTCAACTCTCTCGCGGTTCTGCGCTAGCCACGTGATAGCCCCGATCGTCCCTGGAATAAACAGGAATCGATACGAGTAATGATGATCCTGCTCGCACAACGATTGCGCTAGAAAGGTTGCCACCGCCAACCCCGAGAGATTGTCGTTCGCCAGGGATGGATGGCAGGCATGACTCGAGATCAGAACCTCGTCGCTCGATCGCCCGGGCAGATAACACTCGCCGTAAGTC
>JBAVIH010000337.1:0-4955 GCA_049686695.1 Bryobacteraceae bacterium | reverse complement strand
GGAACTGAGGGCAAACCGCCATGATGATGCCAAAGAAGGTCAAGTTCAGGAAGCAGCAGCGCGGGCGCATGACCGGCAAGGCCTGGCGCGGATCCACCATATCGTTCGGCGAGTACGGTCTCAAGGCGATGGAATGCGCCTGGATCACGGACCGCCAGATCGAGGCCGCGCGCATCGCCATGACGCGCTCCATCAAACGCGGCGGCAAGGTCTGGATCCGCCTGTTCCCCGACAAGCCGATCACCAAGAAGCCCGCCGAAACCCGCATGGGCAAAGGCAAGGGCGCGCCGGAACAGTGGGTGGCGGTGATTCGCCCCGGCAAGATTCTGTTTGAGATGGAGGGCGTGGACCGCGCCACGGCGCTCGACGCCATGAAGTTGGCGGCCCACAAGCTGCCCATCAAGACCAAGTTCGTTACCCGGGAGAACGCGGAGTAAGGATATGAAGTCGCAAAAGGTTCGCGATCTGGACGATCTGGAATTACGGCGCCAGCTCGCCGAAATGGAAGAGCAACTGTTTCGTCTCCACTTTCAGATGTCGATGGGGCAGATGGACGGCTTGAAGAAGGTCCGCAGCATGCGGAAGACGCGCGCCCGCATTTTCACCGTGCTGCGCGAGCGGGAACTGGCGGGGGCCGGGCAGGCGCAACCGGCGCCGGGAGCGAAGAAATAGATGGCCGAACAGCAGCAGGGGAGCATCAAGAACGAGAAGGTCGGCCAGGTGGTCTCGACCAAGATGACCAAGACCATCGTGGTGGAAGTGAGCCGCCGCGTGCCGCACCCGCTCTACCGGCGCATCATCGGAAAGCGGAAGAAGTTTTACGCGCACGACGAAGAGGGCACCGCCCGGCTGGGCGACGTGGTGCGCATCGTCGAATGCCGCCCGCTGAGCAAGCTGAAGCGCTGGACGCTGGCCGAAGTGGTGCGCCGCGCCGCGCAGGTGGCCGTGCAACCGGCGGAACTGGACGTGAAGATATAAGCGAGCGCCGGCGGCGGTTGCCGCCGGGTTTGCCGGCCTGGCGAAAACCAACGCCGCAACTGGAGCTGATTTTATGATTGGAATGCGAACGATTCTCGAAGTCGCCGACAATTCCGGCGCGCGCAAGCTCTCTTGCATTCTGCCGCGCGGCGGCGACCTGGGACTGCGCGCCGGTTTGGGCGACGTGGTCACCGCCAGCGTGAAAGAGGCCACTCCCGAGTCGCAGGTCAAGAAGGGCAAAGTGGTGCGCTGCGTGATCGTGCGCATGCGCAAGGAGACGCGGCGCAAGGACGGCACCTACATCCGGTTCGACTCCAACGCCGCCGTGCTGATCAACGAAACCGGCGAGCCGGTGGGCACCCGCGTGTTCGGTCCGGTGGCCCGCGAACTGCGCGAAAAGAAATTCATGAAGATCGTCTCGCTCGCCCCCGAGGTAATTTGATGGCAAAAGCACACAGGAAGCCGGCCGAGCCGGTTCGCATCGATATCAAGAAAGAAGACACCGTCAAGGTGATTTCCGGGCGCGATCAGGGCAAGACCGGCCGCGTGCTGCGGGTGGACCGCGAAACCGGCAAGATCCTGGTGGAGCACGTGATGATGATCAAGCGTCACACCCGCCCCAACCCCGGCAAGCAGATCAAGGGCGGCATCGCCGAGCGCGAAAGCCCGATCGCGGCTTCCAACGTCCTGGTGGTTTGCCCGGGCTGCAACAAGGCGGCCCGCGTGGCCCATCACATGGACCCGATAGCCGGCGGCAAGTCGCGGCGTACGCGGGTCTGCCGCAAGTGCGGCCAGACCCTGGACAAGAAGTAGCGGAGAAATTATGGCGGCACGTTTGAGAGAGCTGTACCAGAAGAAAGTGGTTCCCACGCTGACCAAGGAGTTCGGTTACAAGAACACCATGGCGGTGCCGAAGATCGAAAAGATTTCGATCAACATCGGCCTCGGCGAAGCCACCCAGAACGGCAAACTGATGGATGGCGCGGTGGCCGAACTGGCGCAGATCGCCGGGCAGAAGCCGATCGTCACCAAGGCCACCAAGTCCATCTCGCAGTTCAAGCTGCGCGAGGGCCAGTCGATCGGCTGCATGGTGACCCTGCGCGGCGACCGGATGTACGAGTTTTTCGACCGCCTGGTCAACGTGGCGCTGCCGCGCGTACGCGACTTCCGCGGCGTTTCGAGCAAGAGTTTCGACGGCCGCGGCAACTACACCCTGGGCGTCAAGGACCAGTTGATTTTCCCGGAGATCGACTACTCCAAGGTGGAAAAGACCAAGGGCATGAATATTTCGATCACCACCACGGCGGCGACCGATGCCGAAGGGCTGGCCCTGCTGCGCCACATGGGGATGCCGTTCCGGCAGTAACCGGACGAGAAGAGGAACGATGGCTACAACCGCGAAAATCGCCAAGGATCACAAGCTGGAAAAGGCCGTCAAGGCCAAGACGCCCAGGCTCCGCTGCAAGCACCGCAACCGCTGCTGGCGCTGCGGACGGCCGCGCGCGTACCTGCGCAAGTTCGGTGTGTGCCGCCTGTGCTTCCGCCAGCTCGCCCTGAACGGCGAGATCCCAGGCGTGATCAAGGCGAGTTGGTGAGAAACAGGGAAGAGGCCGGGCGGGCCCGGCGAGTATCAGGAGATTTATGACGAGCGATCCCATTGCCGACATGCTGACACGCGTGCGCAACGCGATTCAGGCGCACCATCCCAAGGTGGATGTTCCGGCTTCCAAATTGAAGGCGGAAATTGCCCGCATCCTCAAGGAAGAAGGCTTCATCGCCAACTTCAAGGTGGCGGAAGAAGGCGCCAAGAGAACCATCAAGATCTATCTCAAGTATGGATCCGACAACGCGCCGGTGATTTCGGCCATCGAGCGGGTTTCGCGTCCGGGCTGCCGCGTATATGTGGGCCAGACCGAGATTCCCCGCGTGCTGGGCGGTCTGGGCATCAACATCCTGACCACCGCGCGCGGCGTGATGACCGGCCGCGACGCCCACAAGGAGCGCGTCGGCGGAGAGATTTTGTGCCGCGTCTGGTAACGGAGTTCCGATATGTCGAGAATTGGTAAAAAGACGATTCCGCTCGCGAGCGGCGTCAAGGTTGCGATCGGGAAGCAACTGGAAGTGACCGGCCCCAAGGGCAAGCTGACGGTGCCCATCCCGGCCGGCATCAGCATTGTGCAGAAGGGGGCCACCCTCGAGGTGCATCGGTCCGGCGACGAACATGCCGCGCTGCACGGTCTGACGCGCGCGCTGGCGGCCAACGCGGTCCACGGCGTTTCGACCGGCTTCACCAGGGATCTGGAGATCCATGGCGTCGGCAACCGGGCCGAAGTCAAGGGAAAGATCGCCACCTTCACGCTGGGGTACTCGCACCCGATCGAGGTTCTGCTCCCGGCCGGCGTGGATTTGAAGATCGAGCCGCCGAAGTCCAGCGGCCAGCCGTTCCGCCTGCAACTGAGCGGCTACGACCGCCAACTGCTCGGCCAGGTGGCGGCGGACATCCGGGGCCTGCGCAAGCCGGACCCGTATAAGAACAAGGGCATCCGCTACACCGGCGAGGTGTTGCGCAAGAAGGTCGGTAAAACCGGCGCGAGTAGCAAATGATCCGTAAAACCAATAAGGCAGAGATCCGCAGGCGCGTTCACAACCGCATCCGCCGCAAGCTGGCGGGCACTTCGGAGCGGCCCCGCCTGGCGGTGTTCCGCAGCGAGGCGCACATCTATGCGCAGATCATCGACGACGCGGCAGGCAGAACGCTGGCCGCGGCTTCGTCCGTGGATAAAGAGGTCAAGACCAAGGGCGGCAACGTGGCCGCGGCCAAGGCCATCGGCAAACTGGTAGCCCAGCGCGCCAGGCAAAAGGGAGTTGCGCGGGTGGTGTTCGATCGCGGCGGCTTCGCCTATCACGGCCGCATCAAGGCCCTGGCCGACGCGGCGCGGGAAGCGGGACTGGAGTTCTAATGCGAGCCATAGTCAAACGGATCGATCCGGCGAGCCTCAACCTCAAGGAGCAGGTGGTTGCCATCAACCGCGTCACCAAGGTGGTGAAGGGCGGCAAGAATCTCAGCTTTTCGGCGCTGATCGTGATCGGCGACCCCGCCGCCAAAGTGGTCGGCTACGGCGTCGGCAAAGCCAAGGAAGTGCCCTCGGCCATCCGCAAGGGCATCGAGGCCGCCAAGAAAAACCTGCGCAAGGTGCACGTGCTCGAAACCACCATCGCGCACCAGGTGCTGGGCAAGTTCTCGAGCTCCCAGGTGTTGCTGAAGCCGGCGCCCCAAGGCACCGGAGTGATCGCCGGCGGCGCGGTGCGCGCGGTGATCACCGCCTGCGGGGTTCCCAACGTGCTCACCAAGTCGATCGGCCGGCGCAACCCTCACAACGTGGTCAAGGCCACCATCGTGGCGCTGGAATCGTTGCGCGATAGGGCGTCCGTGGCGGAATTGCGCGGCATAGCGGTGGAGAAACTCTGATGACGGGCATGATCAAAATCAAATTGGTGCGCAGCCCCATCTGCACTCCGGAAAAGCACCGGCGGGTGGTGAGAGGCCTCGGCTTGCGGAAGCTCAACCAGGTGGTGGAGCGTCCGGACACACCGGGTTTCCGTGGCATGGTGAAAAAAGTGCCGCATTTGCTGGCATTGGTGGATTGATGGACCATGTGGCGCACGCGCTACGGGTGGGTGTTGTGAGGAGATGAGAACCAAATGAATCTTAGCGGACTAAAGCCCCCGGCCGGGCAAACGCGCTTGAAAAAACGCGTGGGCCGCGGCATGGGCTCGGGGACGGGGAAGACCTCCGGGCGCGGGCACAAGGGCCAGAAGGCAGTCAGCGGCTTCGGCCAGAAGCGCGGTTTCGAGGGCGGCCAGATGCCGCTGCATCGCCGCCTGCCCAAGCGCGGTTTCACCAACATCTTCAAGAAGCAATTCGCCATCGTCAACCTGGGACGGCTGGAGAAGCTGGAAGGCGACGTGTTCAATGC
>JBAVIH010000336.1:0-3715 GCA_049686695.1 Bryobacteraceae bacterium | reverse complement strand
ATATTGACGACCGGCGGAGGCGCTGGCGGCGCCGGCGCAACCGCAGGAGCCGGCACGGTTTGAAACAGCCGCGTGAACTCTCCCGGCTCGGCAGCAGACGGTGCCGGAGGCTGGTGCGCGGCCGGAGGCGTTGGAGGTGGCGCGGCCGCGGGCGGACTCATCGCTGGAACCTTCCACATGCCCGCACGGGCGGTGCTCGGAGCCGCTGCCACCGGGGCCGGTTCCTGATCCTTCAACCATTCCACGAGGTGCTGGAAGGGCGGGGCGACCGTCACCACGTAAAGCACGCCGTTGTTATTGCCGACCTCGATCAACCGGGCCAGGGAATTCGGCGGAAGCGTGCGCAGCCGGGCCAGTAGCGCCTGGTTCTCCGGAGTCTGTCCGCCCACCAGAAAGTGGACGGTCACATCGCGCCCGAGGCCCTTCTGCCGCGCCCGGAAGCTCCTGGGACCTTCCCCAGGCAGCGGCTCGATCAACTCGTATTTCTGCTCAAAGTCCATAAGCCCGCTCCGTTTCCATCTGCCATCGTACCGCGCCTGGCGCAAAATCAGCGCCACGCGCGGCCGCTTATGGTACTCTAATCCGGAACGGGTTTATGAATTTGTTATCGAGGGTGGTGTGGTCGGAGGGCATGTACCTGGGTCCCCACCATTTCCAGGTACAGAGCCGGTATTTCGAAGATTCCATCCAGTTTGCCATTTCGTCCCTCTGGTTCGCTTCGTACGGCCTGGCAGGTGTGGATCTCGATGCGGAGGCGCTCCGGAACGGCACCGTTTCGCTGTTGCACGCGCGAGGAATCTTCCGGGACGGCCTGCCCTTCCACATGCCGGAAAGCGATGCGCTGCCGGAGCCGCGGGCCATCGCCGAACTGTTTCCGCCGACCCGCGACGGGATCGTGGCGATGCTGGCGATTCCGCCGCGCAAGCCCAACGGCTTCAACTGCTCGCTGACGGAAGGCGAAGCCGGGGACGCCCGCTACGTCGCCGAGCCGCGTGTCCTGCGCGACGAGAATACCGGCGCCGACGAGCGCACGGTGCAGCTCGGCCGAAAGAACCTGCGCCTGCTGCTCGATACCGAACCGGCCGGCGACCTGCTCACTATGCCCATCGCGCGGGTCGTGCGGGACGGCGCCGGCCACTTCGCTTACGATGCCAATTTCGTCCCGCCGGTGCTGCGAATCTCGGCCTCCACGCGGCTCATGCTGCTGGTGCAGCGCCTGATCGAAATCCTGGACGACAAGAGCGCCACCATCGGCCTCGGCGCGCGCAACACCTCCGGCGGGCGCGCGGAGTTCTCCACGCGCCAGATCGCCAGCTTCTGGCTGTTGCATGCGGTGAATTCCGCGCTGACGCCGCTGCGCCACCAGCTCATCGCCAAGCGCGGCCATCCCGAGGAGTTGTTCGTCGAGATGTCGCGCCTGGCCGGCGCCCTGTGCACCTTCGCTCTCGATTCCCATCCCCGCAATCTGCCGCTGTACGATCACGACAACCCTAGCGATTGCTTCGAGAAACTCGACCAGCACATTCGGGCGCACCTCGAGATCATCGTTCCGACCAACTGCATTTCGATTCCGCTGAAACGCAGCGAAGATTATTACTACGAGGGCGACGTCACCGACCAGCGCTGCCTGGGCCGTTCGCGCTGGCTGCTGGCCATCCGCGCCCGCATGGGCGACGCCGAACTGATGGCCAAAGCGCCGCCGCTGATCAAGGTTTGCAGCCCGGCCTTCGTGCGGGAACTGGTCCGGCGCGCCCTTCCCGGAATGGCGCTGACTCATCTGCCGGTGCCCCCGCCGGCGGTTTCCGCGCGCCTCGAAACGCAATACTTCGGCGTGAGCAAAGGTGGCCCCTGCTGGGACCACATCAACCTGACGCGCAAAGTGGGCGCGTACGTTCCCGGTGAGTTTCCCGATCCCGAAATCGAGATCCTAGTCGTGCTGGACAAATGACATGAGCCCTTCCACCAGTACCCGCAGGCCGGAAAACCTGCCGCTGATTTTCCAAGAGGTCTTCACCGCCATCGAACGGCTGCGCTCGAATCGCCAGGGCGTCACCGATTCGCAGTCCTTCCGGCATCACACCCGCGAAGCTCTCAGGACCGCAGCCAGCCAGGCGCTGGCCGCCGGTTACCCATCCGACGACGTCAAGGTCGCCACCTTCGCCACGGTCGCGTTCCTGGACGAATCCGTCCTCAATTTGCAGAACCCGGTTTTCGCCGACTGGCTCCGCAAACCGCTGCAGGAGGAGTTGTTCGGCACTCACATCGCGGGCGAGGTCTTCTTTCAGCACTTGCAGCAACTCCTCGGCCGCAACGATTCCGAGGACCTCGCCGATGTGCTCGAGGTCCACTATCTCTGCCTGCTGCTCGGTTTTGGCGGCCGCTACAGCACCGGCAACCGCGGAGAATTAGCTCAGGTGATGAGCGTGATCGCGGAGAAGATCCGCCGCATCCGCGGCCAGTTCGGACCGCTTTCGCCGGCGTGGATGCTCCCCCAGGAAACCGTGGTCAGCCGGCCGGATCCGCTGGTGCGAAAACTGGGCTGGCTGGCCCTGGCATGTGCGATATTGATGGTGCTGCTTTTCGGCGGCTATAAAATTGCCCTCGGTTCCGGAGTGTCGGACGTTCAGGCCATCGCCACGGCGCGATAGGCAAGGGGATCCCCGTGACCATTCTCTACATTCTGTTCGCGGTCGTGCTGGTGGCCTTGATCGTCCTGGTCACCGTTTTTCTTGTTAAGAAGAAGAAAGCCGATGCCGCCGCCGCTCAATCGGGCGAGCCGGCGGCGCCCGGCGGCGACGAGGTTTCGGTGCTGGTGCACGCGGCCGAGGCCAGGCTCTCCGCCGCCAAGCTCGAAGAGGGCGCCAGGATCGCCAACCTGCCGGTTTATCTTCTGATGGGCCTGCCCGGCAGCACCAAGACGAGCCTGATGATTCACTGCGGTCTCGACCCCGAACTGCTGGCCGGCCAAGTCTATCAGAATGCCGACGTGGTGCCGACGCGGACCGCCAACCTGTGGTTCTCGCGCCGCAGCGTCTTCGCCGAGGCGGGCGGCAACCTGTTGGCGGATTCGAACCAATGGACCCGTTTCGTGCGCAGACTGCAACCGCGCTCCTCGGTGGTCGGCAAAGGCGGGCAGGCGCCGCGTGCCGCGGTGGTCTGCTTCGACGCCGAGACCTTCACCCGCGCCGGCGCGCAGGAAGCCGTGGTGAACGCGGCTCGCACCTTGCGCGCCCGTCTGGGCGAGATTTCCCAGACGTTCGGCATCAATCTCCCGGTCTATGTGCTGTTCACCAAGATGGACCGGCTGCCGTTCTTTATCGAGTATGTGCGCAACCTGAGCAACGAAGAGGCCACGCAAGTGGTGGGCGCGACTCTGCCGCTGCTGACGGGCCGCAGCGAGGGCGTGTACGCCGAAGAAGAGACCGCGCGCCTGACCGGCACGTTCGAGCGGCTGTTCCGCTCGCTGGCCGACGCACGCCCGGAGTTCTTAGGGCGCGAAACCGACTCCGCGAAGCTGCCCGCCACCTATGAGTTTCCCCGCGAGTTCCGCAAGATTCGTCCGGCCGTGGTGCAATTCCTGGTGGATCTGTGCCGGCCCAGCCAGTTGAGCGTGGGGCCGATTCTGCGCGGGTTCTACTTCGCCGGCGTGCGGCCGATCCTCATCAACGAAGCCGCCCCGGTGGCCGCGGCGGCGCCGCAGTCTCAGGCCGGTTAC
>JBAVIH010000335.1:0-20042 GCA_049686695.1 Bryobacteraceae bacterium | reverse complement strand
TCGCCATCCTGTTCGTCATTTTCGACGTGGAGACCATTTTCCTCTACCCATGGGCCGTGCGCTATGGTTCGCTCGGCTGGTTCGGCGTAGGGGAAGTGGCGGTTTTCTTGGGAATCCTGATCGTCGGTTACATATGGGCATATAAAAAGGGTGCATTGGAGTGGGTCTGAATGACACACTTGCGCTCCTCCATGCCCCAGCAAAACCCGCCAGCCGCCGCGTAGAGTTTCTTTCGACAGACGCAGCGGTTCCCCGTCATTTAATTTGACCTTTGTCAGCCGCTGCTGTAGTGGAAACGGCTGTTGGCGGGTCTTAGTAATAGAATGCGCTAAGGTTTGTCCGGCTGGTCCGCACACGGTGGAAACGGAAGTGCTCACGACGATCCTCGGGGCCGGTTATATTCCGGCGCATAAGACAAGACATAGGAAAGGTGCATCGCAGTGACTCGGAAACTCGTTCGCTCGGTATTCTTCTCGGTTTTGGCAATAGGAGGGCTCGGCTCGCTCGACGCTACGCCCATGCTGCGCCTGGTCAGCGCCACGGTTGGACCGATTTCGATCACTCCCGGCGCAAATGGGGTCAACCAGACGGTGGAAGCGTATAATGCCGGTGACGGCACACTTTCGCTGTCCGTTCTGGTTCTCGCACGGAGCTCGCCCGAGTCGTGGCTTACGGCCAGCGTCGGTGCGCCGCGCGCCTGCACGACCACCAACGCCGCCACGTCATGCATTCCTCTGGTTTTCGGGCTGAACACGGCAATCCTGGCCGCGTCCGCCACACCCTATACGTGCATGGTCACTGTCTCGGCGCCCGGCGCGGTGGACGCTCCGCAGACCATCACGGTGACCGTGCTGATCGGCGGCGCCGTGCCGCCCAGCGTGAATGTGTACGTTCCGCCCAATGTGGCGGGGTCGACGCAGACCAACTCTGTCTCCGTTCCGTTTTCCCTCGATGCCACCAGTTGCCCTTATCTCAACGGTTGCCTTACAGGCAAGATCACTACCCAGGATTCGGCGAAATGGCTGAGCCTGACGCTCGCCGGCGCCGGCAGCTTCCAGACCACGCTCCCGTACTCGATCAACATAACTCCGCAGGCCGCCAACAGCGCCGGCAACACATACACCGGCTCCATCGTGACCTCGGGCTCGAACTTTGCCCCCGATAATAAGACCATCCCGGTGACCATGAACGTGACCACGCTGCCCATTGCGCAGCCCTCGGTCACCCAGGTGGCCCCCGCCGTGCAAGTGGCGCTAGGCGCGCCGCCGGTCGCCCAATACGTCGTCCTGAGCAATTCCGGGCAGGGAACCCTCGCGATTTCCGGCGTGACTGCGTCGGACTCGTGGATCAGTGCGACGTTCTCGGGAACGCTGGTGACCGTAACCCTGGATCCGACTGGTCTTCCTCCCAACATCTACACCGGCTCGGTGAGCATCGCCTCCAATGCGGCCAACAGCCCGACCGTAATTGGAGTGCAGTTCCAGGTGGTGTCCGCGGGGGCGCCGACCATTTTCTATCAGGGCGCGGTGGATGATGCCGTCTTCGGCGGCAGCGGCTTTACGGTGACTCCAGGCGACGTCATCGCGCTCTTCGGCCAGGAGCTTTCGATGCAGCAGCCGGTGATCGGGCCGCAGCCTCCGCTGGCGAACGTTCTCGGCGGAGCGTCGGTCACCGTGAACGGCGAAGCGGCGCCGCTGTATTACTCCTCCTATGGCCAGATCAACTTCCAGATGCCGGTGGACATACCCACGGGAACCGCCCTGGTCCAGGTCGCCGACGAACCCAATCCCCTGTTGCCGTTAGGCCAGGCCAGCAATACGGTGTCGGTCAACGTGGCGGCGCGCGCGCCGCGGCTGCTGATGCTGACGGGCGGCTACGGAGCCATCGTGGATGCCTCGCAGGGCAACGGCTACAACACCCTGCCCATGCCATCGACCTTCTCGCTTCCCCCGTTCATCACCCAGCCGGCCAAGCCGGGCGACGTGCTGACGATGTACGCGATCGGGCTCGGGCCCACCAGTCCGTCGGTAGCGACCGGCCAGCCAGCCCCCTTCGCGGAGCCGCTGGCGCGGCTCGCGGTTACGCCCACCGTGATCTTTACCGTGAACCAGGCGGGGTTCGTGTTGAGAATCACCGTCCCTCCCGCGTCAGTCTCCTATGCCGGCTTGTCGCCGTATTACGCCGGTCTCTACCAGATCAACGTACCCATTCCGATCGACTGTCCCGCTGGCATGGTCCAGGTGTCCCTGACATTCCCGGATTCGAGCAGCAACTCGGTCGGCATTCAGGTACAATAACGCCGCCATGACGCCGCGGCGCTCTCCGGCGCCGCGGCGCCGCGCTACCATTAGGGTTGAACCCTTTGAAACCCGCCTCCACCCCCTGGCCTCAGGTTTATCTGTGTGTCGCCTTGACCACGATGGCCACCCTGCTGCTCGAGCTTTCGCTGACGCGCATCTTCTCGGTGGTCTTCTATTACCACTTCGCATTTCTGGCGATTTCGATCGCGCTTTTCGGCCTCGGCGCCGGCGGCGTTTTCTCTTACGTGGTAGCGACCTGGAAAGCGCCGTTGTGGACCAGCCTGGGCCGGCTGAGCATGGCGAACGGCCTTCTGGTGGTGGTCGCGCTGGTCATCCTGCTGGCGCAGAACGACAATCCCACTAACTGGGACCTGGCGCTGATCTACTTCAGCACCGCCTTGCCGTTTTTCGTTTCCGGCACGATCGTGTCACTGGCCATCGGCGAAACCATTGCGCATGTCAACCGGGTCTACTTCTTCGACCTGATGGGCGCCGCCGCCGGATGCCTGTTGTTATACCCGCTGCTCAACGGCCTCGGCGGGGTCAGCGCGGTGCTGGGGGCGGCCATCACCTTCGCCGTCGCGGCCGCCATCTGGCACAGCGTTTCCGGTTCGGTGCGCGGCCGCGTGGGATCGGTGGCGCTGGCGCTGGTGCTGGTGTCGTTTCTGATCGTGAATCAACGCTATCACATGATCGATATCCGCCACGCCAAGGGGCAGACCCTCGCGCACGAGATTTTCCAGCACTGGAACGTCTTTTCACGCATCGGGCTGGTGGACCGCAGCAACGAAGGCCGCTACAGCATCGTGATCGACGCCGATGCCGCCACCGACATCGCCACTTTCGATGTCGACCGGCTCACCGCCATCCAACGCGACGCCCTGATGAACCAGGGACCGGCGCTGCCCTACGCACTCCGCCCCGGCGGCAAGACCCTGATCATCGGGCCCGGCGGCGGCTGGGACGTGGCGCGCGCGCTGGCGGCCGGCAGCCACGATGTCACCGGCGTGGAAATCAATCCCATCATCGCCACCACCATCATGCAGGAGCGCTTTGTCGCGCTCAGCCACGGCCTCTACCTGCGGCCCGACGTCCACATTTACGTAGAAGACGGACGCAGCTTCGTGCGCCGCAGCGCCTCCAAGTACCAGGTGCTGCAAGCGACCCTGGTCGATACCTGGGCTTCCACCGCCGCCGGAGCGTTCGCCCTTTCGGAAAACAACCTCTACACGGTGGATGCCTTCCGCGATTACCTGCTCCATCTTACCGACGATGGCGTGGTGGCGTTCACGCGCTGGGGCTTCGATCCGCCGCGCGAAAGCCTGCGCCTGATTTCGCTGGCTCGCGAAGCATTGTCGGAATTGGGCGAGAACCAGGCCTGGCGCCACGTGATCGTGGGCCGGTCCGGCTCGGTGGAGGGATGGGGCGCGCGGGATACGGCGCTCATCAGCCGCAAACCTCTCACCACCGCCGATTGCGACCGCGCCCGCGCCCTGTTTGCCGCCGCCAAGATGCAGGCCATTTACCTGCCCGACACCGCCATTCAGAACCCGTTCTACGAGCTGCTGCACACGCCGGATCCGGCCGGCTTCGAGCGCCGCTTCGTCTTCGATATCCGCCCGGTCACCGACAACCGGCCGTTCTTCTTCTATACCGTGCAGCCGCGCGACCTGCTGGTGTTTCTGAAAACGGCCTCTCGCGACACGGCGGACTACAAGATCAATAAGGCCGTGCCGTTGCTGTTCGGCCTGGCGCTGATCTCGGGTGTAGCCACTCTGCTGATCATGCTGTTGCCGCCGCTGCTGCTCGGCACGCGCCTGCCGCGCCAGCCGGGCGTGCTGAAATTCCTGCTCTATTTCCTGTTCATCGGCGCCGGTTACATTCTCATCGAAGTGGCGCTGATCCAGCGATTCGTGCTCTTCCTCGGCCACCCCACGCCCGCGCTCACGGTGGTCATTTTTTCGTTGCTGGTTTCGAGCGGCCTGGGCAGCGCCGCCGCCGGCCGCCTGGCGGTGCACCGGGAAAGCCGCCTCGTCAAGGTCCTGGGATGCGTGGCGATGCTGGCTGCGCTGATCGGGCTGGTGCTTGCCTCGCTGCTCACCGCCCTGGTCTGGCTCCCGCTGCCTCTCAAAGCGGTGATTACGGTGGCGTTGATCGCTCCCCTGGGATTCGTCATGGGCATGCCCTTCCCCAGCGGGCTCCGCCGCCTGGAGCAGTGGCACGCGCCTTCGGTTCGCTGGGCCTGGGCGCTCAACGCAGCGGCCAGCGTGCTCGGGTCGGTCTTCGCGCTGGTCTCGGCCATCTATTTGGGACTGGCCGAAACCATGGTCATCGGCGGCCTGTTCTATCTCGCTGCGCTGACGGTTGTGGCTCGCGTCCACACCGGCGAATCCTCCGCCCCCCAACCCGGCGCCAATCGGGTGGTTCTGGCGAGCTGAGAAACGGCGATCACACCGGAGTCTTTGTTCGATCGCCGCTCCCTGCCCCGACCTTGATGGCGAAGACGGTCTGATCGTCGAAAGCGGTCGCGGAGAACTTGTCCTGGTCGCGGAAAATCGCGCTTACCATGTCGGCGGCGGAACCGGCGCAGTGGGCGCGCAGAATCTGCGCCAGGCGACCCTTGCCATACTCGGTGCCGGCAGCGTTCAGATTATCGGTGATCCCGTCGGAGTAGAGCACGATGGCGTCGCCGGGCAGGGCGTGGAACACCACTTCCTCGTATTCGCGCGCGTCGAGCAGACCCAGCGGAACGCCCTCCACGCGCAGATTCAGGATGTCGCCTCCGCGGCAGATCATAGGCGGTAAGGCGCCGGCATTGGCCATCGTCATGTGGCTCGCCGCCGGGTCCCAGAGCAGCACCAGCAGGGCGGCGTAGCGCGCCTCCACCTTGCGTTCGCCCAAGGCGTCGTTGAGGGCCTTGAGCAGTTCCGCGGGGCGGCGGCGGCGCGGCGCCAGCGTGCGCAAGAGACCGTTCAGCAGACCGCCATAGAGCGCGGCCGCGGCGCCTTTGCCGCTGACGTCGCCGAAAGCGATCACGGTCTGGCCGTCCTTGAGCTCGAAGATATCGTAAACGTCGCCCGAGATGCCGCGCGCCGGGCGCAGGCGCACCATCGCGTCCAGACCCTCGATTTCCGGCGCGGCATCGGGCAGCAGCACGCGTTGCAGCTCGCGGGCGGCCTCGAGGTCCTCCTCCATGCGGCGCTCGCGCGTGGCCAACTCCTGGTACAGGCGCGCGTTTTCGACGCTCGAAGCCACCTGCGGCCCGAGCAGCGCCAGCGTGCGCACGTGCTCGTCGGTGAAATGGCCGACGCGGTCGCTCTCCAGGTCCATCACTCCCACCACGCGGTCCTGCAGCAGCAGCGGCACGGCCACTTCGGAGCGGATATCGGAATGAGAAGCGATGTAGCGCGGGTCCTTGGCGACATCGTGCACGCGCACCGGCTGGCGCGAGGCGGCGGCGGCGCCCGTGATGCCCTTGCCGAGCGGGACGTTATCCGTGTTCACGCGCCGGTCGTAGCGGATGCTGAACAGGTGGCGCAGGGCCTTGGCGTCGTGATCGATAAGCAGGATGCTGAAGGCGTCGTAATTGATCAGCTCGCGCACGGTGCTGGCGATCTTGCCGAGCAGCTCGTTCAAATCGAGAATCGAGGAAAACTCGCGCGAGATGCTGGCCAGCGTCTTCAACGTGCGGTTGTTCCGCTCGACGCGCAGATAGAGGCGCGCGTTGTCGATGGCCACTGCCACCCGCGCGGCGATCAGCCGCAGCAGTGCGCGATCGTATTCCGAATAAGCGTTGAGGCGGGTAGACTCGAGATCGATCACGCCCACCAGCCGGTTGCGGACAATCATCGGCACGGCGAGCTCGGTGCGGACGGCATCGACCGCGTTGAGATAGCGCGGATCGCTGCGCACGTCGCCCACCAGAACGGGCTCGCGGCGCGCGGCGGCAGTGCCGGTGAGGCCTTCGCCCAGCGCGATGGATAGCTTCGAGATCAGCTCCTCGCGGTGGCCGACGGCGTGGCGGATGTAGAGCGAGCGGCGGCGCTCGCTATAGAGCAGAATCGCGAACAGGTCGTAGCGCAGCACGCGCCCGATGATCTCGGCCACGTTGGCCAGCAGGCGGTCGAGGTCGAGCGTCTCGGCGGTGGCCGCGGAAACCTCCAGCAGAAAATCGAGCAGTTCGCTCCGCTCGCGGAAACGCACGGCGCTCTTGCGGCTGGTTTGCATTCGTCCTTCAGGCCGCCGCCGTGGCTTCCACGATCTTGATGCTGGCGCTGGCGCCGATGCGCGTCGCGCCGGCCGCGGTCATGGCGCGCAGATCGCTCAGCGTGCGGATGCCGCCGGCAGCCTTAATGCCCATCCCCGGCCCGACCACGCTTCGCATCAGAGCCACATCGTGGGCGGTGGCGCCGGAGGTGCCGAAACCGGTCGAGGTCTTGACGAAATCCGCTCCGGCCTGCTTCGCCAGAGTGCACGCCAGCGCTTTCTGGTCGTCGTCGAGCAGCGCGGTCTCCAGAATCACCTTGACGATTGCTCCCGCCTCGTGCGCCGTCTTGACCACTTGCCCGATGTCCTGCCGCACCGCGTCCTGGTCGCCCGAGCGGAGCGCGCCGATGTTGATCACCATGTCGATCTCGGCGGCTCCCACGCGCACCGCCACGGCGGTTTCCGCCACTTTGGCTTCGGTGCTGGTGGCGCCCAGCGGGAAGCCCACCACGGTGCAGACCTTCACCGCCGAGCCCGCCAGTTCGGCGCGCACCAGCGGCACCCAGTAAGGATTCACACAGACGCTGGCGAAGCCGTACTGGCGGGCTTCGCGGCAGATTTTGACTACATCGTCGCGGGTGGCTTCGGGCTTGAGAATCGTGTGATCGATGAGGGCGGCTATCCCAGGGTCGATCCTGGTGAGCCGCTCGCTGGCGGAAACGCGATCCGCGCCGGCGGCGATAATCTCTTTGGTGTTGCGGGCGCAGGTCTGGGCGCAGCGCTGCACGCAGCCGGGGCACACCTGGTCCGGCAGGTTGAGACCTTCGCCCTTCTTGACGGCGGGGCCGGCGGGCAGGGCGGGTCCGACGCGCGCCAGGAGTTCTTCGCCGATTTCGGCCACCAGCCGGTCGAGTTCGGTCTGTGTCACGGGAGCGCCTTTTTCGCGAATTGCCGCTCGATGGCGACGATCTTGTCGATCCGCGCCTGGTGCCGGCCGCCGGCAAACCGGGTGGCGATCCAGGTGCGCAAAACCTCTTCCGCCTGGGTTTCGGTCAAGAGCCGGGCTCCGAGCGTAAGCACATTAGAATCATTGTGTTCCCGGCTATTCCTGGCGGAAGCCTTATCATAGCACAAGGCCGCGCGGATGCCCGGAATCTTGTTGGCGGCAATCGACGAGCCGATCCCTGCGCCATCGATCAGGATGCCGCGTGCGACGGCGCCGGAGGCGACCAACTCGCCGACCTTGAGCGCCAGGTCGGGATAGTCGGCCGGCTTCTCCTCGTAGACGCCTACGTCCCGGACTTCCAGGCCGAGCGAGGTCAGCACCGGCTTGAGCGCTTCCTTCAGGCGGAAGCCGCCGTGATCGGCGCCGATGGCTACGGTCTTTTCGGGCGGCGCCAGCACGGAAACCTGCTCCTCCGGCACTTCCACAATCCGAACCCCGCGCGCCGCCGCGAGCTCGCGAGCCACCGCCGTGACAATAGTCTCGGGAGACACACGCAGATCGCCACTACCCGGAACGTCCGCCGCGGTGACGACTGGTCGCATAAGGAACCTCTATTGTAATGAAAAAACCGTCCGAACCCGGCACTCCCTCCCGTGCCGGGTTCAATGACGCGTTGGGGAAGCGAAACTGCGGGCCGCAGCCTATACTCGAAGGGTTTCAAGTGTTACGATAGCGAGCGGAGGCGCGGACTTGGGAGGACATGCCCTGGTAAGTCTCCCTTGCCCGCCTCAATCGATACGGGAGGACTGCCGTGGGATATTGGCGTGAGAAACCACTCGACCAACGGTTCCGGGACACTTACGAATTCATCAAGACGCAGATGGTGGGCGTGCCGGGCGTTGAGGCCGGCATTGCGTTAATGGACATTCAAACGCGTGTATTGAACGCCGCCGGCGACCTGGTCAGACTCCTCGAGGTCATGTCGCTCGGGTTCCGCTGGGAACTCATCAAATCCGCCGATGAGACCCGGCGGCGGCATTACATCCGTGCCGTGCTCTTCGGCTACGCGACCTTGGGCGATCCCGACAACGATGGCGAGATCCTCACTGTCAACCAGGTCAAGACTAAGAAGGATACGATCACGGGCCTCTCCGAAGCCGGCCTAAGACAGCTATTGACGCGGATGTTCGCGCAGTCGGTGGTGACCGAAGGCGATCGCACGTTCGTCGGCTTCGATATGTCTCTGGAGAAGGAAAACGCCGTCTGGGCGTTGGATAAGATTGCGGAAGCCATCACCAGGGTGGAGAGGGCGCTGTTCGCGGTGGTCCGTGATCCCACGGAGGCGACCCGATTCCGGACCTGGTTCGGCACCTCGAACCGAACCTTGATCCGCGGAAACTATGGCAAGATCCTGGCCGGTATCCAAAGCGGGATCATGCTCATCAAGGATATGGATCCCTCCAAAAACAAGGTCTTCGGCTACGTATACCCGAATGGGCCAAACGATCCGCCGCGGGTGTACCTGTGCGCAGCGTTCTGGCGGGCCGGGAAGATAACCTGGAATCCGATGGACGGCCTGAAGATCCTAAAGGATGGCCGCGACTCATCGGACAACCCGCTCGGCGTCATCCTGCACGAACTGACTCACCTCTTCATTGGAACCGAAGACCACAAGTATGGCCAGACCAAATGTAAGCAGCTTGCGATCAGCGCTCCCGACCTGGCCGCGATGAACGCAGACAACTACGAATACTACGCCGAGTCGGTTGTGGCTGGCTGATCGCCGGAGAGGTGTCCCGACCGGCCAGTCGGACAAACCGGTTCCGCGGGAAATAGCGCTCTGCCGTCTCGAAGCGCAGGTGACTCCGCGTGAGACTCCGGCGCCGCCGCCAAAAGCGCTATAAAGGAAGTGGGACGTTCCGGCGGGATGACCGGAACCGGGAGAGTGCATGAAGATCACCTATACGGGCAGGCAGGTGGAACTGAAACCGGCTGAGCTGAAGAAACTGGAGGCCCGGTTCGCCAAGATCGGCAAGCTTCTCGACGGGAAGCGCGAATCGGAGGCTCACGTCATCTTGTCCCTCGAGCGGCATTTGCATCAAGCCGAAGCCACGGTGAATTATTATGGCCATCAACTGGCCGGCGAGGGTTCCAGTACGGACCTGTTTACGGCCATCCACTCCGCCGCGGAGAAGCTGGAAAAGCAGGCCGTGAAAGAGCGGACCAAGTGGCGCGACAACAGCCGCACGCCGCGCAAGAGCGCTTCGGAGGCGGAAACCGAAGCCACCCTGCCGGAGGTGGAGACCGATGCGCACGCGGCGGCGGAGCGGCGCGTCTATCACGTCGGCCACCACAAGAAGCGCAAGCCGATGACGCTGGAGGAGGCGCTGATCGAGGTGGAAGATCGCGACTACGTGGTGTACCGCGATGCGGAAACCGATTGCGTGAGCGTACTGGTGCGGCGCCGCGACGGCCATTTCGACCTGATCGAGGCCTGATCCGTTCCATGCCGCGCGATCGTGTTGCCGCCGAGCCCGAAGCCGGAAAACGGACCGCGCACCGGTCCCGGCGTGCCGCGCCCGCCGCCGCCGAACCCGAGTTGGTCATCATCACCGGCCTGAGCGGGTCGGGCAAAGGCACCATGCTCAAGGCGTTCGAAGACCTTGGGTATTACTCGGTGGACAACCTGCCGGTCGAGTTGATCCCCAAGTTCGCGGAGCTCACCCGGGACAGCTCCAAATTCCGATCCGCCGCCCTGGTGGTGGATATCCGCGAAGGCGGCGGCCTGGACCGCTTTCCGGCCGTGCTCGCCCAGATCCGCGACACCTTGAAGGCCCGCCTGATCTTCGTGGAGGCGGACGACTCCGCCATCCTGCGCCGCTTCAGCGAAACCCGCCGCCCGCACCCGCTGGGCACCAACCGCTCGATTCCCAGAAGCATCCAGCGCGAGCGCGCGCAACTGCAACAAATTCGCGGCATGGCCGACCTGATCGTCAACACCTCGAAATTCACCGTGCACGAGCTGCGCGAGTTCATCGGTGAACGATTCCGCGGGCAGGGCGAAGAATCGAAGATCATGGTCTACGTCACCAGCTTCGGTTTTCGCAACGGCGTGCCGCCCGAGAGCGACCTGGTCTTCGACGTGCGATTCCTGCCCAACCCGAATTACATTCCCAAGTTCAAGAACCTCACCGGGAAGAACCTGGCGGTGGCTCGCTACATCCGGTCCTTTCCGCAGACGGCGGAATTCACCAGCCGCATTTCCGACCTGCTGGTTTACCTGCTGCCGCACTACATCCGGGAAGGCAAGAGTTACCTGACCATCGCCTTTGGCTGCACCGGCGGCCACCACCGCTCGGTGATGATGGCGGACGAAATCGCCCGCAACCTGGCGAAGGCCGGCTACCACGCCAAAGTGACGCACCGGGATATCGGATAGCGTGACGGCGCGCGACGCAGGAAAACCAATGGGCCACGAATGAACATGAATGAACACTAATAACAACAAACCAGGGTTTTCTTGTTTTTATTGATGTTTATCCGTGTTCATTCGTGGCCAGTGTTTCTTGGGGTGGCGGCAGGCTGGTAATATAGCCATTAGCATAATTTATGGCATTCGCTGCTTGCATTTAGAAAACGTGCAGGGTAAACTCGAAGTTTAGTTCATGTCCCACGCTTGCACAGGCCGGTCCGCAGTCGCTCACCTTGCAGGGATTCCTGTTCGCATCGTCATTATTAGCCTGGTCATCGTAGCCGGCCCCGCTTGAAGGCCAGCCGGAAGCAGTAACCGAGGCCATCAGCGGGGTTCAAAACCGGCTGGTGGCCTTTTTTGTTATGCAGAAACTTGAATTACCAATGGTTGAGGGGAAGAGTATGGCGACTTTGATTTCGGGCGCCCAGATGCTGGTGGAGTGTCTGGTGAAGGAAGGCGTGGACTGCATGTTCGGATATCCGGGCGGCGTGACGCTTCCGTTTTACGATGTGCTGTACGAGAACCGGATCCGCCACGTGCTGGTGCGTCACGAGCAGAACGCGGCGTTCGCGGCGGAAGGCTGGGCGCGGTCGACGGGCAAAGTGGGCGTGTGCTGCGCGACCTCCGGACCGGGCGCGACCAACCTGGTGACCGGCCTGGTGAACGCCATGATGGATTCGATTCCGGTGGTGGCCATCACCGGCCAGGTGCACACCAAGCTGATCGGCAGCGACGCGTTTCAGGAAGCCGACACGTTTGGCATCACGCGCTCCGCCACCAAGCACAACTACCTGGTGAAGCGGCTGGAAGACCTGACGCAAACGGTACACGAGGCGTTCTACGTGGCCTCCACCGGACGCCCCGGGCCGGTGCTGGTGGACGTTCCGAAGGACGTGTTTCAGGCGCAGGGGCACTATCTGCCGGTGACCTCGATTCACTTGCCCGGCTATAAAGTGTTCACCGAAGGACACACCGGGCAGATCCGGCGCGCGGCGCAATTGCTGGAGGAGGCCGAACGGCCCCTGGTATACGCGGGCGGCGGCATCATCGCGGCGGAGGCGAGCGGCCTGTTGCGCGAATTCGTCGAACTGACCGACACGCCGGCGGTGGTCACCCTGATGGGACTGGGGGCGCTGCCCTCTTCGCATCCCAACTTCATCAGCATGCCGGGAATGCACGGCAGCTACGCGGCCAACATGGCGTTGCAGAACTGCGACCTCATCGTCGCGCTGGGCGTGCGTTTCGACGACCGCGTGACCGGCCGGCTGGCGGCGTTCGCGCCCCACGCCAAGGTGATCCACGTGGATATCGACCCGGCGGAGATCGGCAAGAACCGGGTCCCCGACGTGCCCATCGTGGGCGACGTGAACCGGGTGCTGACGCGCCTGGTCAAGATGCTGCGCGAAGCCCCGGCTCAGGCGCACGAGAAAATCGCCGCCGCGCGGCGCGCGTGGTGGAAACAGATCCGCGACTGGAAGGGGCAGCATCCGCTCGAACCCATTTTCTCGGACAGCGAGATCAAGCCGCAGCACCTGATGGCGGAGATCGACCGCATCTCCGGCGGCGAGGCCATCGTCGCCAGCGACGTGGGGCAGCACCAGATGTGGGCGGCGCAGTTGATCCGCTTCAACCACCCGCGGCTGTGGCTCACCTCGGGCGGCCTGGGGTCGATGGGGTTCGGGCTGCCCGCCGCGATGGGCGCGCAGTTCGCCAACCCCGACAAGCTGGTTTTCGCCATCGTCGGGGACGGCGGTTTCCAGATGTCGATTCCCGAGCTGGCCACGATTTCGAGCAACGGCATGCCCGTCAAGATCGTCGTGATGAACAACGGCTACCTGGGGATGGTGCGGCAGTGGCAGACCATGTTCTACAACAACCGGCTGAGCGGCGTGGAGCTGGATTGCTTCCCGGACGTCGAGAAACTCGCCGGCGCTTACGGTTTTAAGGGCAGGGTGGTCGAGCAGCCGTCGCAACTGGCGTCCGCGCTGGAGGCGGCCGTCCGCGAGCCGGGCCCCTACCTGCTGAACGTGAAGGTGGCGGCCACCGAATCGGTGTACCCGATGGTGGCGGCGGGGGCGGCCATCCACGAGATGGTGCTCGGGCCGCCGCAGCCGGTCCCCGTGCCGGCCAAATAGGAGATGCCATGCTGCAAGTGATCTCGCTGCTCGTCGAAAACAAACCCGGCGCGCTGATGCGCGTGACCGGGGTGCTGACCCAGCGCGGGTACAACATCGAAAGTCTGACCGTCGCGCGCACGCTCGATCCGGAGCTTTCCCGCATGACCATCGTGGTCGACGTGGACGCCACGCTGCGCCAGCAGGTGATCAAGCAGATGACGCGGCTGATCAACGTGCTCCAGGCCACCGACCTCACCGAATCGCCGGCGGTGGTCCGGGAACTGGTGCTGGTGCGGGTGCGGACCGCGCAGGAGAGCCGCACGGCGGTGTTGAAGGAAGCCGAGATATTCGGCGGGCGCGTGGCCGATTCCTCCACCGAGGGATTCGCCATCGAGGTGACCGGCGACCCTGAGAAGTTGAACGAATTCATCAGCGTGATGCGCAGCTACGGCGAGATCGACGTCACGCGCTCCGGCGCGGTGGCGATTGCGCTGGACGCCAAGAAATTGCGGCTGCAGCCGCCGGTTCCCACCAAGGGCGGGAACAAACTGGAAGAGAAAGTGGTTTGAGAGTTGGAGCAAAAATGCCGAAACGTTATTACGAAAAAGACGGAAATCTCGATTACTTGAAGGGCCGCACGGTCGCCATTATCGGGTACGGAAGCCAGGGCCACGCGCACGCACTGAACCTGCGTGATTCCGGCGTGGACGTGGTGGTGAGCGACGCTCCCGGCACGCCGAATTGGGCCAAAGCCGAAGCCGCCGGCTTGAAGGTGATGAGCACCGCGGAAGCCGCCGAGGCCGGCAACGTGATCATGATCCTGGTGTCCGACCATATTCAGGCCGACGTGTACACCAAGGAGATCGCGCCCCACCTGACGGCCGGCAAGACCCTCATGTTCGCGCACGGTTTCAACATCCATTTCAAACAGATCGCGCCGCCGGCCGATATCGACGTTTCGATGATCGCGCCCAAGGCGCCCGGGCATCGCGTGCGCGAGCTGTTCACCGAGGGCGTCGGCGTGCCGGCGCTGGTGGCCATTTACCAGAACGCCACCGGGCAGGCGCTCGAGCGGGCGCTGGCTTACGCCATGGCGCTCGGCTGTCTCAAGGCCGGCGTCATCGAAACCACCTTCAAGGAAGAGACCGAGAGCGACCTCTTCGGCGAACAGGCCGTGCTGTGCGGCGGCGTCAGCGAACTGATCCGCGCCGGTTTCGAAACCCTGGTGGAAGCCGGCTACGCCCCCGAGATCGCTTACTTCGAGTGCCTCCACGAGCTGAAACTGATCGTAGACCTGATCCAGGAAGGCGGCCTGGCGTACATGCGCTATTCGGTTTCCGATACCGCCGAGTACGGCGACTACACGCGCGGTCCGCGCATCGTCAACACCCAGACGCGCGCGGAAATGAAGAAGATTCTGGGCGAGATTCAATCCGGCGAATTCGCCAAGGCCTGGATCGACGAAAACAAGTCCGGCCGCCATAATTTCCTGGCGATGCGGGAAGCCGCGCGCCATCAGCCGGTGGAAGTGGTGGGCCGCGAGCTGCGCGAGATGATGCCGTTCCTCAAGAAGAAGAAGGAAGCCGGAGTCCCGCAGGACGCGGAGGCAGCGAAGAGTTAGGTAACAACCGCTCCCTGACGTGGTGGGGCGGGTCCCCTGACCCGCGCCGAGCCCCCTGGCTCGGCTGTCGGACCGGGGGGTCCGACGCGGGCGAGGGCGCCCGCCCCGCACCGTAAGGGAGCGGAAGGGCGACTTGGCATGGTTGTCATGACAGGCTCTTAGCGGGTGGAATATGAAGATCTTTACGTTCGACACCACGCTGCGCGATGGCACGCAGGGGGAATCGGTTTCCTTTTCGGTGGACGACAAGCTGGTGGTCGCCCAGAAGCTGGACGAGCTGGGCATCGATTATATCGAAGGCGGCTGGCCAGGCTCGAACCCGAAGGACAAGGAGTTCTTCGAGCGCGCGCGCGAGCTGCATCTGAAACACGCCCGGCTGGCCGCGTTCGGCTCGACCCGGTTCGCCAAGAACAGCGTGGCGGAGGATCGCAACGTGCGGGCGCTGGTGGAAGCCGGCACTCCGGTGACGACGATTTTCGGCAAGACCTGGGACCTGCACGTCGAACGCGCGCTGGGGATTACGCTCGATGAAAACCTCACGCTGATTGCCGAGACCGTCGCGCACCTGCACCAGCACGGCAAGGAAGTGGTCTACGACGCCGAACACTTCTTCGACGGTTACCAGGCCAACCCGGATTATGCGTTGCGCACGCTCGAAGCTGCGCGCAAGGCGGGCGCGGACGTGCTCTGCCTGTGCGACACCAACGGCGGGACGCTCACCGGGCGGCTGGTGGAGATCGTGGCGGAGGTGCGCAAGCGCTTCGACGGCGTGATCGGCATCCACACCCACAACGATTCCGATTGCGCGGTGGCCAATAGCGTGGCGGCGGTGGAAGCCGGGGCGACGCACGTGCAGGGCTGCCTGAACGGCTACGGCGAGCGCTGCGGCAACGCCAACCTGTCCTCCGTCATCGCCAACCTGGAGTTGAAGCTGGGGCATACCACGATCGGGCCGGAGCGGCTTGGCAACCTGGCCGCGACGTGCAAATTCATCGCCGAGCTGGCCAACCTGCCGTTGCCGGGCGACCAGCCGTTCGTGGGCAAGAGCGCGTTCGCGCACAAAGGCGGCGTCCACGTGAGCGCGGTGCTGAAGGATGCCGCCACTTACGAACACGTCTCGCCGGCATCGGTGGGCAACCGGCAGCGCGTGCTGGTGAGCGACCTGTCCGGTCGCGGCAACATTCTGTACAAGCTGAAGCAGCACGGGCTGGCCGACCGGCTGAACGAGGATGCGCGCCGCGAACTGCTGGAACGGATCAAGCAGATGGAGTACGAAGGCTACGAACTGGAGGCGGCGGAAGGCACCTTCGAGCTGCTGGTGCGCGAGGCTCTGAATCCGGGGATCCACTTTTTCGATATCGACAGCTACGAGGTTGCCACGCGCGCCGGCGCCACCGGCGGATCGCACAGCACGGCATCGGTGACGCTGCGCACCAAAGACGGCGCGCATTCCGCCACCGCCACCGGGCACGGCCCCTTCCACGCGCTGCATCTGTGTCTGCGCAAGTGCCTGGGCAAACTCTACCCGCAAGTCACCGAAGTGCGGCTGACGGACTACAAGGTCCGCGTGCTCGATTCCAACAAGGGCACCGCGGCCAACGTGCGCGTGCTGATCGAATGGTCGGATCACCGCCGAAGCTGGTCCACCGTGGGTGTCTCCGACAACGTGATCGAAGCGAGTTGGCGCGCGCTGGTGGACGCAATCCGCCTCGAATTGATGCGCCTCACCGAGCACGACCCTTCCATCGAACGGGCCGTCGAGGACTACTGCTGGGGCGTGTAGGGGCTCGAAAGCGGGCGAGCGGAAGAAAGACGGGCAAGCTAAAGCATGCCCCACCCGGCGGTGCTAAGATCCAAGGGTGGCGGCAAGCCGCCTCAAGGAGAAACAACCGATGAAGTTTCCTGGAATGACGCACCTCGTAGCGTGCGCAGCCCTTGCATTGTTAGTGTCGCCGGGAGCGCGCGCCGGCGAGAAGACGCTGATGCATTGCTTCGCGTGGACCCCGGTCAAAGACGCCACGCCGGCCGATTGGCAAGCCTTCTATCAGGCGAGCGACGCAATTCCCGCCAGGATCAAGGGCGTCACGAAAGTCTGGTACGGCAAGTTGCAGTCGCCGCTTCATCAGACGGGAATGGAAGGACCCGTGGTTCGCGAGTACGGCATGTGTATCGAGATGGCCGGCCCCGACGTGTTGAAGGCCTACGCGCAGGACCCGTATCACAAGACTTGGGTGGAAGCCTATTCCAAGGTCCGCGTGGAAGGCACTACCACGTTCAACATCCTCGGCCAGTAGCCGGAACAATCACGGCAGCCGCCCCCTACGGTCAGGGCTCGGACGCGTCGGAGCCGCGACCGTCAGGGAGCGGTTGTCCCAAAACCTGTGTTGTCTCAGCAGTCCTTGCCGAAGTCCTTCTCGAACGCCTCGGTGAGTGCGGTGCCCCAATCGCCCTTGGTCTTCATCAGGCCGGCGAAAAAGCGGAGCACCGGCGGCTCTTCGTAGAACTCGAGGCCGCCAATCAGTCGCCGGTGCGCGTAAAGCCACTGCAAACGGTCCGCGGCGTACTGGTAGTGAGACATGGTGTACACGCGCCGGGGCACCGCCAGCCGGAGCAGTTCGAGGTCCGCGGGAACGTCGCGCCCTTCTTCGTCGCGATCCATGGATACCGACCCGCGCTCCATGCCGCGAACGCCGGAGGCGATGAAGCACGCGGCCGCCAGAGCGCCGGCTGGGTATTCCGACTGCGGCACGTGATCGATAAACCGCATCGCATCGACATGGCAGGCCAGCCCTCCGGCGGGCGTGACCACCGGGACACCCTTCTGCAGCAACAGGCTGACGAAGTACTTGACGGCGTCCGCCGAGGAGCCGGCCACATCGATATCGGTCATTTCCCGGATGCCGACCGCCATTGCCTCGATTTCCTTCGACGACATGCCGCCGTAGGTGAAGAAGCCCTCGTACACCGGAAGCCAGGGCCGGATGGCGTCGTGGAGATCTTTGCGGTTGGTGGCGATCAGGCCGCCGCGCACGCTGCAACTCTTGCGGCCGGAAAGGTAGAGCAGGTCCGCGATGCTCATCATTTCCCGGATGATTTCGCCGATGGACTTGTTCTCATATCCGGGTTCGCGCTGGCGAATGAAGTAGGCGTTTTCGGAGATCAGGCTGCCGTCCACCACCAGGAAAATGCCGAGCGGCTCGATCAGCGCCTTCACCTGGCGCAGGTTCTCCATCGAAAACGGCTGGCCGCCAATCAGGTTGGTGGTGGCCTCCATGCGCACGAAAGAAACATTGCTCGGGCCGGCCTGGGTAATGGCTTCGCGCAGCCGGTCCAGGTCCATGTTTCCCTTGAAGGGGTGCGCGCTCTCCGTGTTCAGCGCTTCGGGCCCATACAGCTCCAGCACTTTGCCGCCCGCCAGGTTGAAATGCGCCTTGGTGGTGGTGAAGTGATAATTCATCGGCACGATGTGGCCGGGCTTGACGAAGGTCTTGGCCAGCAGGTGCTCGGCGGCGCGGCCCTGGTGGACGGGCAGAAGGTATTCGTAGCCGAAGACCTCGCGGACCGAATCGAACAGCCGGTAGAAGCTTTCCGAACCGGCGTAGGCGTCGTCGGACTGCATCATGGCGGCCTGCTGATTGTCGCTCATGGCATTGGTGCCGCTGTCGGTCAGCATGTCGAGAAAGATGTCGCGGGAGCGCAGGAGGAACGTGTTGTACCCCGCCCCTTCGATCGCTTTCAGCCGTTCGCGGGCCGGTGCCAGCCGCGTTTTCTGCACAATACGAACTTTGTGCATTTCGATTGGGATTTCGGTGCCGTCGGATAAACGTATACTCATAGCCGTCCTGATAAGGTCAATTTTTTCCTGGGGTTCGGACCTGAATGTCTATTACTACCACGTTGCACGGCCGAATGCGGGGGAGGGGTCCAGTTAAGACGTCCCCCGCTCACCAGCCGAAAAGCTGCCTGCTGAAGACCACCGTGAACAGCGCGGCCACGCTCAGGAACGTGCCGAAGGGCAATTCATAAGTGGATGCGTCCTTGTGCGTCGCCTTGATGTATACGAGGCCCAGCAACGATCCCGCGGCGGAGCCTGCAACCAGCGCGAACAGCCCGCCTTCCAGGCCAAGGTAGCAGCCCAACAGGGCCACCATCTTGATATCGCCCAGGCCCAGCCCTTCGCGCTTCCTGGCCTTCAAATACATCCACGCGACGCCCCAAAGCACTCCCGCCGGCAGTACGGCGGACACCGCCGCCGCTGATAGATTCGTGATCCAGCCTCGCCACTCCAGGCCGGCGATCCACAACAGGAAGTATGCAGTCGAGCTCCGGGTCGGCGCGAAGATGGCGAACACCAGGCCCGCCACGGTGCCCCAGACGGTGAATTCGTCGGGCAAAATGCGTTGCTCCAGGTCGCTGAAAAGCAGCGCCACCATCATGGCGCTGAAGAGGCACATTTTGCACGCGTAGAGTGTCGGCCCATAGCGGTGAACCAGGAGAAAAAAAAGCGCGCCGGTGAGCAGTTCCACCAGCGGGTAGCGCAGCGAAATGCGCTCCCGGCAGTGGCGGCATCGCCCGCCGAGAATGGCGTAGCTCAAGAGCGGCACGTTGTCGTACCAGACGATCGGCGCCTCGCACGCGGGGCAATAGGAACGCGGCCGCACCACCGAGAGATCGAGTGGCCAGCGGTAAATGCAAACGTTCAGGAAACTTCCGATCAGCAATCCGAACAGCAAGGCGAGACAGGCTTCGATCATGAAAGCACCTTTTGGTAAACCTCCATGGTACGGCGCACCATGTGGTCCACGGTAAAGTTCTCGATCACGGCGCGGCGGCCGGCTTGGCCCATACGCCGGGCGAGCTCGGGGTCGCCGGCGAGTTGGACCAGCGCGGCGGCCACCGCGCGCGGGTCGTTATCCACCAATATTCCGGTTTCGCGATCGCGCACGACTTCGGGCAATCCACCGACGCGGCTGGCGATCACCGGCACCGCCGCCGACATCGCCAGCAGCGCCGCCGAGCCCAACCCTTCGGCGTGAGTGATGTAGACGAACGACGAAGCCTGCGGCAAGTCGCGCTCCAGGCGTTGGGTGAGCAGCAGGTCGACGCCCGCGAGGCGCGCCGCCTCCATCGCCACCGGCGCGCCTTTTTGCGGATCGTCGAAGTTGGCCAGCGCAAGCACGCGGTTCCCCGTGGCCGCTTCCAGCACCGGAACGCCATCGTAGACTACGCCGATCTTTTCCTCGGGAACGCCGCCGGCCATCAACACTCGCTTGACGAATTCGGAAACCGCCAGGTAGTGCCGCGCGCGCCCGTACTTCCAGCGCGAGCCCACCGGGAAGGCCACCCGCCGCGCCACCACCAGCGGCGCGCCGCGCACGAT
>JBAVIH010000334.1:0-2333 GCA_049686695.1 Bryobacteraceae bacterium | reverse complement strand
GGATACAACGCGACGCCCATGGCACGGCAGCGAGGCGTTTTGGGCTGATCGCCGACTCGCACTCAATACAGACTCCAAAGCTGCCGTCGTGAATCCGACGCAATGCGGCTTTTACTTGACGCAGCAGGCTGGACTCTCGGTCCACGTTTCGCATCGCCAGATCTCGTTCCGACGCATACTGAATCTCATCCATTTGGTCCGCGCTCTTCTCGATTGCGAGGCCGTCTCGCTTGCGCAATACCTGAACCAGTTCGGCCGCTCTTCGTTCCAGGATCTCTTGGAACACGCTCATTTCGGTACGCGCCATCTTCATTGCCATCCCTTCGCCCGTAAGGGCCGACTATCCCGGCGCAACTACGCTGCACCGTCAAGTTGCCGATCGAGCCTCGCCGACTGGCGGGCTGGGCGCCGGATCGTCTCTATGGGCGATACCGGCGCCCAACCTCCAGGTCGAGCATCCTCCGATTGCGGTGGCGCCAACTCGCCCTCGTATTCGTCGCCGTAGTACAAGGCCCACTCGGTTGGAAATCTTTCCTTTTCTCGGGCCGCCATTAGCTGCTGCCTTGCTGAAGCCATGTCCTCACTGCAGGTTCATGCAACCCGTCCGGCTCCGGCCGCCGACGATCGCGTTCGTATCTCCCGTAGCGCCCGGAGCCAATCCTCTTCGGGCGGAGCCGCTTTGACGGCTGCGGGCATTCCACTACGAGTCGCTTCTTGGGCGGTGCTCGCACCAAAGTCGCATTCCCAGCGGCTCCAGGCGACGAAGGTGACTCGCAAGACCTCCTCCGGCTCGAAAGGCGTCATCAGCACGTCGAAACCACCCAGATTCAGCACCTTCGCCCAGAGCGACTCGTCGGCCAGACGAGAGAACACGATGAGGTTCGGCGGATCCGGCATTCTCGCCGTGGCCTTCAAAAGGTCTTCCCAGTTGCCGTCGGCTTGGTCACGCTCGCAGAGCAGCACCGCAACACTTTGGTCGCGCAACAACGCCAGAGCTCCACAGCAGTCTGAAGCCTCATGCAGTTCCCAGTTTCCCTCGGAGAGGATCTCTCGAAGTCGAGCCCGATCAGCGGGCAAAGGACTGACGGCAAGGGCCACTGCGGACCCCTCCGGCGATGAGATAGACTCCTCTGATCGGCCGCTCATTGATTTCTCCGCTGGATGCGCTACTTCGAATGGTAGCCTTCGATATCAGCCGGCGGAACTGGGCAAATGCCTAGTCTTGATTCGGGAAAGGGATGCTCGGGAATGGCCCTCCCGCCAAGGCTGGTCAGGATCCTGTGATGCCGTGCTCCAGAGCGTATTTCGTCAATTCGGCAGTGCTGCGAATGCCCAGTTTTCGCATCACATTCGACTTGTGGAATGCCACCGTTTTCCGGGAAATGTTGAGAATTGCCGCAATTTCTTTGACGGAATGGCCTTCCGCCACCAGTTGCACCACTTCCCGCTGGCGGTCCGTTAGTTCGCCCGAGGTCTCCCCAGACCCGAGCGGCCAACCCGGCAATTGGCCCAAGATGTCTTTCCTGATCAAGGGCGTGACGTAGGTGCGGCCCTTAAGTACCTCGTGGACGGCGTTCAGCAACTCCATCGAGGCGCACTGCTTCAAGACGTAGCCGGACGCTCCCGCGCGAAAGGCCCCGGTGACGTAAGTAGCATCCGCGTGCATGGTAACAAAGATCACCTTGGCACTCGGCACGGTATCGTGTAGCCTGCGGGCGGCGTCCACGCCATTCAACAGGGGCATGGAGATATCGAGCAGGATGATGTCCGGCTTCAGTTCTTCCGCAGCCGCCAGCAGTGACCGGCCGTCTTCCACCGCTCCCACGACTTCGCACTCGGGTTCCAGTATTCTTCGAAGCCCATCCATGACCAGCGTGTGGTCATCCGCAAGCAGCACGCGCGGGCGTTTCATGGGCCCATCCTCTTTGTCATGGGGACTCGAACATCGATCTGCGTTCCGCGATCGCATGTGAACGGCAGAACCGCAATTCGCGGCTGATGCAGATCGACCCGAAGTATGTGGATTGCATCTGCCGACGATTCCAGGAATACACGGGAAAGCAGGTAGTGATCGACGTCGACGGGCGCAGCTTCGACGAAATGGCCCAGGAACGCCAGAAGGAGGCCTCGTGAATCGCCCGCTGTCGCCGGGAGAGCGCGGGCATCGAGGCAGAACTCCGCGCCGGGCACCCGGCGAGCCCGCGGAGTTGGCTTCCGATAATGTCTTAACGTTCTCATTTCCGATCGGCCGGCCCGGCTAGGTATCCGCAACTGTGGACATCGTTTGCAGGCCTGTGCATTACTACTTCGGGTTCGCTCCTTCGGTGATCTGT
>JBAVIH010000333.1:0-3284 GCA_049686695.1 Bryobacteraceae bacterium | reverse complement strand
CCTCCAATGGCCTTCTGTTCACAACCACCTATCTGCCGAAGATAGGCAACCGCATAGAGTTCACCATGGCTATGCCGTCTGAAGTCATGGGTTGGGCGAGCGATGTTTCCATCCACTGCACGGGACGGGTTGTGCGCCATCAACACATGGGACAGGAATCGATGGTGGCGGTTGTTATCGACGAATACTCTCTCAGGGTCTAAATCAATGATGACTTCACCTCTCAATTCGGAAAAGCCCAAGCCCATCGGCCACATGCAACCCGCCGCCAACGGCCATTTGCAGCCCACTCACAACGACCATGAGCAGCCTGGCGCTGCACCAGGCATTCGCGTCATCCTCGCCGACTCGCAGGCAATCTACCGCGTCGGCATGAAGAAGGTCTTCGCGCTGGAAGACGACATCCGGGTGGTGGCGCAGGCCGAGACGCTGACCAATCTGTACGCCGCGCTGGAACGCCACCCGACCGATGTGGTGGTGCTGGAAGGCCAACTGATCGCCGGCACCATCGACGCCATTCCGGAGCTGGTGAAGCACAGCCCCGACGCCAAGCTGATCGTCCAGGTGGTGGAGTCCGACGAAGACAATATCGTGGAGCTCTATCGACGCGGCGTGCGCGGCGTGGTGCCCCGCTCCATCTCCCCGGACCTGCTGATCAAATGCGTTCGCAAGATCGCCGACGGCGAGACCTGGATCGACAACCAGTCCATCAGTTGGGTGATCGAGGCCTACCGCTCTCAGGCCACTTCGCTGACCAGCCCGCGCGTCCTGCCCAAGCTCACCAAGAAAGAGCTGGCCATCATCAGTTGCATCACGCGGGGCATGAGGAACAAGGAGATCGCCTACCAGATCGGCACCACTGAACAGGTGATCAAGAATTACCTGCGCAAGGTGTACGACAAGCTGGGCGTCAGCGACCGTCTGGAGCTGGCGCTTTACTGCCTGCACCACCAGCTGCTCAAGAGCTACGTGCAGGAGACGGAGGTCATCCCGCTGCCTCCGGTGGCCCAGGTGACGCCGCTGCGCGCCAAGATATAGCCGGGCGGCAGATATTCAGTCCCACCACACAAAACCGTCACTCCGGCCGGGCCGGAATGACGGTTTTTTGCGCATACCCTCCACGTTGTGAGGTAATCGGCGCTACTGCTTGTCGATCTCCACGTCGACGGTGAACTTCACCTCATCGCCGATCAGTGGCGGCGGAAACTTCGCGCCGAAGCCATAGTCGCTGCGCTTGATGGTTCCGCTGGCGGAGAAGCCGCTGATCGTCTTGCCCTGCATGTTCTTCTGCGGAGGCGTGGGGCCATCGAGATCCAGCGTCACGCTCCGGGTGACGCCGTTGATGGTGAGGCCGCCGCTCAGCCGCAGCTTGCCGCCGGAGTTGGTCAGCGAGGTGGACTGGAAGGTCATCGCAGGGTTCTTCGCCACATCGAAGAAGGCGTCGGACTTCAGGTGCGTGTCGCGCTGCGCCACGCCGGTGGAGACGGTGGTGGTGTCGATGGTCGCGGCCACCGACGACTTCGTGATGTCCTTGTCGTCCAGCGTGACCGTGCCCTTCACGTTGCCGAACGCCCCGTGGACGTGGCTGACGCCCATGTGAACAATCTCGAAGTTGACGCTGGAGTGCGCCGGATCGATCGCCCAGGTCGAGGTCTGCGCGTAGGCATGAGCGGAAAATAAGGTTCCAGCCAGGGTGAGTGTGAGGATTAGTCTCTTCATCATCGGTCTTCTCGTTCTTCTTTCTTCAAACAGATTTCTTCGTTCGAACTCGTCCGCCGTTGAACGGGCGGCGTACTGGTTGGATGAGCTCCACGCCGCGCAGGATGCTGGCAAACTTGCAATCATGGAAGAATGCTAGGATTCTGCGATGCCTTTTTTCAGTGAACTCCGTGCGCTTACCCGGGCCCAGCGCAACACGTTCTCTGCCTGCTTCCTCGGCTGGACGCTGGACGCCTTCGATTTTTTCCTGCTCACCTTCTGCCTGAAGGCGATCGCCGCCGACTTTCACGTCGGCGTCAAGCAGGTCGCCGAGGCCATCTTCTGGACGCTGGTCATGCGTCCCGTCGGCGCGTTGCTGTTCGGAGCAATGGCAGAACGATACGGACGCCGTCCCACGCTGATGCTCAACGTCGTCGCCTTCTCCGTCTTTGAATTTGCATCCGCCTTCGCGCCCACACTGCACAGATTTCTCATCTGCCGCGCGCTCTTCGGCATCGCCATGGGCGGCGAGTGGGGTGTCGGCGCCGCGCTCGCCCTGGAGACCCTCCCAGCCCGGGGGCGCGGCTTCTTCTCCGGCCTGCTGCAGGAAGGCTATGTTGTCGGCAGCCTGCTGGCCGCTGCGGTCTTTGGCCTGCTCTTCCCGCACCTGCACGGCGCCGGCATGATGACAAACTGGCGCGTGATGTTCATGATTGGCGCATTGCCCGCTCTGCTCGCCTTCTACCTGCGATTCAAGGTCAAGGAGTCGCCCACATGGATCGCCAGCCGCGATCGGCGGCGCCTGGCTGCAAAGGTTCGCACCGATATGGCGCGCATCAGGGCGATCTTCAAGATTTCCCTCGCTTATATACCAAGCTTTCTCTTTCTTGTCGTCCTGATGTTTGCCTTCACCTCGTTCTCGCACGGCACGCAGGACCTCTACCCAACCTTCCTGCTCGACCGCGGCCTCAGCGACGCTCACGTCGGCCTGATCGCCGCCATCGGCAACGTCGGCGCGTTTGCCGGCGGCATCTGCTGCGGGGCGCTCTCGGAGAGGTTTGGCCGCAGGAAGACCATCCTTCTGGCCGCGCTCTTTGCCATTCCCATGGTGCCGTTGTGGGCCTGGTCGCACTCCATGGCAGCGCTGGCCGCGGGCGGGTTCCTGATGCAGTTCATGGTGCAGGGCGCATGGGGAATCATCCCCGCGCACCTCAACGAGCTGGCGCCGGGGCCGGTGCGCGCCGTCTTCCCCGGCGTCGCCTACCAGCTCGGCAACCTGCTCTCGTCGCGCAATGCGGTCTTCCAGGCGGCCTACGCCACGCGCCACAACGGCGGCGCATTGAACGTCGCTCTCTCCGGGACGGTGGTGATCGTCGCCGTCATCGTCGCCACGGTCGCCGCGCTGGGGCCCGAGGCCAAAGGCAGCGATCTCGCCGGCGGGGACAAAGACGCAGACTTCGCAGAAATTACGGCGCCGTGATGACGACGTAGCGGTCGGTCGTCTCCCAGCGCATGTGCAGCTCGGTCGATGTCGCCGTGGTGTTCTCGAAGCTGAGGCTCATCCCCTCCTGCGGCGCGGCCATCGG
>JBAVIH010000332.1:0-2481 GCA_049686695.1 Bryobacteraceae bacterium | reverse complement strand
CCCGACGAGGCTTCTTTTATTTCTCGGCGGTCGATCAAAATTCCCATGTGCTGTTTGGCAAACACGATGCGGAGTTACTGGATATATATCGCGCGGTGGATCGATCCATCGGCGAAGTTATGCGCCGCCAGCCCGAAGCCGAGCTGATGGTTATGTCGGATCATGGGTTCGCGGCGTTCGACCGCGCCGTCAACCTGAATACATGGTTGGTTTCGCGCGGTTTCGGAACCAAAGCCTACGCGCTCGGGTTGAACGGTCTCTACCTTCGCGATAAGAGGGTCGAACGTGAGGTGAGGCTGCAACTTCTCGACCTTCGCGACCCCACAAACGGGCGCGCCATGATCGCGAGCGTCACCGAAACCAACCCGTCGCCGGAGAACCGGAGCATCGCGCCGGATCTGATTGTCGGCTACCGAGCCGGCTACCGCGCGTCGTGGCAGACCGCGTTGGGGGAAGCGCCGCCTAGCGTGGTTGTAGACAACGACGATGCCTGGATCGCGGATCATTGCATCGATCCAGGGGAAGTTCCGGCCGTGCTGTTCACCACGCGGGCAATTCGCGCGAAAGCGCCCAGATTGAAGGACCTGCCCGTCTCGTTGCTGGACCTATACGGCGTGGCGCGCCCGGCACAGATGACCGGCCAGTCGATTTTCTGACAGGATAGTGTTTGGAGGGCAAGCTAAAGCATGCCCCACCACGGAACGATCTTTGCCCGGTTTACGGTTTCAGTTCATGCTTTCCAAGACCACCGTCAAGTTGAACAAGACCGTTTGCGAGCGGGCGCGGCGCGCGGCTAAAACCGCCGGCTACAGCTCGATCGAGGAGTTTATCGAGCATGCAATCGAGAAAGAGCTGCCGAATCACGAGCAGTCCCCGTCGAAAGACGAGCTGGCCCGCAAGCTGAAGGGGCTGGGCTATCTCAAATGAGAGCGCTGGCCACGCTGGCTCCCTTGAGCGCGCTCTGTGGAATCCTGACGGCGCTCGTCTTCCGGCGGTTCGGGTCCAGCCACACGCGGCGAACCGTGAACCGGATGCTGGCGCATGTAATGGAGCTACGCCTGTTTCTCGACGAGCCCCACCTGGTATGGAATGCGCAACGCGGTCTGCTGCGCGACAATCTGCGGCTGCTCGGGGAGATTGCCGTTCCCACTCTGATCGTCGCGCCGTTGCTCGGTCTCATGATGTGGCAGGCCGATGCGGTATACGGCCACGCGCCGCTGCGGGCGGGCGATGCCGTGGTGGTGACCGCGCACGTCAAAGCCGGCGATCTCTCGAACGTGCGGATGGAGGCGCCGGCGGACATTGCGATTGAGACTCCTGGCGTGCGGATCTCGCGTTTGCGCGAGGTGAGCTGGCGCATTCGGCCGCTGCGCCCGTTCAGCGGCCATTTGCGCGTGAACGCGGATGTCGAGCGGACCGATATTCCATGGCCACGCGCCACGGTGCTCGGGTGTTCCTGGATGGTCTGGTTTTTCGGAATCTCGGGCGTTGCCGCATTACTCGCGCCACGTATTTTGAAGCGGCGCACCGCATTTCTGGCATTGCTGGTGCTCGGGCGTTCCGCGAGCGCCGCGGAAAGAACGCCGGTTATGCTGATTTCGATCGACACACTGCGTGCGGACCATCTCAGCGCGTACGGTTATACCAAAACCCGAACGCCCAACATCGATTTCTTCGGCGACAAAGGAGCCATTTACCTGCGCATCGAGTCGCAGATCCCGTTGACTCAGCCATCGCACGCCTCGCTGATGACTTCGACTTATCCGTTTGAAAACCGGGTCGAGGAGAATTCCGAGAGCGTCCCTTCCGGAGCTGTCACGCTGGCTTCGGTGCTGCACGCCCACGGTTACCGGACCGCGGCGTTTATCGGAAGCATCATGCTCGACCGGCGGTACGGTTTGGACAAGGGCTTTGACCTCTATGACAGCCCGTTCGAAACGGCAGCCGGTGAGATGCCGAATCCCTACTCCGCGCGGGTGCGGCGGGATGCCGCGCTGGTAACACGGGCGGCGCGGCAATGGATCGGCGAAAATCGCGGCGAGCCCGTGTTCGCGTTCCTCCACTTATACGATTTGCACACGCCGTATACGCTGCCGCAGGTGGCAGGGCTGACGTTTTCCGTGGCCGGGTATGACGCGGAACTGGAGCATGTCGATCAAGTGCTCGGGCGATTACGTGAAGCGCTCCAGCGCGATGGGTTCTGGGACAAAGCACTGGTAATTCTGCTGGCCGACCACGGCGAAAGTCTAGGCGATCACGGCGAGACCAGCCACGGGTACTTCATTTACGAAAGCACCATGCACGTGCCGCTCATGATTCACTGGCCCGCGGGCGCTTCGAAGTGCCCGGAGCGAGTTACCGAGGCGGGTGGACTGATCGACGTGGCTCCGACCATCCTCGACTTCCTGCATATTGCGGCGCCGCCTTCGTTTGAAGGAGTAAGTCTGCTCTCCGGGGTCAGTGAGCGGATGATATATGGCG
>JBAVIH010000331.1:0-3230 GCA_049686695.1 Bryobacteraceae bacterium | reverse complement strand
CAGCGGAGCCTGGCGCCACAGTCCTGACTTAAGTATGCAGGATATGTCAAGGGTTTCGAGGGCTAAGTGATTGAGTTAGTGGGAAAGAAAGGTTGTGACCGGAGTGGCTGGGTGGGACAGACGATCGATTTTTGTCGTCCGTCGGAGTGTCGAGCTTTGGCGGGGCATGACAGACCACGAAAGGCGATGGTCTGTCCTACCTCGCGGCGGGGGGAAGAACTGCCGGGCTTCGCCCGGCTGCGCCGATAGGCCGGGGCACCCTCTGGGTCGCGCGCAGGTTTATCAACCTGCCCCACGGGAGCTCAGGACACTTCCCCGGCGGCCGCCTGGCACTCGGGGCAGGGGCAGATGCGGCGGAAGTGATCCCAGGAGTAAATGCCTGCGTTGTGGCCGTCGCTCCAGTTAATGCGGAGGGCGTAATTGCCGACCGGTTCGGCGCCCAGCATCTTCAGTGCGGGTTTGAACATCGGGAAGGGATCGGCGGCTTCGGGTTGGCGCGGCGGGGTGCCGTGCGCGCCAGTGCAGCCGGCGCAGGGACACTTGTCGCGCAAATAGACCAAGGGGTACTGGCTGTGATGGCCATCCTTCCAGTCGATCCTGATGCCGCCGGATTTGGAGATGGCGATGTGTTCGGGATCGGTGGAAGGGCTCATGTTTGATTGAAGAGGCGCTCGACGTCGCGCACGCCGGAGATGCGGCGCATGGCGGACACCAGTTTCTCGAGTTGCTTCTTGTCGCGCACGTCCACCGTCATCTCGACCACGCTGCCCACCTGGTCGGTGAGCGATCTGGCTTCCAGGCTGCGGATGTTGGTGCTCTCGTCGGAAAGCACGCCGGTCAACTGATTGAGCATGCCGGGGCGGTCGTCGGTGTGGACCACGATGCGCACGGGGAAGGCCTCGTCGGCCGCGCGCACCCATTCGACCTCGATCTTGCGCTCGACGTCGTACATCAGGTTCTGCACGTTGGGGCAGGCGCGCGAATGGACGGCGACGCCCTTGCCGCGGGTGACGTAGCCGACGATGGCCTCGCCGCGGATGGGGTTGCAGCACTTGGCGCGGTAGACCAGGAGGTCGTCGATGCCGCGGACCTTGATGACAGCGTCGCGATCCGTCTGGCGTCCCGCGCCGGCCGGCGCGCCACCGGCGGCGGGCTCGAGTTGGGGCGCGACGGGTTCGGCCGGCTCTTCGTCGACTTTATCCGGGGCTACCTTGCTGAGCACCTGGCGCGCCGAGAAGCGCCCGTAACCGAGCGCGGCGTAGAGGTCCTCGGTCTTCGAATAGCCGTAACCGGCGGCCACCCGATCCAGATCGGCGCGGGCCACGCGGGCGAGTTGCACGCCCAGGCGGCGGGCTTCCTTCTCGAGGTACTTCTCGCCGATTTCGATGGCCTTGAGGCGCTCGCTGGCGTTGATCACGTGCTTGATCTTGTTGCGCGCGCGCGAGGTGCGGACGAAGGCCAGCCAGTCCTTGCTCGGCTGGTGGCCGGGCTGGGTCATGATCTCGACGATGTCGCCGTTGCGCAATTGCGAGCGCAGCGGAACGATGCGGCCGTTGACCTTGGCGCCGACACAGGTGTTGCCGACATCGGAGTGGATGGCGTAGGCGAAATCGATGGGGGTGGCTTCGCGGGGCAGCACGATCACCTTGCCCTTGGGCGTGAACGTGTACGCCTCTTCCGGGTAGAGGTCCACCTTGAGCGTGGACATGAACTCGCCGGGGTCCTGCATGTCGCGCTGCCATTCGACGAGGTGGCGCAGCCAGGCGATGCGCTGATCGTCGGCGGCCGGCCCTTTGCGGCCTTCCTTATATTTCCAGTGAGCGGCGATGCCTTCCTCGGCGATGCGGTGCATCTCCTCGGTGCGGATCTGCACTTCGAAGGTTTGCCCCTGCGGCCCCACCACCGAAGTGTGCAGCGACTGGTAGAGGTTGGGCCGCGGGATGGCGATGAAATCCTTGATGCGGCCGGGAATGGGGCGCCAGCGGTTGTGGATGACGCCGAGGGCGGCGTAACAGTTCTTCACCGAGTCGGTGAGAATGCGGAGCGCCATCAGATCGTAGACCTGGTCGACGGTGATTTTCTGCCGGCGCAGCTTCTGGAAAACGGAGTAGGGGCGCTTGACGCGGCCCTCGATGCGCGCGGGAATGCCTTCGCGGCGCAGCTCGGCCTCGACGGTGCGGAGGATTTCCGCGAGGAATTCCTCGTTGGAATGGCGGCGGCTCTCGATGGAAGCGATGATCTCGCGATAGGCGTCTGGCTCGAGGTACTGGAAGGCCAGGTCCTCGAGCTCGCCGCGCACTTTGCCCATCCCCAGGCGGTGGGCGATGGGCGCATAGATTTCGATGGTCTCGCGTGCGATGCGCTGGCGGCGTTCGGGGGCCAGGTAGCCGAGCGTGCGCATGTTGTGGATGCGGTCGGCCAGCTTGACCATGATGACGCGGATGTCTTCGACCATGGCCAAAAGCATCTTGCGGAAGCTTTCGGCCTGGCGGTCCTCGGCGGAAAAGAAATCGAGTTTGGAGAGCTTGGTGACGCCGTCGACACAGCGGGCGACCTCTTCGCCGAAGCGGCTGCGGACCTCGTCGATGGTGACGCTGGTGTCTTCCACCACGTCGTGGAGCAGGCCGGTCTCCATGCCGACGACGTCGAGGCGCATTTCGGCGAGAATGCGGGCCACCATGATGGGGTGGACCATGTAGGGTTCGCCGGAGTCCCGCATCTGGCCTTCGTGCCGCTCGCGGGCGAACTGATAGGCGCGCTCGAGCGGCGCCAGGTCATCCTTGGGGCGGTACTCGCGGATCTTGGCTTCGAGCTCCCGGTACAACTGCCCCACCGGATCGGACGGGGGCGGCAGAGGCACGGATTCCGAAAGGCTGACGGGTTCGGAGGCCACTTCCTTCGATTGTAGCAGGGGCGGCGAAGCGGCCTGCGTTTGCCGGGTGCGATGGCACCAGGAGGGGCAAGCTAAAGCATGCCCCACCACAACTTCGAGTGGTGGCGGGAGTGGGGGTCGAACCCACACAGTCCTTGCGGACTACCGGATTTTAAGTCCGGTGCGGCTGCCAATTACGCCATCCCGCCGCTACGCCGGTTATTCTAGCAGGGTCCGCGGCGTCTTCGGCAAACTCGATGGCCGCGTGTCGCGGCAAAGTGAGAATGTCCTATTTGGGCAAAGTAGAAATGTCCTATTGACAGGGTCCAGCCTGGAGGGTGGACAAAGGACAACTACT
>JBAVIH010000330.1:0-7828 GCA_049686695.1 Bryobacteraceae bacterium | reverse complement strand
AGAATACTCCTGCTCGGAGGCGGACTTTCGCGGCATCCTCAAGCGGCATGGCTTTCGGAACTCCGAGTACGAAATCGTGCGGGGCTATTACCAGGATAGCCTCAATGAAGATCTTCACCGGCGCATGTCCGGATTCAACGCGGCGATCGTGTGGATTGATTGCGACCTGTACGTCTCCACAAAACCGGTTCTCGATTTTCTATCCCGGCATGTCGTGGACGGCACGGTCATCTGCTTCGACGACTACTATTACTACCGGGGTTCTCCGGAGCAGGGGGAGCAGCGCGCGATTCGCGAGTTTCTAGCGGAGCACCCGGACATTCAGTTCACTCCCTATCTCGATTTCGCACCAACTGGTAAGTCGTTCCTGGTCCACTTGAGTCCCGCCGGACCGGATGAGAGTCACCCGAACCGCGCTTGACGGGTCCTCGCGGTGCGGGCTAGATTTGAATCACAGGGCATTTCAAGAACGAATTTCCACCACACATGATCTCCGTTCAGATATCGGCAGGCACCGAAGCCATCGTCGCACTGGCCAGCGAGTGGGAGGCGCTTGTGCGGGATTCTCACGCGGCAGCCTTTCTGAGTCCTTCCTGGTATCTTGCCTGGGCCGACGTTTTTCACGCGAAACAGGTAGCCGTCGTGACGGCGCGCGACGATGGCCGCCTGGTGGGAGTTCTTCCGTTGGCCCGCATCCACACGGACTGGAAAGGGCTATTCTTCACGTTAGTGGTTCCGTTCGCGCTCGGCGATTATCAGCCTTTCATTGTCGATCCGGCTCGCGCCGCGACCCTGCTTCCTGAAATGCTGGATGCCGCGATCGCCCATTATGGACGGCACGGAGTGTACTGGTGGCCGCATATTCCAAAAACCGATCCTTCGCTCGAGATACTGCGGTCGTACTTCGATGCCCGGCGCATGAGCTACGCAGAGGAGTGCGAGGTCGCGCCGCGCATGCGCATCGAGGGAGCCGATTTCGCGTCGGTCGAGAAGGGCTGGGGATCGAGCCATCGCGTCGACGTGCGGCGCCAGCGCAAACGCCTGGCCGAGCAGGGCCCGGTTTCGCTGTGGCAGCCCGCTACCCTCGCCGAAGCGGAGATGGCGCTCGAAGAGTTCTTTCAGGTTCACGACCAGAAGTGGCTGGCTCAGGGTGTCCCGGGAGCCTTTCGGAACCCCTCCACGCGCGCCCACTTCCTGGCTATCATGCGCCGGATGTGGGGGCACGGCTGGCATTTTTCCACCGTCCGCTGCGGGCCGACGAACGTGAGTTATCACTTCGGCTTCCTGTCGGGGGGCTGGCTGCTCTGGTACCGGCCTTCGTACCGCCCGGAATTCGGCCGCTTTTCGCCCAGCAAGATACACGTCGCCATGCTGATCGAAGAAGGTTGCCGGGCACACTGGAAAGGCTTCGACTTCCTGCTCGGAGAAGAGCCCTACAAACTACAGTGGAGCAACGACCAGTTGGAAGTCGTCAACATCCACGCGGGATTCCACGAATGGGCGCCGTCTTATTTCTGGTTCTCCAGGGGCAGGCCCCTCATGCGGCAACGATTCGCGGGCGACTTGATGCGTGCCAGGGCGTGGTGGCAGAAGCGACGCGGCGCCGCTCTGGAGTGACACGCGAGGTTCGATCGTCGAACCGAATGCCGCGCGCTCCTGCGCGGGCCGTCCGTGTGCCTCGCCGAGCGAGACGCTAGATAGCTTGCTAGAACGGTCCTATTACCTCTTTTGCCGGGATTCCGCGCTCAGGCTAGCCTAAACAGTGTATACTGGCCTGGGAGCCAGGAGTCCAAATAGATATTCGGCCCCGAAGCACTGCGGCTTCACGCTCGAGATCGGTCGCGCCGGCGGCGCACTCGAATCGGTAAACTCGGTGGACAATCCGAAGTTGAAGGTCGCATTTCTGGTCGGCGGCGATAATCCCTCAACCAGGCGGAGCATCGAAGCGGTATGCCGCTCGGCGGGCGTGGAGCCGGTCGGCGTGCTGCTGGATACCGGGGGCGTCCCCCTCAAGCGGCGTCTCAAGAACCTCTCCCGGAATATTCGCACAAACGGCTGGCTGCACCCGGTATTCAGAGCCCTCGAGGTGATTCGCCGGGCGACGGAAATCGCAGTCGAGAATGCCGCCGTCTCCCGTGCCGAAATAATCGGGGTTCTCAGAGAGGCATTCCCGGAGAGGTGCTTCTCTCTGGCCGAGCTGGCGGCGAAGTACGGCATGAGGGTTCATGCCGTGGGAAACTTGAACGGCCCCAACGCGGTTCGCGTGTTGAGCGAATGCGGCGCCGATCTGGGCATCGTGCTGGGAACCCGCATTCTCAAGCCTGGCACGTTTGGCATTCCTCGAATGGGGTGCGTCAACCTGCACAAGGGCAGAGTGCCGGAGTACCGGGGCCTGCCGCCGGGGTTTTGGGAGCTTTACGACGGGGCGTCGTCGGCCGGCGTGACCGTCCACTTCATCGACAAGGGCTTGGACACAGGCGATATCGTTGCCGTCAGCACGGTTCCCATCCGGGCCACCGACACGCCCGAAAGCCTGGTCGAAAAACTGGACGAGGAAGGTGCGCGGCTGCTCGCTTCGGTGGTTTCGACAATCCGGAGCGGAAAGGCCACTCCGCAACCGCGCGGGGATTTGCCCATCAAGCCCCGCACCAGGCCCGCCAGAAAAGAAATCGCTGCGCTCCGGAGCCGTTTGCCTCATTGGAAACGCCGGAGCGACCTTTCGACGATTTTCCGGAATCTGTATCTTCTGCTGGTTTATTACTCCGGCATTTACGCAGTCGTCCGCCAATACCACCGGCTGCGGGGGCGGTCCAGGGGCGCGATCTACTTGTACCATCGGGTCAATGACTATTCCAAGGATGCCCTGACCGTCGATACCTGGACCTTTGCCGCTCAGTTGCTGTCAATCGGCAAGCGGTATATGGTCGCCTCAACCGCCCACTTAGTCGATTGCGTACAGAATAAGATAACGCTCCAGCCGACCACTATCGGCATCCACTTTGACGATTGTTATCGGGACATCCTGACAAACGGCGCGCCCATCATGAAGGCATTGGGCATTCCGGCGTGTGCGTTCATTAATAGCGGTTTCATCGACAGCGACCGATCCTTCGATCACGACGTTGAATACCATGCGTTCACTTACGAAATGCTCCGGTCCTCCGACATTCGAGCGTGGACCAGCCTGGGCTTCGACGTCGGGGGGCACGGCGTCGACCACGTGGATCTCGGAACGTGCACGGTGGAAACCGCCGGTTTGGAGGTCGTCGAGTGCGGCCAGGCTTTGCAGAAGATCACAGGCAAACCTGTCCGTCTGTTCTCGTTTCCATTTGGGCGAGTGGACAATATTCCGATTGCGACCATAGCGGCCATCTCGACAGCCGGCTACGTCGCACTGTTCTCCTCCTACGGCGGCTTTATCGGACCTCGCACGGATCCCTACGACATTCCAAGGATGGGATGCTCCTACGAGTTACCGCCCGTCTATTGTCTGCTGCAGATCGAGGGCCTCGCGTTGTCTCAACTCGCCGACGTATTTCATCTCACAGGGGATCGTCCGCAGAATCCGGGATGTTGATGGACATCAGCCCGGAGGGCGTAACGGTGTGGGTGGAGTAGGGGCTGGCGTCGAGACAGGTTGACAGACGACAAGATGCGATCGTCCGTCCACCTTGTCAGCGCCCGGCGGCTTCCAGTTCGGCGAGCGACTCGCCGGTGGCTTTCTCGACGTCGGCGTGGAGGCTGTTGCCGTGCGAATCCATGGTTACGATGGCGGGAAAGTCCTGGGCCCGGATGTGCCACATGGCTTCGGGGATGCCGAATTCGATCAGGTTGACGCCCAGGACTTCGGGGAGCGCGCGGGCGTAATACTGGGCGGCGCCGCCGATGGCGTTCAAATAGACCGCGCCGAATTTCTGGAGCGCGGCCAGCGTCTTGGGACCCATGCCGCCCTTACCGATGACCGCGCGCACGCCGTAGCGTTGGATGACATCGGCCTGGTAAGGTTCCTCGCGAATGCTGGTGGTGGGGCCGGCGGCTTTCACTTTCCAGCGGCCTTCTTCCTGGAGCATCACGGGGCCGCAGTGGTACAGCACCGCGCCGTGCAAGTCCACCGGCGGAGGGTTCTTCATGAGGTAGGCGTGGACGTTGTCGCGCCCGGTGTACATGTCGCCGCCGATGAGGACCACGTCGCCGACCTTGAGCGCGCGCACCTGCGCCTCGGTGAGCGGCGCGGTTAGAGTCACTTCGCGGCCGGTGAGAGGGAAACCTTCGCCGCGAGCCATGCGCGCAACGGGGCTGGCGGGGTCGCGGTATAACCACTCGGCGATGGCGCCGGTGGCAGCATCCAGGCGCACGCCCAAGCGGCGGAATGCCCAGCAATCATAGGCCACCGAAACGAAGAAGCTGGCGGGCAGGCGGTTGGCGGCGGTGATCTTGCAGCCGATCAGAGAGGCCTTGCCGCCGAAGCCCATCGCTCCGACGCCGAGCCGGTTGGCCTTCTCCAGAATCTCGGCCTCCAGCGCGGCCAGCACAGGGTCGGGGTTGACGTCGTCGAGGGTGCGGAAGAGTTGGCCCTTGGCGAGTTCGTAGCCGTGGGCGCGGTCGCTGCCGATGCAGACGCCGATGGCGCCCGGCGCGCATCCCTGCCCCTGCGCCTGCCAAACGGCGTGCAGAATGCACTTGCGGACGCCTTCCAGGTTGCGGTCGGCGCGGCCGAGGTGATCCAGGTTGGCGGGCACCGAGTATTGGATATTCTTGTTCTCGCAGCCGCCGCCCTTGAGGATCAGCTTGATCTCGACCGCGTCCTGCTCCCACTGCTCGAAGTGCATGACGGGCGTTTCTGGCCCCAGGTTGTTGCCGCTGTTCTTGCCGGTGATCGAATCCACCGAATTGGGGCGCAGCTTGCCCAGGCGGGTGGCTTCCGCCACGGCTTCGCGAATGGCTTGCTTGAGAACGATCTGGTTAAAACCGACCGGCGTGTGCACGAGGAAGGTGGGCAGGCCGGTGTCCTGGCAGATAGGGCCGGCATCGTCATGGGCCATGTCGATGTTGGTGAGGATGATGTCGAGGGCCTGCGAGGACTGCGTTCCGGGCGTTTCGCCGCCGGCGGCGATCCCCATCGCGTTCCGCACATCCGGCGGCAGGTTGGTGGATGTCTGGACAATTAGTTCCAAGAGACTGTCGGGAAGGAATTTCATAGCGAGAACTCCATTTTAAGCCAGGGCGCAGGAGCGGCGCTGGAGTGGGCACGAGATCAAGGTGGAGCAGCGATCGGGTTGGCCACCGAACAGAATGTGGAAACTCCAGTTCGCAGGCCGAGGGCCTGCGCCACAATGGCCACTATTGGACGACGGCTTCGACGGGTTGCGGAGCGGGGTGCTTGTGTTTGCACCCGGCGTTGGGGCATTGCCAAAAGGCGCCGGCCTTGAGCCATTTTTCGATCATGTACGGGCTGCCGCACTGGGTACATTTTTCGGGCACCGGCTTGCCCCAGGCGACGAAATTGCACGCGGGCCAGCGGTCGCATCCGTAGAAAGTCTTGCCACGCTTGGAGCGCCGCTCGACGACTTCGCCTTCGTTGCACTCGGGGCACTTCACGCCGATGGTTTTCTGCTTGACGTACTTGCAGGTGGGGTAATTGCTGCAGGCGGTGAACTCGCCGAAGCGGCCGGTCTTGAGCACCAGGTGGTTGCCGCACTGCGGGCAGATTTCATCCAGCTTCTGGTCGGGCTTTTTTTGCTGGCCGCCAATCGGCTTGGTGGTTTTGCAATCGGGGTAACCGGTGCAGGCGTAGAAGGTGCCGAAGCGGCCCTTCTTCAAAACCATGGGGCGGCCGCAATTCTCGCAATACTCTTCGTCGCCCTGTTCGGAAAGATCGGCCTTATCGACGTCCGGAAGGTCGACCGTCAACTCGCGCGTGTAGGTGCAATCCGGGTACCCGGTGCAGGCGATGAAGCTGCCGTGCTTGCCCCACTTGATGACCAGCGGTTTGCCGCACTTCTCACAGATGAATTTGGTGGGCTTCTCCATCCGCTTGATATTGGTCATGTGCTCTTCGGCGTGCTTCAGGTCCTTGTCGAAGCGCTCATAGAACTCCTGCATGGCGACGCGCCAATCGATCTTGCCTTCCTCGATTTCGTCGAGCTCCTCTTCCATGCGGGCCGTGTAAGTTACGTCGAAGATATCGTCGAAGCTCTCGAGGAGCAGGTCCGTCACGACCATGCCGAGCTCGGTGGGAGTGAAGCGGCCGCCGTCTTTCTTTACGTACTCGCGCTCCTGAATGGTGGAAATAATGGAAGCGTAGGTGGATGGCCGGCCGACGCCGTCGGATTCCAGGCGCTTGACGAGGGTGGCTTCGTTGTAGCGCGGCGGCGGCTCGGTGAAGTGCTGCTCGGGGCGGATGGCCTTGAAGCGCAGGCGCTCGCCTTCGGCCACCAGCGGCAGGTGATGCTTGATCTCCTCGTCTTCCTCGTCGAGCTGGTCCTTGCCTTCCTTGTAGACCTTGCGGAAGCCATCGAACTTCTCCACCGATCCGGTGGCGCGAAAGAGATAATCGCCGCCGTTGTTGCCCTTGGCGTCCACGTCGATGGTGGTCTGGTCGTAGAGCGCCGGCATCATCTGGCTAGCCACGAAGCGGTTCCAGATCAGCCGGTAGACTTTTCTTTCGTCCTCCTGGAGGTATTTCTCGACCAGTTCCGGCGCGTAGGCCATCGAAGTGGGACGAATCGCCTCGTGGGCATCCTGGGCGCCCTTCTTGGATTTGTAGAAGTTCGGGGTATCCGGCAGGTACTCGCGGCCGAAGCGCTCGCCGATGAAATCGCGCACGTCGCGGATGGCGTCATCGGAAACGCGGGTGGAATCCGTGCGCATGTAGGTGATGAGGCCGACGGTGTCCTTGGCGACTTCCACGCCCTCGTAGAGCCGCTGCGCCAGCATCATGGTGCGCTTCACGCTGAAGCGCAGCTTGCGCGAGGATTCCTGCTGCAAAGTGGAAGTGATGAACGGCGCCACCGGGAACCGCCGCTTCTCGCGGGTTGCAACGGACTGCACCGTGTAAGCGGCGCCTTCGAGCACGGCCACCACGTCGCCGGCCGCCTCGGTGGAACCGATTTCGGCGGTCTCGCCGTCGATGCGCGCCAGGCGGGCGGTCAGGACCGGCGGCTTCTTTGCGGCCAAGTCCGCATCGATGGTCCAATATTCCCTGGCGAGGAAGGCGCGGATCTCGCGCTCGCGTTCCACAATCACGCGCAGCGCCACCGTCTGCACGCGGCCGGCGGAGAGACCGCGCCGCACTTTATCCCACAGCAGCGGCGAAATCTTATAGCCCACCAGGCGGTCCAGCACGCGGCGCGCCAGTTGCGCATCCACAAGGTTCACGTCCACCTGGCCGGGCTTTTCGAACGCCTTGGCGACGGCCTTCTTGGTGATCTCGTTGAACATCACGCGGTAGATTCGCGGCCCGTTCTTTTTTTCGGAGAGCTCTTCCTGGAGGTGGAAGCAGATGGCTTCGCCCTCGCGGTCCGGGTCGGCCGCCAGATACACATCCTTCACTTTCCGAGCGGCTTGTTTCAGCTCGGCGACGAGCTTCTTCTTGCCTTCGATGACCTCGTAGCGCGGCTCGAAACCGTGCTCCACGTCAACCGCCAGATCCCGTTTGGGTAAATCCTTAATATGACCGAGCGAAGCCTTGACGATAAAGTCCTTGCCCAGGTATTTGTTGATGGTCTTCGCCTTGGCGGGCGATTCCACGATTACCAGAGCTTTTGCCATATGTACCGTTCGTTAAGAAAACAGTCTACGCCCACCGCCAGAGAAAATGGATTTGGGA
>JBAVIH010000329.1:0-1767 GCA_049686695.1 Bryobacteraceae bacterium | reverse complement strand
GCCCGGTCCTGCGTGTCGCGCGCCAATTCGAGCGGCGAAAGTGTTCCGGCCAGCAAGCCGGCCATCAGCAAATGCACAATCATAAGGATTCAAACCGTCACAAAGCCGCCACCTTGCGATGCACCAGCAGAAAATACAAACCGAGCGACGCCAGCAGCAAGCCATTGACCGCCAGCACGGTGGGAGCCGTAAAGATTGGGACGAGCCAGCCCGCCAACAGGTTTCCCATCGGCATGCCGCCGCGAAACGCGAAATTGTACGCGCTCATCACCCGGCCGCGCATTTCGTTGGTGGTGATCAACTGCACCAGCGAGTTGACCATGGCGAAGACGCCGACCATGGATGCGCCGTTCAGGAACAGCAGGACGAAGGTGAGCGCCAGAGAGTGGGAGAGGGCGAAGCCGGTGATGCCGACGCCCATCAGGATCAGCATGGACAGGGCGATTCTTCCTTTGTGGCTGACGTTGCCCAGACCGGCGACGGCCAGCGCGCCCAGCACGGAACCGACTCCGGCGATGGAAATGAACATGGTGTAGATTTCCGGCCCGCGATGAAAAACCTGCTTGGCGAAGATGGGCAGGAAGGTGCGCGACGGCATGCCCAGCGCGGTCATGGCGAAGGCCAGCACCATCAGCGCTTCCATGGTGCCGTGGCGGTGGATGAAGCGGAAGCCCTCCATCATGCTCTCGAGGACGCTCTCGGTGGTCTTTTCGGGGATGATGCGGATGTGCAGCAGGCTGAGCGAAACGATGGGCGCCAGAAAGGAGAGCCCGTTGAGCCCGAAGCACCAGGCATTGCCCAGTTTCACCATGGCTATGCCGCCCAGCATGGGGCCGATCACGGTGGCCGTGTTGAACTGGATGGAATTCAGCGCGATGGCGTTGGGCATGTCTTCCTTCTTCACCAGAGTGGGAATCAACGCCAGGTACGCCGGGCCGCCGAACGCCTGCGCGAAGCCGGACACGAAGGAAAGACCGAGGATGTGCCATACATGCACCACGTGGAACAGAACCAGCAGGGTGAGCGTGAAGGCCGAGGCCATCTGCACCCACTGCGAGGCGAGCAGCACGCGGCGGCGCTCGAAGCGGTCGGCGATGACGCCGCCGAACAGGGAGAACAGGAAGATGGGGATGCCGCCGAGAAACATGTCGAGACCCAGCAGGAAGCCGGATTTCGACAGGTCATAGACCAGCCAGGCCTGCGCCACGATCTGCATCCAGGTTCCGATGCTGGAAGTGCAGGCGCCCACCCACATGAGGCGGAAGTCGCGATATTGGAATGCTTTGAAAACCCGGCGCAGCACGGTGAAGAAGGGCGGCGAGCGGACAAGCCCGTATAGGGGATTGTAGCAGGCTGGCTTGCGGGAAGGCTGGCGCGAGGATACACGATGCGTGCGTCTATGGGAGGGAAAGGGAAGGCTGAGGGCACAAATGTGCACGCACCGAACGGTTCAGCCTTGCTTGGTTTCCCCGATAGCGGAATCCTGAGCTTATTGCAGATTGCAATTCACCAGATTGAGAGGTTCCCCTCTTCATTGATTTGGTGCCAGTTGGCACGACGGGCACGCCACCGCCCTGGGGCTCGGGATAGTACGGTTGGGTTAGGCGCGGCACGAGCATGTAGGTCTTTTTGCGCCCTGTTGCGGCCAGATCTGGCCGAACGCGGATGAAGGTATATTGACTTTGCCGCTCGCTACGTGTATGGTGGACCCCATTGTCAAGACCATTTTTTGCCCGCAATAAGCTAATGTCCGGCGGGGTCTTAGGG
>JBAVIH010000328.1:0-3512 GCA_049686695.1 Bryobacteraceae bacterium | reverse complement strand
GGCGAATGCCGCCCCGTCAGGAGCCGATCTCGAAAAGGCTGGGCATTTTCATCCTGATCGGGATCTCGACTGTCATTGGCGTCGCGGTGTGGCTTTTCTCGCGCCGGAACGCGGTGCGCAGCCAGGGCGACCGTCGCGGCGCGATACGGCTCGCATCGTTCATCGGCTTCGTTCAGATGGGGCTCTGGCTATGCCGCAACCACTTTGGCTCCTTCGAAGGCACGTTCGGCAACGGGATTGTGGCCATCTGCACCAGCCTCTTCTACGCCTTCGTTGTCATGTCCATTTATCTTGCGCTGGAGCCGCAGGTCCGCCGCCGCTGGCCACACACGCTGATCTCGTGGACCAGCCTGCTCACGCGACGCTGGAAAGACCCTATCGTCGGTCGCGACGTTCTGTTCGGCGTGGGGCTGGGTTTGTCGTGGTGGCTTATCGATCTGACAGCAGGTGCGCTGAACCGCGGGGCAAAACCCCTGCGCGCCGCCGAACTCGGCATCCTGATCGATGCGCGCGCGGCGGCCGCCGAGTGGCTGTTGCGCATTCCCGGAGCGGTCCGCGATACCCTGGTGTTCTTCCTTCTCATATTCGTCTTTATGCTCCTGTTGCGCAGGAAATGGCTTGCCGGCGCCCTGTTTGTCGTAGTGTTTCTCTCATTTAACATTGCTATGGGCGGAAATGCTCCCGCCTCCATCGTGGCAGCAACCCTGATCTTCACGCTGATCGCCGTCGCGGTGCTTCGTTTTGGCATTCTGACGCTGGGCGTCTGTCTGTTCGTGTCTTCCCTGATGACGGACGCGCCAATTACCGCGGACGCCTCGGCGTGGTATTTCTCCGGGTCCGTCTTCACGCTGGCCACCATCGTCCTTCTGTCGCTCTGGGCGTTCCACAGTTCGGTCGGCGGCGAGCGGCTGTGGAAGCAGTTGTTGTCCGACGAATAGCGGCCTCGGCTGGCGAAGTGAGCGTGCCGTTATTGCGCCTAGTCGAGCCAGACTCCGCTCCTATCCTGCGGCGGCGGTTCCGACGCCGGACCGAAACACTTGATGAAGCCGTCGTGATTGTCATTCTTCTCTATGGCAAAGGCCGTTTAGCCCGAAATAACGCCAAGCTTCCCGCATCGCCATCTGCTTCGCCGGGCCGTTCCGCAGCTCAGATTTCCTTGCCCACCGCGAAGGCGTGGCCCAGCGCGCTCCCGACCCCGTAGTACTCCCGGTTGCCGGGCGAGAAGATGAGCGGCAGCACCTTCAGGATGTCAGGCAGGCCGGCGGCGTCCAGCGCCTCCTCGTCGGCTTTCACGTCTAGGATCTGGCCGACGAACTGGGTGTGCAGGCCTAGTTCGTGGATCTGGACGACACGGCATTCCAGCACCAGCGGGAACTCCTGCACGTACGGCGCGTCCACCAAGTCGCTGCGCACATCAGTCAGGCCCGTGGCGGCGAACTTGTCCGTGTCGCGGCCGCTCACGAGCCCGAAGTAATCGGCCGCCTTGACCTGGGCCTGTGACGGCACGCTGACGGTAAAGGCCCGCCGCTCCATCAGGTTGCCGTGGGTGTAGGTGGCCGCGCGCAACGACACGGCCACACAGGGCGGCTGAGAGCAGCAGATGCCTCCCCAAGCCACCGTCATCCCATTGGGCTTGCCCCGCTTGTCGTACGATCCGACGATCCAGGCCGGCGTGGGGCAGATCAGAGTCTTTGCACCAAGTGAACGTTTCATGCGGATACTCCTATCCTAGGCCATTCCGCTGCGTGGCCTCATGCAGGACGGGCGCTCAACCGGAGCCTTTTGTTCGCCTGACTGGTTTAGGGCGGACTGATCCCGCGCAATCGATAGTCAGCGGGAGAGTCCGGGTTGAAGCCGGCTGAAGTCCGGCCCGGCAACGCGCAAATCACGGCCAACACAGTAGTTGCCGCGGAACGAAGATACGACGCGGTCGAGATCATCCCGTTCGATCCCGACGGCTTTTCTTCGGCTGGATGCCCCAGAACCGCCGCAAGGTTACATGGCTTCTTCGCATGGGTCAGCCAGTGGTGCTTCCACGGACAGCCAGTTTTGCCTCTTGCCGTTCATTTTGGCGTCCAAATCGCACCACCACAAGTCTTTTGTTTTCATTGGGGCCCGACCAGCCAACCCTGTTTAAGTCCTTCTATTGCAACGTTCCCACCTTCCAGCACAGCGCTCAGCCTGGTTGCGAAGGTATGGCGCAATTCGCAAAGCGTAAAGTACGGCAAGCCGGCCTTCTTCGGCGTTGCCGCCCAGACCTTCCGCAGATTGGTGATATGCGGGTACGCGCTCCATAAACGAAAGGCCACGGCTCCCGATTCGCCGCCAAGTTCTGGCTTCTTTGCTCGTCCGCCCATGTAGCAGGACTTGCCTTATGGACGGCAGGACCTGCACGTGACACCTTGCCGAAGCCTCGAGTGAACCGCCATGTCTTCACACGCATTCGACTTTGGCCTTCCACCTGCACCACACCTTAACGAACGGAAAAACGATGACGACCATACTGATTGTTCTCTTGGTGTTGTTTGTACTGGGTGGCGGCGGCTGGGGTTACTCCCGTTTTCGCGATTAGCGACCGCTGGCTCCTCGCCTGGGTCGGCGAAGTGAAACCAGCCTGGAGCGTCAGCATCCGGACTCGGTATCTCAGATATCGGGCTGTTAACTCGATGGAGGTTGGTGGATGTTAGCGACCAAAGATGATCCTGCCATTCACGACGACGCCGCTCGCGTGGTAGATATCGTAACCGAGGTTCGACGCGAAGAGGCTCTGCTCAAAACGGGAGCACTGCAGAACGCAATTTTCAACAGCGCCAACTTCTCCAGTATTGCCACCGACGAAAAGGGTGTCATTCAATTATTCAACGTCGGAGCCGAGCGCATGCTGGGCTATGCGGCCGCCGAAGTGTTGAACAAGATCACCCCAGCCGAGATTTCCGATCCGCAGGAAGTCATCGCGCGCGCCAAGGCGCTGAGCCTGGAACTGGGGACCGTGATTGCTCCGGGCTTCGAGGCACTAGTGTTCAAGGCCTCGCGCGGGATTGAGGATATCTATGAACTGACCTACATCCGCAAGGACGGCAGCCGTTTTCCTGCGGTCGTGTCGGTCACGGCGCTGCGCGACGATCGCGGCGCCATTATCGGCTATCTGTTAATTGGCACCGATAACACTGCGCGCAAGCAGGCGGAAGAGGCTCTGTTAAAGGCGGGGGCCTTGCAGGCCGCAATTTTCAACAGCGCCAACTTCTCCAGTATTGCCACCGACGAAAAGGGTGTCATTCAATTATTCAATGTCGGCGCCGAGCGCATGCTGGGCTATGCGGCCGCCGAGGTGTTGAATAAGATCACCCCAGCCGACATTTCCGATCCGCAGGAAGTCATCGCGCGCGCCAAGGTACTGAGCCTGGAACTGGGGACCGGGATTGCTCCGGGCTTCGAGGCACTGGTGTTCAAGGCCTCGCGCGGGATTGAGGATATCTATGAACTGACCTACATCCGCAAGGACGGCAGCCGTT
>JBAVIH010000327.1:0-10290 GCA_049686695.1 Bryobacteraceae bacterium | reverse complement strand
CGCCGCCCCCGCCTAAGCCGGCCCGGGCGCCTTTCGGCGTGGTGGGGGGGACGATGCCGGCAGCGGACGTTGCGCTTGCTGCCGCTGAACCGGCGGCAACAGCGAAACTTGCACCGGCAGTTCCCGTGCCGGCAATCAGGCTCGATGCCGGTACGCGCGTGTGGATCACGCTGAAGTCCGTCCAATCGCGGACGGACGGCGTGTCCGAATTCCGGGGCGTGCTGCTTCTGCCGGTCACCCAATCCGACGCGGTGTTGTTCGGTCAAAACACCGAGGTATCGGGGACCACGACCATAAGCGACGGCAAGCGGTCGGTGGAAATCCTGGAGTTCCGATCGGCGGGCGCGCGTTACAAGTTGAGAAGCGCGGGCGGCGCGGCCAATCTGCGCCAGCCGGGAGCCGGAGAGGTGCTGGAGTTCGAGGCCGGGAAAGTGCTCGAGGCGTGGATGACGTCCGCATCGACGTACGAGAAGCTGCCCGCCGAATCCAAACCGCCCGAGTAATCGCCGCAGCAGGCTGTTAGTCTGGAAGCGCCTGAGTGCAAGATGAGAACCGCACGCAGCTCCGCTCCGGAAATACCGAAGGCCGGGCCCGATCGCGATGCCGCCGGCGCGCCGCCGGAACCCGGAACGCCTGCCGGCAGTTTCCGCTGGACCATTTGCGCGTTGCTGCTCTTCGCCACCACAGTGAATTATGCCGACCGGCAGATTCTGGGCATCCTGGCCCCCACGCTGCAAAAGGAAATCGGCTGGTCGGAGTCGCAGTACGGGCTGATCGTCACCGCCTTCCAAGGGGCATACGCCATCGGCCTGCTCGGCATCGGCCGGCTGATTGATCGTCTGGGGACGCGTCTGGGGTACGCCCTGGCGTTGGGCTGGTGGAGCGTGGCCGCGATGATGCACGGGTTGGCGGCGTCCGCGCTGGGTTTCGCTTGCGCACGCTTCCTGCTCGGGCTTGGCCAGGCCGGCAATTTTCCCGCTGCCATCAAGACCGTGGCGGAGTGGTTCCCGAAGCGCGAACGGGCTTTGGCCACCGGCATTTTCAATTCCGGATCGAACGTGGGCGCCATTCTGGCGCCGCTGCTGGTGCCGTGGCTGACGCTCGAGTTCGGCTGGCGATGGGCGTTCGCCGTTCTCGGCGGTGCGGGGTTAGTGTGGATTGTGCCGTGGCTGCTGATTTACCGCGAGCCGGCGCGGCATCCCAGGTTGAGCCGCGCGGAACTCGAGTACATTCGCAGCGAGCCCGCCGAATCCGCCGGGCACATTCCCTGGCTGGTGTTGATTGCCAACCGGCCGGTTTGGGGACTCCTCCTCGCCCGCTTCCTCACCGACCCGGTGTGGTGGTTCTATCTCTACTGGGTGCCGAAGTTTCTGAATGCTCAATTCGGGTTAGAACTCGGCCAGATCGGATTGCCGGTGGCTGCGATGTACTTAGTCTCGAGTGCCGGTGGCATCTTCGGCGGCTGGTGTTACTCGTATCTCATCGAACATGGCCGGAGTAACAACGCCGCGCGCAAGCTGGCTATGCTGGCGTGCGCCCTGATGGTATTGCCCATTGTGCTCTCTTCGCACGTTTCGAGCCCCTGGCTGGCCGCCGGACTGATCTCTCTCGCCATGGCGGGCCACTGTGGCTGGGCGGCGAATATCTTCACCATTGTTTCCGATATCTTCCCCAAGCGGGCGGTTAGTTCGGTGACTGGCATCTGCGGCTTCGGCGGGGCGGCGGGCGGCATGCTGGTTTCGAGCGCGGTGGGTTTCATACTGCAAGGGACTCACAGTTACGTCGCTATCTTCGCCCTCGCCAGTTTCTCCTACCTCGCCGGTTTGAGTATCATCCACCTGATGTCTCCCCGCCTGGAGACAGTCAACCTGGAGGTCAAGTAACACGTGACGACAACTGCCAGCAGAGAGCGGGTACTTTGCGCCTTGGAACATCGGCAGCCGGACCGGATTCCGGTCGACTTCGGCGGCACGCCGGTTACCGGCATCCACGCCAGTTGCGTCCTCGCGCTGCGCGACTATTTCGGGCTGGAAAAGAAACCCGTGAAGGTGATCGACCCCGGACAATTGCTCGGCGAAATCGACGAAGATCTGAAGCTCGCGCTGGGCGTCGACACCGAGGGCGTCTTCAGGCGCATGACGCGTTTCGGATTTCCGGCCGAAGACTGGAAGCCGTTCCGGCTATACGACGGTTCGGAAGTGCTGGTCCCGGGCGGGTTCAACGTCACCATTGACGAGCGGGGCGACACCCTGATGCACCCGCTCGGCGACCGCTCCAACCCACCGAGCGCGCGCATGCCCAACGGCGGCTATTTCTTCGACGCCATCATCCGGCAGCAACCGTTCGAGGAGGATCAGATCGACCCAGCCGACAACCTGGAGGAGTACGGCCCTATCTCCGAGGAGGAACTGGCGCACCTGGAGCGCGAAGCGCACCGCGCGGCCGCCAGCGGGCGCGCGGTAGTGGCCAACTTCGGCGGCACCGCGTTCGGCGACATCGCGCTGATTCCAGGAGTCGGCCTTCCGCACCCGAAGGGAATCCGCGACATCACGGAATGGTACGTCTCCACGCGCGCGCGGAGGGACTACGTGCACGCCGTGTTCAGCGGGCAATGCCGGATCGCGATCGAGAACCTGGCGCGGATCGCGGCGCGATTGGGCGCCCTGGTGGATGTCGTCAACATCTGCGGGACGGATTTCGGAACCCAGACTTCGTCGTTCTGCTCGGTGGCGACGTTTCGCGAGCTGTGGCTGCCGTATTACCGCGAGGTCAACCAGTGGGTTCACCGGAACACGCGGTGGAAGACATTCAAGCATTCCTGCGGCGCGGTGGAAAAATTCCTGCCGTCGTTTATCGAGGCCGGCTTCGACATCCTGAACCCCGTGCAGTGCTCGGCCACCGGCATGGAAGCGGAACCACTGAAGCAGAAGTACGGGCGGGACCTGGTCTTCTGGGGAGGCGCAGTGGATACCCAGCAGGTGCTGCCGTTCGGCACGCCGGAGGAAGTGCGCCACCAGGTGCTACGGCGCTGCGAAGCCTTTCACAAAGACGGCGGCTTCGTTCTTACCACCGTGCATAACATCCAGGCGCGCACGCCGGTCGAGAATATCATCGCCATCGTTCGAGCGGTCGAGGCTTTCAACGGGAAGTGACAGCGGGCGCCTGTACCCGTTCGAACCGGTGCGAATCGTCGGCCGGACGCCCGGTGCGCCAAGTCCTTCGCCAGCGAGAACACGACGCGACCGAGGGACAGCCCGCCAGTGACACTGCGAATCGCGGCCGCGCCGAATTCACTCAGCGGACCCGGAACCCGCCGCGCCTTGCCGAAATGCGGTCGCCGTTGTATCCTTCTCCAGGAGGCTTCATGAGAGTGAACGCGAGCGTGGCCCTGTTGCTTGCCGCGACGTCCTTGGCTGCGGCTTCGATGCCCCGGCTGGTGAAAGACAAGGGCGGTTTCCAGTTTCTGGTTGACGACCGCCCGTATCTGATTCTGGGAATTCAGACCGGGAATTCCAGCGGCTACCCCGGCGAACTGGAACGAACCTGGCCGCTGGCCAGGCGCATCCACGTCAACACGGTGCAGGTACCCATTCAATGGCAGACCGTGGAGCCGGAGGAAGGGCGCTTCGATTTCACGGTCGTCGACGGCCTGGTGGCCGGGGCGAGGGCCGGCGGCCTGCGTCTGATTCTGGCCTGGTTCGGCGGCTTCAAGAACGGCGCCATGCACTTCGCTCCGGCTTGGGTCAAGGAGGATATCGGCAAATACCCGCGCATGATCGACCAGACCGGCAGTCCCATCCGCGCGCTCGCCACGCACGTCGAAGCCACGCAGGCTGCCGACGCGCGCGCATTCGCGGCCTTCCTGCGCCATCTCAAGGAGATCGACGGCGAGCGGCACACGGTAATCGCCATTCAGGTGGAAAACGAAGCCGGCGTGTTGGGCACCGATCGCGACCACTCCGAGAGCGCCGATCGACTCTTCGCCCAGCCAGTGCCGCCCGAGGTGGTGAAGGCATTCGGCAAAGCCAACGGCGGCACCTGGAGCGAGATGTTCGGCCCCTACGCGAGCGAGACCTTCGCCGCCTATTATCAGGCACGGTACCTCAACCGCGTGGCCGAGGCGGGCAAGCGCGAGTTCCCGTTGCCGATGTTTTTGAACGTGTGGACCGACATTCAGGACGGCTTCTACGAGCCGGGCTTTTCGCACCCCAGCGGCGGCGCGACTACCCGGATGCTGCCTCTTTACAAAGCCATCGTGCCGGCAATCGACTGGATATCCCCCGACATTTATAAGCAAAGCTACGTTCAATATGTCGAGGAGGCCACGCCCTACAGCCGGCCCGACAACCCGCTGCTGATTCCCGAGACCGGGCACGACCTGGGCTTCTGCCGGCGCATGTTTTATGCGCTTGGCGATCTCAAGGGCATCGGTGTGTCGGCGTTCGGCGTCGAAGGCTCGCGCGAAGGCGATAACTCCGCAATTCCCGACGGTCTGAGCGACATAGCCGCTACTTATCGTGTTGTTACAGCCGCTATGCCGCTGCTGGCCGAAGCGAAGAAGTACGGTAAGTTGCGTTCGGTGGTGGAAGAGCCGGGCATTGCCACGTTAGTGGCCGACTTTGGCGAGTACGAAGCCATGGCCCAGTTCGGCCCGTCGCTCTGGGGCTACGGCGGCGCCCGCGCGGCGGGAACGCCGAAGACTACCGGACGCGCGCTGGTCGGGCAGATCGGGCCCGAGGAATTCGTGGTGGCCGGCTTCGATGCCACGGTGAGCTTCCGGCCTAGGTTTGGCTCGGCCGCGCCGCGCGCCGACTTCGTCAGTGTCGAAGAGGGTGCTTACGAGGACGGCACGTGGAAGCCGCGCCGGCAGTTGAGCGGCGACGAGATCTTCTTCGGTCTGCGCTTGCCTGCGGCGGGGACCGTCGTCAAGTTGAAGTTGATGAAGTACTGAGCACGGCTGGCGCTGGCGATGAGCCTGCGGCTCGCCCGCGGCCGGTTCCCTCCGCAGGTCATTCACTCACCGCGACGCCGCCTCGGAGGCAACCCCGGGGTTCTTCAGGCGCACGGTTCGCCTCCACGCTGAATGGCCTCGATGATCATGTCCGCAACCGTCTCTTCACCCAGCTCCGAGCTGATCAGCATGTGATAGAGGTGAATGTTCTTCCAATCGCATCCGAAATAGAGGCGGATGAAGTCGGCGCGCCGCTGGTCGGTGGAGCGCATCAACTGCTCGATGTTCGACGCCGACGGCACGCGCCTGCGCAAACGCGCGATCCGCTCGGCCCGCGGGGCATGCACAAAAACGTGCAGAACGTCCGCGCGGTCCTGCAGCACGCATTGGGCTCCCCTGCCGACAATCACGCAGTTGCCCCTGGAATGCGCCTCGGCGATCAGGCTTTTTCCGAGCGCTGCCACGGTTTCCGCATCGAAGACCTCGGTTTCGGAGACCGCCGCAACCCCCTCGAACGCTCCGTGCCAAAGTCCCCGGCGGGCGACGCGGTGCAGCCACGAGTCGGCGCGTTCGTCGTACTGTCGCGCAAGATCGGGATCCACTTGCGCCGACCGGGCGATCGCCTCGACCAACGCCTTGTCCAAAAGATTCCATCCCAACTTCTCGGCGACGCGGCGTGCAATCAGGCCGCCGCCACTGCCATACTCGCGGGCAACTGTCAGCACTCGGAACATGAGGATTCTCTCCTAATTCACAGCCCTGACGAAATATCGTTTCGCATTTCCGGGCAGTCACGCCCGGGCCTCAACAGTACATTTTTAGCACCTTGCTCGAAGGTGGGCGATCCCTTCGCGGCGCCGCCCCACCCAGTCCAGATTCAACAGGATCGAGCGGTGAATGCACACGAAACGCTTCGGGTCGAGTTTTGATAGCAGAGTTAGGCGCCAAGCCCGAAACCTGTCCTGGTGACCTGGATGGAAGGCAAAGAAGGCGACAAAAGGCGGAAACCGGGCGACCAACGGGTGCCGGCGATGGCTCACCGGCGCGGGCGGGACGGTGGGGTTAATGCCTGTAGAAGAGACCGGAAATCCGGCGGCAATTCGCAATCGATCGAGACGCTCTCTCCCGAGCGTGGATGAAGGAACTGAAGATGCGCCGCGTGAAGAGCGACGCGCGCAATCCGCCGCTCCGCCGCTTCCTCCGCGTGGTATTTTCTGTCGCCCACCACCGGGTGGCCGATCGCCGAAAACTGCACGCGGATCTGATTCTGCAATCCCGTCACCAGCGCAACGCGGACCAGCGTAGCGCCGGGAAGAGGCCGTTCGACGGAGTAGCGAAGTTCGGCGCGAGCCGCTCTGGGGTCGTTCCCGGTGCGCAGCCTTTGCGACATTCCTTCACGCCGGAAGTAGTGTACGAGCGTTCCTTCGCTGGCGGCGAGACGCCCGCGAACCACCGCGAGATACTCCCGAACTGGAGTATGGGCGAGAAACTGCCGGACGAGCGCATCGCGATCCGATTCGGTCTTCGCAAAGAGCAGCACGCCGGACGTGAACCGGTCGATGCGATGGACCACAAAGGCCCGTTGTCTCTTCCGTTTCAGTTCCGCGGCAAGAAGCGACCAGGCGGACGGAGTATCGGAGCCCCTGACGGGCACTGCCGGCAGTCCGGCGGGCTTGTCGAGGGCCACCAGCCAATCGTCTTCGTAAAGCACGACAAGTTGCCGTGAAAAACGAGGCTGTCGCCGATCCTTGCGTCCGCCATCTTTTCGTGGAAGGTTCTTCATATCCGTAGCGCGTTTCAGTTAACGATAGTGTCTGCCGATGTCCCGTGTCAATCGCCCCGCAGCGCGGGGGTGCACGACGGCAGGCCCCATCCAGCGGCCGCAGCCGCCGGATGGAGTGTCTCAGAAAGGGTAAGTTTTGCGACACCACGCGGAGCCCCTGGAATCGGGCCTTCCAGCGTCGCAGGAATCTATTGCAAAACTGGTGACAAAGTATGGCTTTTGGCGCGCCGCGTTGGCGGGCCTAGCGTCGCAAAAGCCGGTCTCGAAACGCCTCCGGCGGCACCGCGCGCTATTCGGTCTTCGAGTAGTAATACGTGTACTTGCTGTACAGCTCCGACGCGCGGGCGCCGTTGGCGACAATGCCGAGCACGTTGTTCTCGCATAACGACTGAATGGCGCGGGTCACGTTGTCGAAGGTCGTCGAGCCGATCTTGACCACCAGAATCGTGCCATCCGCCATGGTCGACAGCAGGTTCGCGTCGGCCGAAAACAGTAGCGGCGGAGTATCGAAGATCGCCCAATTGAAAAGCCGCGGCAGATCTTCGAACAACTGTTTGGCCTGCCGCATATTCAGCAGTTCGAGAGGATTCTTCACCGGCGTGCCGGCCGGCAGCAGGTAGAGGTTGGTGCCCTGCACTTTGCGCAGCGCCTGCGCGAAGGTGCACGCGCCGGTGATGTAATCGGAAAGGCCGGGCGCCCGGTCGATTTGCAGCAGGTTGTGGATGATGGGCCGCCGCAGATCGAAATCGCCCAGCAGCACCGAACTTTCCGTCAGGTGCGCCTGGGCCAGCGCGAGGTTGACGGAGCTGAAGGTCTTGCCTTCCGCCGGCGACGGACTGGTCACCACGATCGTGTGCAGCGGCTGCAACGTCTGCAGGTGATTCAGCCGTGTGCGCAACGTGCGGAACTCCTCGGCGGGGGTTTCGTGAGAAGTGTTCAGATCGAGCAGGTGCGATTCCGGCGCCGGATTGAACGCCACCGTCGGCACGTCGCGCAGCGCCTCCGGATCCAGGCTCAAACGGGCGGCCGCGGCCGGGATGCCCCGGTTCACCGGCAGAAACTCGGGCAGGCGCGGCGCTTCCGCGCGGGCTCCCACCGGCTCCTCCCCGGCCGACAGGGCGCCTTGCTCGGCCCGGCGCAACGCATCGTGTACTCGACTCATGGTTACCTCCAGCAGCGCTTCTCCGCGGCTAGCTCCTGCCAAAAAAGTGATAGTAAACCGAAACCGTCATCGCCAGGCACCCGACGATGAACGAACTGGACCACGCCAGCCAGAAGAGACGTCTCTTGCGGCGCACCAGCAGTGCGTTCTCCAACAAGGGAATGCTGCTCAAAACGGGAAGGTTGGTGTAAGCGCGCACATCCTTCAAATTCTTCAGCGAGGCGTCGCGCATCTCCTTGGCTCCCGCCAGCACGATGCCGATCACCAGCCCGAAAGCCGTTCCCATCGCCGCCCAGACCGGGCGGTTCGGCTCGGTCGCCTGTTCCGGCAGCGAGGCCGGGTCCAGCAATTCCAGGTTTTCGCCGCCCTTGTGCTGCTCCAGGTCCTTGGCCGTTTCCGAGGAGTCCCGCTTCTGCACCATGTCCTCGTAATTCCGCTTGGCAAGCTGGTAGTCGCTGTTGAGCTGCATATACTCCTGCTCGTTGAGCGGCGCCTGCTCGATGCGCGCCTGATAAGCAGCGATTTTCTGGTTGATGAGCGCCTGGTTCTTGACGATCCGGTCGATATCGCCCTGCGTGGTCTGGATTTGGGTTTTGATGGTGTTAATGCTGTTCTTCAACTCCTCGAGCCGCGCCTGCACCGCCGGGTTCGTCGTTTTCACCGGGCCCCGCTCCGGGGACGCGGCCGCTTGCGATTCCACTTGCTTTTCGAGTTCCGCTTTCTGCGCTTCGGTGACCGATATCGCCGCTTTGATAGAGGTGATTTCCGGGTAATTCTCGCCGTACAGTTTCAACATGGAGGCCAGATGCGATTTCTGTTCCGTCAAACTCGCCTCCAGCGAGAGCAGTTGCTGGTTTTTCACCCCGGCGGCGCCGGTGGACGTCACCTCCTCGCCGTGTTGCGCGTAGAAATTCTGATCGGCGATCTGGTTCTGCAACGACTGCTCCAGCAGCACTTTCCGCGCCTGCGTCTGGGATAGGAGGTCGGCCATCCTGCCGGCTTCGGCCTCGGCCGCGTTTTCGGCCTGCACATTGGCCTGAAATTGGTCGGGCAATTTCCCCTGGTTAGTCACCTTGAACTGGGTAAGCTTCTGATCCAGATCCTCCAGGTGCTGTTTGGCGTTCTTCAATTCGTCGCCCAGGAACTCCGTGGTTACGCTGGCCGTCTTGGTCATGTAGATCACGTTCTGTTCCTCGAACTTGCCGATCAGATCGCGCACTACCTGCTGCGCCTTGTAGCGGTCCGTGTAGCTGTAGGAAATCGTGAAGGCCTGGACGCGGTTTTCGGTCCCCGTCGCCGTCGGCTCGTAAGACTGCACGCGGATCGCCCTGTTCCGCATTTCCTGCACGATATCGTCGAGCGGCTTCTGCGTGCGCTCTTTCTTGTACAGATCCAGACGCACGATCAGGTCGGAAAGGCTGCTGCGGCTCAAGATCTCCGTTTCCATCTCTTGCAGCCGCGCAGCCATCTGCGTACCGACGTCGGAATGAACCAGGTTCTGCGACACCTGCTGCGGCGTGATCGTCATCACGGCCTGCGAGACGTACGTGTCGGGCCAAAAAAAGGCCACCACCACCGACACCACCAGCCCCGCGAACATCGGCCCGACGATCCAGGAGCGGTAGCGCCGGACCATGTCGATGTAATCTTCGATGTCCGGCTGACGCCGTGAAGCGCTCCCATAATTCTGCACTGCACCCATATTGCTCGCTCCCTTACCTTAGATTCCCTCTCGCCCCCCGGTACCGGCGTCAGGGAACGATAATCTGGTCTCCCGGTTCCAGGTAAACGTTTTGGTCCAGGTTCTTGCCGTGGCTCACCAGGTTGTAGTTAAACTTCAACTCCTGGCTGCCCCGCAAAATGCGGATCTTCCGCGTGTTGGCGAAATCGCGGAACCCGCCTGCGTTCACCAGTCCCTCCATGATCGTGGTCGGCACCACCAGATCGTAGGAGCCTGGTTTGTTCACCTCGCCCTGGATATAGTATTTCTTGCTGTGAACCGCCGTCAGCCCCACGCTGACATGGGGATCGCGAATCAACTGGCCGTCGACCAGCCGGTGCGCGATGTCTTCCTCCACTTGTTGCGGGGTCCTCCCCGAAACCATCACGTCTCCGAGCAACGGAATCGAGATCGCCCCATCGGGACGCACCGTAAACTCACCGGACATAGGAGCGTTGTTCCAGATCACGATTCTCAGTATGTCTTCTGCGCCAATGATGTAGACCTTCGTGCTTGGCGGGACAGATTTGGTTGCGGCGGCCGGAGCTGCCATCTTGGCAGGATCGACGGATGCGGCCGCAGCCGGATGCGCACTGGCGTCGGCGGGCGGATTCGGCGGAGCTGGAGATGCGGCGGCCGGCTGTGGGGCCGCCTGCGCCCCCGCAGCCGGGGCC
>JBAVIH010000326.1:0-2867 GCA_049686695.1 Bryobacteraceae bacterium | reverse complement strand
GAAGTGGGGACCAGTGGGCGATCCATCTGCCCGCAACGGTGAAGATTACGCCTGGTATTGTGGCCTTCCTGCGGAAGCATTCTCTGCCGGTCTCGCGGAGGGATTCAGCATCAGCGTCTACCGCGCCACGACCGACCGGGCACCGTATCCGTACATGGCCTTCGTCGATATCAGCGACGAGGGTCCCGACGAGATTCATTTCCCGGAGCTTCGGGACGTGATCGCTTATGCGCGGGAGCACGCCCAACTGCTCCAACTCACGGTGCTGGCGGGGATCGCGGATCGCATCGACGAGGCCATGAAATGGCTGTTCGATGCCGACCGTGGTCTCTTCCGCGATCACGTCCGGGAAAGCTATTACCGGGATCGGAAAGCGGCGGAAGCGCGCCGCGCCAAGCGAACTGCGCCGGCGGGAAACGCGGGGAAGGTGCCGGCGGCATGATTGATGGCCCAAAGGGATACCCGGCTGGTGTTTTGGGACCTGATCTTGGATCAGCCGCGCCGCGGGTTAACGGATGGCGGAGAAAGCCTGCGTTCGGAAATATTTGCAAGTTGACAGAGGTTGACGGTTGACACCATGAGCTTGATCTCTCTAAGGGAATTCGCGCGGCGTAACGGCGTAAGCGCCGAAGCTGTGTCGAAGGCGGTGAAGACCGGCAGGCTCCCTGCCCACGATGGGAAGCTCGATCCCGCTGAAGCCCAGGCAGCGTGGGACAGAAGCAAAGATCCCGCCCGCGCCGGCCGGAAGCTGCCGCGCTCCACTGGGGAAATTCCCCAGACGCGGTCCGAACATCAGCACGCCCCCGCTGGCGAACGCCAGCAACCCGCGCCAGCGCCATTCCCATCCGGTTTCGGCGGCCATTCTTATACCGAGGTCAAAACCCGCCGTGAACAGGTCCACCTGGCTCGGGATCAATTTGAGTTGAAACGTCTGATGGGCGATCTGGTACCCGTCGCGGATGTTGGCCAGAAAATCGACGCCATGATCAATATCACCAAGTCGAAGTTTCTGGCCCTCGGCCACAAGCTCGCGCCGCGGCTCGCCGTCGAAACGGAGGCCGCCAAGTGCCAGGAGATTGTTGACGAGGTGGTCCGCGAGATCCTGACGGACCTTGCCGCCGCCGGAGGCTCCATCCAATGACAGCGGAAGATCTGGTGAAAAGTAAGATGCGGAACTGGGCGCCCCCGCCGAAGATGACGGTGTCGGAGTGGGCAGATGATTTCCGTTTTCTATCGTCCGAGTCAGGTGCTGCCGCCGGCAAATGGCGCACCCTGCCGTTCCAACGGGATATCTTTGACGCGGTTTGCGATCCCGGCGTGCACACGGTGGTGGTGATGAGCGCGACCCAGATGGTGAAAACCGTTCTCATCGAGAACGCTCTCGGCTACATCATTGACCGCGACCCCGGCCCGACGCTGCTGATTGTACCGCGCGATTCCGACGCAGACCGGTTCAGCAAGATCAGGTTGGCTCCGATGGTTCGGGATACCTCATGCCTTCGGGAGAAGGTCTCGGACGTGAAGGCCGCCAGGATCGCGAATACGCTGAACTACAAATCCTTCTCGGGCGGCCATTTGACCATCGCCGCGGCGGGATCGCCGGGCAACTTGGCAGCGTTGCCGATCCGATTCTTGCTGTGCGACGAAATCGACAAGTACCCGGCGTCTAGCGGATCGGAAGGTGACCCGATCAGCCTGGCGCTGAAGCGGCAAGCCACATTCTGGAACCGCAAAACGATCTTGTGTTGCTCGCCGACGGTAGATGGCGAGTCCCGTATCCAGAAAGCCTACGAAGGCTCCGACCGGCGGGAGTATCACGTGGGTTGCCCTGCCTGCGGCGAATTTCAGGTCCTCCGTTGGCAGCAGGTGAAGTGGAGCAACGCTCTGTCCACAAAAGATGAACGCGCAAAGACTGCCCACTACGAGTGCGAGCATTGCCACGCGGCCTGGAATGACGTGCAGCGATGGCGCGCCCTGGAGAACGGTTGCTGGGTAGCGGGCGCGCCGTTCAACGGCGTGGCCGGCTTCCACATCAGCGAGATCTATTCGCCTTGGAAGAAGCTTCCGGAAATCGTTCTGGATTTCCTGACGAAGAAGGACGATCCGGAGCAGTTGAAGACGTTCGTCAATACGTCGCTGGCCGAAACATATGTTCTCCGCGGCGAGGCTCCGGCGGCCGACGCGATCTACGGCAAGCGCGAGTTCTACGAGCAGGGTGTGGCTCCCGCTGGATGCCGGATCTTGACCGGGTTTGTCGATGTTCAAGCGGACCGGCTGGAAGTGGAGATCAAAGGTTGGGGCCGCGACGGCCAAAGCTGGTCCATCGGCGCTGATGTGATTCCTGGCGACACCTCGCAGCAGGCCGTATGGGACCTCTTGCACGCGGTGATCCAGCAAGACTATTCCCACGCGAATGGAGGGACTCTGCCGCTGTGGGCCGTGGGCATCGATTCCGGATACCGCCCGCAGATGGTTTACCAGTTCTGCTCCAAATACGCGCAGCCGGCCTATGGCCCTGCGGGCATGAAACTCTGCGCCGTCAGGACGGTGGTGCCCACCAAAGGCGGTCACGGATGGGACCGGGCCATCGAAGGTTTTTCACCGGTGGATGCGGCAAAGAAGCGCGGCGGAGTGCGCATCCTGACGCTGGGCGCCTCATATCTCAAACAAGCGGTGTATGACGCCCTGCTCCAGCCAGTGCCGCCTCCGGGCGGCGAGTACCCCGCTGGCTACTGGCATTTCCCGAATTACGAATACTCGTGGTTCCAAGGGCTCACATCCGAGTCGAGGATCGTACGCGAAAACGGAAAACCGGAATGGGTACATGACAAGAGCGTGCGCAATGAGCCGCTGGACCTGGCGGTGGG
>JBAVIH010000325.1:0-13603 GCA_049686695.1 Bryobacteraceae bacterium | reverse complement strand
CTTACTGCAGCGAGCGCATGGACCCGGAGGCGACGCGGTTGGCTTTAGCCTCCGCGCCGCACCAGGCCAAGCGCAACAAGGCCTTCGAAAACAACCGCTTCACCGGCCTGGCGCTGGACGGTGCCGGCGCCGGGTGTACCCACAAAGAACCTTGCCGGTTGTGCGATCCGGTAAGGGACCCCAAGGGTGCGGTGCATGGCTGGTTGCATCATTTCGTACGGATCGGCGTCGTGGGCGTTGGTCTGACGCTTCCCATCGATGTGCAACCCTACGGGCCTGGCGATAGCGAGTATGCCGCCGCACAGCGTTTGCTGCGCCGCGCGGACGGCTCGCAGCACTCCGTCGCTCGTTGACAACCCGGTCGCACTCTGTGGAGTGGACCCCACCCTGGTGCCCGCCGTCGCTCAAACGGTAGGCAGGAACGCTGCCTCCCCCATGACTCAAATCCACTCCACTGCCCCGATTTCCGTCTCGCGGCAATTCCGAGACTGCTGGCACGCCGGAGAAGCCCTGTGGCGGGCGTATTCTGCTACAATCTAAGATCCTGTATGGCGAAGACGGAGCGCGAGTATCGCGAGGATATTGTCCAGATCGGGCGGCTGGTGTTTCAAAAAGGCTGGGTGGCGGCCAACGATGGCAATATTACGATCCGGCTGGATGCCGATCGTATCCTGGCCACTCCCACCGGCGTATGCAAGGGGATGATGCACCCGGACGACCTGATCGTCATGGATACCCAGGGCAACAAGATCTCGGGCCGCCTCCAAGGCACCAGCGAGATCGGCATGCACGTCACGGTCTACAAGTTGCGGCCGGACGTCAGGGCCGTGGTGCACGCCCACCCTCCGGTGGCGACGGGCTACGCATCGGCCGGCAGGCAGTTGAACCAGGCGCTGCTGCCGGAGGTGATCATCTCGCTGGGCTGCGTGCCGGTGGCGGACTACGGGCTGCCGGGAACGCCGGCGCTGACCGAGGGCATGCTTCCGCTCATCCCCAAGTACGACGCTTTGCTGATGGCCAATCACGGCGCGGTGTGCTACGGCGAGGACGTCTACAAAGCCTACTTCCGCATGGAAACCATGGAACACTACGCGCGCATCGCGCTGGTGGCGGAGTTGCTGGGCGGCGCCAAGGCGCTGCCAAGGCTGGAAGTCGACAAGCTGCTGGATGCGCGCACGCGTTATGGCGTGAAGGCCAGGAACACCGGGGAGCCGGGTTGCCCGGTGGCTTCCGACGATTCGAGTCAGGGCGGGGAATCGAGGTTTTACGTGACGCGCGCGGAGCTGATCGCCCTGGTGGATGAGGCGCTTAAAGCGCGCGGTTTGGCTTGACAGTATTTTGGGAGAGCATAGATGGGTGAAGCGTTAGGAATGATCGAGACGCGCGGCTTGGTGGCCATGATTGAGGCCGCCGACGCGATGGTGAAAGCCGCCAAGGTAAACCTGGTCGGCTGGGAAAAGATCGGATCGGGCTACGTGACCGCGATGGTGCGCGGCGATGTGGCGGCGGTTCGCGCGGCCACCGATGCCGGCGCCGCCGCGGCGCGACGCGTGGGCGAACTCATCTCGGTGCATGTCATCCCGCGTCCGCACCAGAGCCTGGAAGACGTGCTGCCGATCGGCAAGTCCCAGGACAACGGCAAGTAGCCGGAAGCCGGAGCGACAAATGATTCTCGCCCGCGTGGTGGGTACCGTCGTGGCCACCCGGAAGGACCCGCGTCTGGAAGGCAAGAAGTTGCTGATCCTCAAGCCGGTCTCGCCGGAGGGCAAGGACGATGCCGGTTACGTGGTCGCCGTCGACACCGTCGGCGCCGGCTTCCGCGAACGCGTCATCGCGGTCTCCGGCAGCTCCGCCCGCATGGCCGAGGGCTGCAAGGACACTCCCGTGGATACCGCCATCGTCGGCATCGTCGACGACGTACGCCTGGATTAGCTTATGCAGTTGGGGCGCGTGGTCGGTTGCGTTTGGGCGACGGTGAAGAATTCGAGCCTGGAAGGCTACCGCCTGCTGCTGGTGCAACCGCTGGCCGCCGATCTCCGCGATACCGGCAAGCGGCTGGTATGTACGGACTGGACCGGCGCCGGAGCGGGCGAGACGATCTATTGGGTGCGGGGACGGGAGGCCAGCATCGCCTTCCTGCCCGGCCAGCCGGCGTCGGACGCCACCATCGTCGGCATCGTCGATTCCGTCCACCGTGCGGAAACCAAGCCCTCCAAGCCGGCGCGGCATCCGGCGGAACGAAAATAGGCTATGCTGATTGCGCGCGTCATCGGCGAACTGGTTGCGACTCACAAACACCCGAGTCACGAGGGCTCGAAGATCCTGTTCGTCCAGCCGCTGAACCTGGACGGCTCCAACCGCGGCGACGCCGTGGTGGCGCTCGACGCGGTGGATGCCGGCGTGGGCGACCGGGTGCTGGTCACCACCGAAGGCTTCAGCGCGATGACCGCGGTGGGCCGGACTCAGTCACCGATTGACATGGCCGTAATCGGGTTTATCGACCACGTGGAATTGGTCCCCGGAGTCGCCTGACCGCCGGCCGCGGCGCAGTATCAGCACGGCTCCGAGCGCCGCTTCGACGATCCACTTAGCGATTTCAAAACCCTCGTGAGTGGCGCTCAGGACCAGCCTCTGGATGGCCTCCCCGGATGCAGTCCGGGTGCGCGCGAAACTCGCGATCCGCGTCAGCGACAGGGTTTCCGGCGTCACCAGGAACCGCTCCATCAGCACTATCCCGATCAGCAGCAGGGCCATCGCCAGCGGCAGCTTGCCTTCATGCGTGCCGAACAGGAGAAAGAAAAAGAACCCGAGGCCGAAAACCAACTGGACGTTCTCCCAGGTCCTGATCGTCCGCTGCCGCTGTTCCGCCGCCACGTGCCCCATTAAGAGGTATGTTTCGTGCGCGCCCAGAACCTTGATCCGGTCCGCCACCGCCGGATCGGGATGCGACAGCACGTCCTGAATCGTCTGGAAGTCTTCCCTTTCTAGCCAAGCCACCGCGATGCCGGCGGCCAGCCACATTCCCAGGATGAAACAAGCTAATCGGCGTGCTTGCATGGAAGCGATGCCTGATTCTACCTCACGGCAGCCGGGGACAGGCCTCTCAGTCCCAAGGCGCTGTTTTTGTGCCGCGGGGACAGACCGGCTGTCGCCGTGGGCGCCGTGCCTCCGCATGCGGGTTGCCTAAAGTTCCGGCCAAAAACGCCGATGTCCTATCTGGGATGGATTGCATGCCGTCAGTCGATACCAAGAGTTTTGGACGCATCGCGTTTGAACCGCAGGACATCATCGAATTCCCTCGCGGTCTGCCCGGGTTCGAAGACCGCCGGCGCTTTCTGGCGATTCATCAGGAGCGGACCGCTCCCCTGGTGTTTCTGCAAAGCCTGGAGGATCCGGGACTGTGTTTCATTACCGCACCGGTGCTGACGGTGGATCCGCGGTTTCGCCTGAGAATGTCGGAGGAAGACAGGGATGCGGCCGGCCTTTCCTCGGTCCGCCGGCCGCGCATCGGGAAGGATGTCTGGGCGCTGGGTGTGATCGCGGTGCGCGAGACCGGCCCCACCGTCAACCTGCTGGCGCCGCTGGTGATCAATCTTCGCTCGCTGCGGGCGGTGCAGGCGGTGATGCGGGAATCGGCGTATTCGCACCGGCACGCCCTGCCGGACCCGGCGGAGGCAGTATGCTCATGATGTCGCGCCGGGCGGGAGAGACCATCCTGATCGGCGACCGGATCGAGATTGTGATTGCCCACATCGGCCGCTCGCGGGTGAAAGTAGGTATCCGGGCGCCGCGCGACACGCCGGTGATCGCGCGCGAGATGAAACTGGTGCGCGAGGAGAACCGCGCCGCCGCCGGAACCGCGCCGGTGTCGGATTGGGGCGGCCTGCTGGCTCGTCTCGAGAATCCTCCTCAAGTTTCCGCCACCTCTCCCGATAAGGTTATTGCGCGGCAAGAAGCCGCCCCAAAAAACTGAAAGGATTTCCCAATGTCTCTCTCGATTCAAACCAACTCAGATTCACTGGTTGCGCAGGAAAACCTGCTCGCTAACAGCCATTTCCAGAGCAACACCATCCAGCAGTTGACGTCCGGCTACCGGATCAATACGGCCGGCGACGATCCGGCCGGCCTGGCGGTCGCCAACAAGTATGCGAGTGCGATTGCCGAGCTCACGCAAGGCGTCGCGAACGGAAACGATGCCACCGCCCAGTTGCAGATCATGGACGGCGGCATGAGCAACATCAGCCAGATCGTCAACACCCTGCAAACCCTGGCCACGGAATCGGCCTCAACCAGCTTCACCGGCAGCCGCACCACGTTGAACAACCAGTTCCAGACCGACCTGAGCGAAATCGACCGGCAGGCGCAGTCGATCGGTCTGAACGTCGGCGGGACCTTCGCCAACCAGATGGCCGTGTATCTGGGCGCCGGCAGCGGCAGCCAAAACATGGCCAACGGAGTCGTGAACGTCGACTTGAGCAATGCCACCGTGGATACGCAGAGCCTGGGACTGAAGGGCGTGCAGGCGGTGAACGCGTCCACTGCCACCCCAGCCAACGACTACGATCTGTCCGCGAACGATGCTGTCAACAACGTCGGCAACACGACCGCGGTCGCCGGCGTCACTCAGTTCACATTCTTCGGCGCGGGAATGGGCGCCACCGGCGTCGGTATCGGAGTCAACCTGACGGGCGTGAACAGTAACGCCACCCTGGTCACCGCCATCAACGCGGCCATTAAAACCGCTGAAGCCACACCCGGTGCCACAAACGCCGCGTTCGCAGCGGCCAACATCACGGCCTCCATTCACACCGATTCCCTCGGCAAGGAGCAGCTTGCTTTCAACTCCTCCAACAGCGCCTTTCAGGTCCAAGCCGGCGACTTGATGGCCAACGCACTCATCGGGAACGCAACTGCTGGGGTCGGGAACGCCATAACCACAGCGGCCAGCACCATGATTTCGGGAGGCGCCTACATGTTGGGAACGAAGGGGACGCCAAATGCCCAGACCGACCTGACTTTCGCCGCCATCACGGCCGGCGACGCCAGCCAGGCGGTTACCGTCTCCGCCAACGATGCTTCCGGCAACGCTCACACCCTGACGGTGACGTTGCTGACCGGCACCACCGGCGCCACCGCGGGGGCCGCGGTCACGGCGATCAACGCCGCCCTGCAAGGCTCCAACGATTCGACCCTGAAGCAGATCACAGCCGTCGATAACAGCCTCGGAACGCCGACGGTGAATTTCATCAGCACGCTTCCGAACTTCCAGATTACGCTTGGCACCACCGTCTCTGGCGATACCGGCCTGATGCAGGGAGGCACTAACGCGGCAGGCACCACTGTCACCGCGCTCCAGGTGGGCGCCGGCGGCACGGCCGATATCGGCACCATCGCCGGGGCACAGGCCGCGGTTACCGCCATCACCAACGCAGTCGCCCTGCTCGGCGTCTCGCAAGCCGCCGTCGGCACGGGCGAAAACCAGCTCGCATTCGCCTCCAGCCTGGCGCAGTCGCAGATCACCAACTTCAGCTCCGCCGAATCGCAGATTCGCGACGCCAATATCGCGGAGCAAGCCGCCAACCTGACCAAAGCCCAGGTCCTGCAGCAGTCTTCGATTGCCGCCATGGCCCAGGCCAACGCCGAACCGCAATCGCTGATCACCCTGTTGAAGCAGTAGCTGACCTCCTAAACGCCGGCGGGCGACACCGCTGGTGCTGAACCGCGGTCCGGGCCGGACCACCCTTCGGCCCGGACCGCTTGAGCATTTATGAGCGCCGTTAGCAATCCGTTAACCACCATCCTCAACCCCATCACGGTCGAGGGATCCGGCAGTTCTTCGAGTTCGGGCTCCGGCTCCAGCAGCACTGGCAGCAGCGGCAGCACCGGCAGCACCAGCGGCAGTTCGGGAATGTTCACCGGCGCCAGCGGCTACTCGCAGGATCTGCAGAGCGTCATCAGCCGCGCGGTGGCCATCGCCGAGCTGCCGATCACCCAGCTCACCAACCAGGAATCGGCGCTGCAGACGCAATGCACCGATCTTTCCGACATCGGCACCGATCTGACCGCGTTGCAGACCGCGATCCAGGGAGTCGATTCGGCCCTGAGCGGCTCATACCAGGCCGAGGTTTCCAGTCCCGGCGTTTTGAGCGCATCCGTCGGCGCCGGCGCGGCCGCGGGCACTTACTCGGTTGAAGTGGATTCGGCCGGCGCCTACGCCTCCAGCCTGAGCGCCAGCAACTGGACCGGAACCTCCAGCGATGCGGGTGGCACCTACAGCCTCGTCATCGGCGGCACGACTTACACCATTCAGTCCACCGATGGCAGCGCCACCAGCGTGGCCGCCGCCATCAACTCGCAGTATGGGGACCAAGTGCAAGCTACGGTGGTGAACGTGGGGTCCACCAACAGTCCGGACCAGCGCATTTCCCTGCAATCCACCACCCTCGGCGCGGAAACGCTGGATATCCAGGATTCCAGCGGCGACAGCCTGCAAACCCAGGGTCCGGCCGGCAGCCTGGCGAGTTATATCGTCGACGGTTCCGGCGACACCGTCACCAGCGACTCGCCTTCGATAACGATCGCCACCGGCCTTACAGTCAATCTGCTGTCGAGCGATGTGGGCAACCCGGTGACCATCACGGTGAGCGGCACCGACGACGCCCTCAGCAGCGCGCTAACCACCTTCACCTCGGCATACAACAAAGTGGCGACGGATTTGGATAACCAGCGCGGCCAATCCGCCGGCCCCCTGCAGGGCCAGCCCATCCTCTCCGGGATCAGCCATGTGGTCGATAATCTGGCTACCTATTTCGATTCGTCGGCAACTGGAGTAAACGGACTAAAGGAGTTGGGGCTCGATCTGGGCGAAAACGGGCAGTTGACGTTCACCTCCTCGACGCTGGACAGCGCCTACTCGAGCAACCCCGCCGGCGTCGAGTCTTTCCTCGGTTCGGCAACCGGCGGAGGGTGGCTCGAAAGCGCTGCCAATGCGCTCACCAACCTGGTAGATCCGACCGTGGGCCTGGTGACGAACGAGGAAACCAGTCTGGGGAACCAGATCACGTCGATCAGCAATCAGATCACGACCAAGCAGGACCAGGTCACCACCTTGCAGACCAACCTGACGCAACGGATGGCGGCGGCCGATGCCCTGATCGCGACTCTGGAGCAGCAAAGCAGCTTTCTGACCCAAATGATGCAGGCGGAGCAGATCGATTCCCAGGCGATCATGAATGAATGATCGGGAAAGAATGAACGGTAGGGCAAAACCGCTGGAAGACCGCATCCGGGACGCCGTGGCCTCGGGCGAATTCGCTAAGGCCAAGGACCTGTGGCTGGAACTGACCGACCGGCTGCGGCGCGAGTTGGCTGGCCACACGCTCTCAGCGGCCCAGGTGCGGCAGACGCGCGAATTGCTCGCCTGGTGCCGTACGATCGCGATCACCGATCGCGCCCGCTGCCAGCAGAGGCTCAGCCAGCTCGCCGTTTCCAGCCGCTACATGGCCCAGCCGGCCGCCCCCCGGCAGCGCCTGTTGGTGCGTTTCTGACGATGCGGGTCGTCCGGAAATGGCAACTGGACATGTGACAACCAATCGCCCCATCGAAAATCAGGCGCGCGGCGGGAAGAAAAGCCGGTAGAGTCGAGGGCGGGCGCCGGTGCTGGCGCGGAGCGCCAGCCGGGGTTCCCGGCCCGCGCGTACATAGTTCGCTTGGAGGCTTGGCGCTCTCCGGGGAGCGGCGATGCCGTGACTTTGACGTTCCTCAACCGAGCGGCGCACGACCGAGCGAGGCTGCCTTCCGCCGGTATAATATTAGGTACCAATGCACTTGAAACGCGACGAGAGGGTGGTTGACCCGAATCCGCAGGAGACCTCCGAGTGGGTGGAAGCGCTGGATCAGGTCTTGGATGAAACCGGCCCGGACCGCGCGGCATATCTGCTCGACAGGCTGTCGGAGCGCGCGAGAGCGGGCGGCGCGGAACTGCCCATCCACCTGAACACGCCATACGTCAACACCATCCGGCCGGACGGCGAGGTTGCGTATCCCGGCGACCGCGCCATGGAGCGGCGGATCAAGAGCCTGATCCGCTGGAACGCGATGGCCATGGTGGTGCGCCAGAACAAGTACGACGCGGGCATCGGGGGCCACATTTCCACTTACGCCTCGCTGGCGACTCTGCTCGAGGTCGGGTTCAACCATTTCTTCCGCGCCACCTACGGGGATCAGCCGGGCGACCTGATCTACTTTCAGGGCCACGCCTCGCCGGGTGTATACGCGCGGGCATTTCTGGAAGGCCGGCTGAGCGAAGATCACCTGAAGAATTTCCGCCACGAGCTGCGCGACAAGCCGGGGCTTTCCTCTTATCCGCACCCGTGGCTGATGCCGGACTTCTGGCGGTTTCCCACCGTGTCGATGGGCCTGGGGCCGATCAACGCCATCTACCAGGCGCGCTTCATGCGGTACCTGGAAAACCGCGGCGTGATCGCGCCGACGGCGCGCAAGGTGTGGGCGTTTCTGGGCGACGGAGAGACCGACGAGCCGGAATCGATGGGATCGCTCACGCTGGCGTCGCGCGAGAAGCTGGACAATCTCATCTTCGTGGTGAACTGCAACCTGCAGCGCCTGGACGGGCCGGTGCGCGGCAACGGCAAGATCATCCAGGAACTGGAGGCGGCGTTCCGCGGGGCCGGCTGGAACGTGATCAAACTGATCTGGGGCGAGGATTGGGACGCGTTGCTGGAGCGCGACACGACCGGCCTGCTGGTCAAGCGGATGGGCGAGGCGGTGGACGGCGAATTCCAGACCTACGTCACACGCGACGGCGCTTACATCCGCAAGAACTTCTTCGGCAAGTACCCCGAGCTGCTGGACCTGGTTTCGCACCTGAGCGACGAGGAGCTGTTCAAGCTGCACCGCGGCGGCCACGATCCGCGCAAGGTTTACAACGCCTTCAAGGCCGCTTTGGAGTTTACCGGCCGGCCCTCGGTGGTGCTGGCCCACACCATCAAAGGCTATGGATTGGGCGAAGCCGGCGAGGGCCGCAACATCACGCACCAGCAGAAGAAGCTCAACGAAGCCGAGCTGGAGCACTTCAAATCGCGCTTCGAAATTCCGATCCCGGACGAAGCCGCGCGCACGGCGTCCTTCTACCGGCCGCCGGCGGACAGCCCGGAAATCGCTTACATGCACGAGCGGCGGCGGCTGCTGGGCGGGTATGTGCCGAGCCGCGCCGTTCCGCCGAGCCAAGTGGAGGCGCCGCCGCTCGAATACCTGAAGGAATCGCTGGAGGGTTCGGCGGGCCGCGAGGTTTCGAGCACGATGGCGCTGGTGCGCGTGCTCACGCTGCTGTTGAAGCATCCGCAGATGGGCAAGCGGGTGGTTCCCATCATCCCCGATGAAGCGCGCACGTTCGGCATGGAATCGCTGTTCCGGCAATTCGGCATTTACGCCAGCCAGGGACAGCTTTACAAGCCACACGACGCGGAGATTTTCCTGTACTACAAGGAATCCAAAGACGGGCAGATTCTGGAGGAGGGCATCACCGAAGCCGGCTCGATGGCTTCGTTCGCGGCCGCCGGAACCGCTTATGTGAATTACGGCGTGGAGATGATTCCGTTTTTCGTGTACTACTCCATGTTCGGTTTTCAGCGCGTGGGCGACTTGGTGTGGGCGTTCGGCGACGCGCGCGGCAAGGGTTTTCTGTGCGGCGGCACGGCCGGGCGGACCACGCTGGCCGGCGAAGGGTTGCAACACCAGGACGGTCACAGCCTGGTGCTGGCTTCCACGGTGCCCAATTGCGCGGCTTACGATCCGGCATACGCTTACGAGATCGCCATCATCGTGCAGGACGGCATCCGCCGCATGTACCAGTTGCAGGAGGACCGTTTTTACTACCTGACCCTGTACAACGAGAACTATCCCATGCCGGCCATGCCGGAGGGGCTGAATGCGGAAGGCGTGCTGAAGGGCATTTATCGTTTCCAGGCCGCGCCGCAGGGCAAGGCGGTGGTGCAACTGTTCGGCAGCGGTCCGATTTTGAACGAGGCCGTGCGCGCGCAGGAGATTCTCGACCGGCAGTATGGCGTGGCCGCCGACGTGTGGAGCGTGACCAGCTATAACGAGCTGCGGCGGGACGCGCTGGCGGCGGAGCGCTGGAACCGCCTGCATCCGGACCAGACGGCGCGGGTGCCCTACATCGTGGAAGCGCTCCAGGGAGCCGCAGGGCCGATTGTGGCGGCCACCGATTACATGAAGGTGGTGGCCGACCAGGTGGCGCCATGGTTGCCCGGCCGCATGGAGACGCTGGGAACCGATGGCTTCGGCAGGAGCGACAATCGCGAATACCTGCGCCGCCACTTCGAGGTGAACGCCGAATCCATCGTGACTGCCGCGCTTTCGCGCCTGGCGCGCGACGGCCGGTTCGACATGGAGAAGGCGAAAGCGGCATTCGGCGAGCTGGGCGTGGACACGGAGAAGATCGACCCATCGCGGGCGTGATGAGGGTGACCGCCCGGTTGAAGATCACGCCGCGCAGCGGAAAGAAAAGCCGAGATGACTCTCGGCTCAGCCGGCTGGATAGCCGGCGCCACGGCGCTTGGTTGCGGTTGGTTCAGATATTGCGTAACGAGGCCTGACTTTCTGATGCAAGCGGGACAGCGCATTGCGGCGGCCGGAATGGCGATCACCGGCACGCTCGCCCTGGTGAAGATCCTCACCGGGCTGGCGGGCCACTCGACGGCGGTGGTCGCCGACGGCATGGAATCCGCGGGCGACGTGTTCTCTTCCGGCATGGTCCTGGTGGGCCTGACGGTGAGCTTCAAGCCGGCCGATCAGAACCACCCTTACGGCCACGGCCGGGCGGAAATCCTGAGCGGCCTGCTGGTGGGGCTGGTGCTGGCCTCGGCGGGCGCGCTGATTTCCTACGGGTCCTTTCTGCGGCTGGGACAACCGCACGAGCCGCTGCGCTGGTTCGTGGTCTGGCCCCTGGTGGCATCGCTCGCGGCCAAGAGCGCGCTGGCAACCGTCAAGTTCCAGGTAGGGAAAAGGATGCGCAGCGGCGCACTGATGGGCGACGCCGTGCACGATACCACCGATTGCATTTCCGCCTTGACCGCGCTTGCCGCCGTGGCGCTCACGATCGTCGCCCCGCAGCGTTTTTACAATGCCGACCGGTACGGCGGCATGGCCGTGGGAATCATCGTCATCCTGGCCGGCGTGCGCGTGGCGCGCGAGACCGCGCTGCAGTTGATGGACACCATGCCCAGCGACAAGATGATGGAGGAGATCCGCGCGGCGGCGGCGCAGGTGCCCGGCGTGCTCGGCATCGAAAAATGTTTTGCCCGCAAGACCGGCCTAAGCTACCACGTGGACCTGCACCTGGAAGTGGATCCCGAAATGACGGTGCGGCAGTCTCACGAGATTGCGCACGAAGTGCGTGTGCGCGTCAGGGATCAGGTGGAGTGGGTGGCCGACGTTCTGGTACACGTCGAGCCGGCGCCGGCGTCAAGGCATTTTGTGAAGTAGCCAGGTCAGTCACTGACACCCGCTCCCTATGGTCGCGGCTCCGGCCGCGCGCTAAGGCCTCGCCGGCTTCAATAGCCCGATTGTGTTCCCGTCCGGATCGGCGAACCATGCAAACGTGCCGGTGGGAATCGCGATCGGACCGACCACCTTCTTGCCGCCCAATTCGACGGCCTTGTCGAGCGCAGCCTGTACGTCCTCGACGTCCACATAGAACATTGTGTAATGCTCCGGCTCGTGGCCGAGCGAGGTGATGTGACCCGGGATGCCCTGCGGACTCCCGGTTTGAATATTCGACGCTGGGCCGGCGGCGGTGATCTGCCAGCCGAACAGCTTCGAATAGAAATCGCCGGTCCTGGCGCGGTCGCGGCATCCGATCTCAAAATGAACAACTGGCCTTCCCATGGACTTCTCCCCCCTTTGAGCGAGTAACTGTGGCGCCGCTGCCGCCAACAAGAGCGCCGAGCGGCGTGTGAGCATGTCTTTCGATGGAACGTGGCGCATCCGATTCGCTCCGGTCCAGTATCGTATCAGATTAGGCCTGAAACCGGCGCAGGGCCGCGCGGGTGCCCGATTCGTAGGCGTCGATCAACTTGTCCCAGGTGGCGTTGGCTTCGGCGTCGATTTGTTTCCGCGCCGGGTCGGCGTCGAACCAGGCGATGGTCTGGCGCACGCCGCGGCCGAAGGGCATGGTGGCGCAATAGCCGGGCACGAAGCGCTTGATCTTGGTGTTATCGAAGACCACGCTGACGGCCTTGTCGCCGGCGAGGCCGCCCAGATTGTCGGGCAGGCAGGCGGCGATGAAGTCGGAGGGCATGTGGATCAGCTGCGGCTCCACGCCTGCGGCCTCGCCCACTATGCGGTAGAACTGGTCCCAGCTCATCACTTCGTCGGTTGTGATGTGGAAGGCGTGCCCGATGGCCTGTTCGTGCCCGAGCAGTCCCACCAGGCCTTTGGCGAAGTCGGTGTTGTGGGTGATCACCCAGAGCGACGAGCCGTCGCCAGGCACGATCACCTTCTTTCCGCGGCGCATGCGGTCCACGGCGGTGTACGATTTGGTCCAACTGTTGATGGCGAGGGTGATCTGCGTCTCGCCGTAAGTCAGCGACGGTCGCACGATGGTGACCGGGAAGCCCTCGTCGCGGTAGGCCTTCATGAGGCGCTCTTCGCAGGCGATTTTGTTGCGCGAATAATCCCAAAACGGGTTCGCCAGCGGCGTGGATTCGGTGATCAGGTAGTGAGACGCGGGCTTCTGATAGGCGCTGGCGGAGCTGATGAATATGTACTGACGGGTGCGGCCGCGAAACAGCTCGAGGTCGCGTTCGATATCGGCGGGGGTGTAGGCAATCCAGTCGACCACGGCGTCAAAGGACGCGGTGCCGAGGGTTCGCGCAGCGGCTGCGGGGTCAGCCATATCGATGGTCAGAGTCTTCACGCCGGCCGGCAGATCCGCCGCGCGGCGCCCACGCGTGAGCAGCGTGAGATCGATGCCGACTTCCGCCGCCAGCCGCGTGCACGCCGTGCTGATGATTCCGGTCCCGCCAATAAAAAGAACTCTCATGGAGATGTTGTATCAAAACGCGGGCAGGGCAAGCTAGAGCATGCCCCACCAAGGCTACACTTCAACGATCATCTTTCCGACGCCATCGGCGTAATGCTCGGCGATGCGGAAGGCTTCGGCGATCTGGTCGATGGGGCGCGTATGGGTGACGATGGGGGCGAACCAGGCGGCGCGCTCGATCAGCAGCTCGATGGCGGCGTGCGATTCGTGGTTGGAGCGGCGGACGTTGAAAATGGCGAGCTCCTTGCGCCGCATGGGCGAAACCTCGAACGGCACGAACGAGGCGGAATGGATGCCGGTGAGCACCACGCGGCCGCCATTGCGCGAAGCGCGGAGGCAAGCGTTGGTGGTGGTCTGCTTGGCGGCGCAATCGATGGCGCAATCCACGCCGCGGCCGCCGGTATCCTTGACGATTTCGGCCGCCACGTCGCTGGCGTCAGGATCGAGCGCCACGGCGGCGCCCATGGCGAGCGCCATCGCGCGGCGGTGCGCCACCGGTTCCACGGCGAAGATGCGGCCGGC
>JBAVIH010000324.1:0-5973 GCA_049686695.1 Bryobacteraceae bacterium | reverse complement strand
GACAATAGCCAAGCGCGCGAGCGCCCCGCCGGCTCGTTTAGAATAGTAAAAGAGTGCCCGCCAAGACCTTTTACCTGGAAACCTTCGGCTGCCAGATGAACGCGCACGACTCCGAAAAGGTGGTCGGCACGCTGATGGCGAAGGGTTACGCGCGGGTGCCCACGCCGGAGAAAGCCGGGCTGGTCCTCTATAACACCTGCAGCATCCGCGATAAAGCCGAGCAGAAGGTGTACCACCGCTTGCAGCAATTCAAGCGCAACGGCAAGGGCAAGGTGATCGGCGTGCTCGGCTGCGTGGCGCAGCAGGAGGGAGAGCGCATTTTCGAGCGCGCCCCGCACGTCGGCCTGGTATGCGGCTCGGCCAGCTACAACAAGCTGGGCGAATTGCTGGTGCAGATCGAAGCCGGCGGCCGGCGCGTCACCGGATTGAGCCTGGAAACCGACCAGGCCTTCGACACACCCTTCACCCGCCGCGATAACCCCCACCGGGCCTACATCACCATCATCGAGGGCTGCGACAAGAGCTGCGCCTACTGCGTGGTGCCGTTCACGCGCGGCCCGGAGCGCAGCCGCACGAGCGAGAGCGTGATGGCGGAAGCGCGCCGCCTGGCAGCGGACGGCTATAGCGAGATCCAACTCCTGGGGCAGAACGTCAACAGCTACCGCGACCCATCGCCCGCGGGCTGGAACTTCGCCACTCTCCTCGCCCGCGCCGCGGAGATTCCGGGCATCCGCCGCGTGCGTTACACCACCTCGCATCCGCGCGATTTCGGCAAAGATATCGTGGATGCGATGGACTCGAATCCCGCGATCTGCGATCACGTCCACCTGCCGGTGCAATCCGGGTCGTCGGATGTGCTCGCCAGGATGGACCGGCTCTACACGCGCGACGAGTACATGCAGCGGATCGGCTGGCTCAAGAACGCGCGCCGCGCCTATTCCATCACCACCGACATCATCGTCGGCTTCCCCGGCGAGACCGAAAGGGACTTCGAGGCCACGCTCGATCTGCTCGACGAAGTGGAATACGATTCGGTGTTCAGCTTCAAGTATTCGCCGCGTCCGAACACGGCCGCGCTCGATTTGGAGGACCGCATCCCCGACGAAGAGAAGCAGCGGCGCCTGGTGATCGTGCAGGAGAAGCAGCGCGCCATCCAGATCCGCCGCAATGCCGCGCTGATCGGCAGCGTGAAGGAAGTGCTGGTGGAGGGGCGGCACCAGGCGCTCGAACAGTGGATCGGGCGGACGTCGGATAACCGCACGCTGAACTTCACTCATCCGGAGGACGGCGCGGCCTCTCTGACGGGGAAGTACTGGCAAGTTCGCGTGACGCGCTCCGGTCCCAACTCCTTGGTGGGCGAGAGCGCAACTGTGGTGTAATTGAGTTGGGAGGAGGGCGGCATGGAAGTGGAAATGAAGATTCGCGGGCTGATGATGGACCCGCAAAACAATATGCCCATCGTCATCCTGAGGGACGTGAGCGGCAACTCCGTGCTCCCGATTTGGGTGGGTGTTTACGAGGCGAATGCCATCGCGCTCGAAATCGAAAAAGTCTCCACCCCGCGGCCGATGACCCACGACCTGATCAAGAGCCTGCTGCTCGGCCTCAACACCTCCATGCGCAAGGTGGTGGTGAGCGAACTGAAAGACGATACGTTTTACGCCGTGATCTGGCTGGATCGCGACGGAGAGACCATCAGCGTGGACTCGCGCCCCAGCGATGCGCTGGCTCTGGCGTTGCGCCTGGATTGCCCGATTTACGTGGAAGAGACGGTGCTCAAGTCTTCCAGCAAGGCCGCCAACGCTTCCGATAAGGACAACAAGGAAGAGCTGAAGCGGTGGCTCGACGGCCTCAACGACGAGGACCTCGGGCGCTATAAGATGTGACGCCGGAAACCGCCGCGCGCCTGGATGCGGTTGGAATCCGGCTGGCCGCCGAATCCCCGGAGTACAGCATGTTCACGCGCGGCTTGTGCGTGGCGCTGGTCAAGCCGGGCGCGGCGGCCGGGACGGGGATCGGCAGTTCGGGAATGATGACTGACGCCGGCGTTGCGTTTCTGGTGTGGCGCGAAGGCCGGCCGTATCTCGCCGCCAAGGGCGGCGAAACGCCGGCCAGTCCCGCGCAGGTGGAAGAGATCGGCAAGTTTTCTCTGGATTTGAAACGCGCATTGGTTGCCTGACAAGAACGTATGACGCTCGACGAACAACTATCCTACCTGCGAAAAGGCATGGTGGAGATCATTCGCGAAGAGGATCTCCGCGAGCGGCTGGCCGCAGCCGCCGTTACCGGCCGCAAATTGCGCATCAAGGTCGGCTTCGATCCGACCGCGCCGGACCTGCACCTGGGCCACACCGTGCTGCTGCGCAAGATGAAACACTTTCAGGACCTCGGCCACACGGTGATTTTTCTGATCGGCGATATGACCGGCCTGATCGGCGATCCCACCGGCCGCAACGTGACCCGCCCGCCGATGACCCGCGAAGCGATCCTCGAAAACGCCGAGACTTACAAGGCGCAGGTGTTCAAGGTTCTCGATCCGGAAAGGACCGTGGTCCGCTTCAACAGCGAGTGGCTGGCGCCGATGACGTATGTCGACATCGTGCGGCTGGCCTCGCATTACACGGTGGCGCGCATTCTGGAGCGCGACGATTTCTCGAAGCGCCTGCGCGACGGCATTCCGATTTCGATGCACGAGATGCTCTACCCGCTGGCGCAGGGCTACGATTCGGTGGCGCTCGAGTGCGACGTGGAGCTGGGAGGCACGGACCAGAGATTCAACCTGCTGGTGGGGCGCGAATTGCAGCGCGATTTCGGGCAGCCGCCGCAGATCGTCGGCACCACGCCCTTGCTCGAAGGCATCGACGGCATCAACAAAATGTCGAAGTCGCTCGGCAACTACATCGGCATCACCGAGCCGCCCGAGGTGATGTTCCGCAAGGTGATGCAGATCTCCGACGAGCTGATGTGGCGCTATTACCTGCTGCTCACCGATAAGACCGAGAGCGAAATCGCCGGGTTGCGCGCACGCGTGGCGGATGGCTCGCTGCACCCGATGGAGGCCAAAACCGCGCTGGGCAAGATGATTGTCGCCGATTATCATTCGGCGGCGGAGGCGGACCGCGCGGCCGCGATCTTCGATGCCGTGGTGCGCCGCAAACAGGCGCCGGACAAGATCGAAACCGTCACCCTGCCGGAGGGAGTCGTGAAAGACGGCGCGATTCGCGTCGATAAGCTGCTGGCGCGCATCGGCCTGGCCGAATCGGTGAGCGACGCCGCGCGCAAGATCAAGGCCGGCGCGCTGGAGATCGACGGCGAGAAATGGACGGCGCTGGCCTGGACGGACCCAGCGCCCGAAATCGTCGTTCAAGTCGGCAAGAACTGGCGAAAGGTAATCCGGTAACCGGCCGTGCGCAAGCTCTACTTCTGGAAACTCAAGCGGCGGGAAATTCAGCTCGGGGACCGTACCCTGCTGATGGCCGTGCTCAACGTCACGCCGGATTCGTTTTCCGACGGCGGCAAATACGCCGACCCGGATCGCGCCTTCGCGCGCGCCATCGAACTCGAAGAGCAAGGCGCGGACATGCTGGACATCGGCGCGGAATCCACGCGGCCGGGGTCGGCGCGCATATCCGCGGCCGAGGAAATCCGGCGCCTGATTCCGGTCCTCAAGCGGCTGAAGGATCAGCTCACGATTCCGATTTCGGTGGATACTTACAAGGCCGAGGTTGCCGAGCGCGCGCTCGAGTTAGGAGTTGATGTCATTAACGACCCTTCCGGCCTCACCATCGAGCCGCAACTGGCGCGCGTCGTATCGAACCACGACGCCGGCCTGGTGCTGAACCACATGCGCGGCCGGCCGGATAACTGGGCCAGGCTGGGACCGATGCCGGACGTGGTGGCGGGGATCGTGCGCGACCTCGGCGCAGCCGTCGGCCGCGCCCGGCACGTGGGCATCGGCCCGGCTAAGCTGGCGATCGATCCGGGCCTCGGCTTCGGCAAACGCAAGGAGCAGAACGCGCTGATTCTGGCCCACCTCGGGGCGCTGGCGGCGATCGATCTGCCGATCATGGCCGGCCCCTCTCGCAAGAGTTTCCTGGCACACCAGGACGCCGAGCAGACGAAGTTCGCCACCGCCGCCGCGGTGGCTGCCTGTGTGCTCGGCGGCGTCCACATGGTGCGAGTCCACGACGTGCGCGCGATGCGCGCCGTGGCCGACCTGGCCGACGAAGTTCTGCGGGCGCAGGCGGAATAACGCAAGCCGTCGGGGACCTTGCCGTATTCGGGGCTTCTGCCGGTGGCGATTCCGCGTGGCGGGAATTTCGGAGTTTCGTAGCCTGTCCCCGGTTTGGTTGTCCCCAGCGCGCGTGGAGGCCGTCTCTCGCGCCACGGCGTTTCCTTTCTGCTGAGCCGGCTCACCGATTGCGCGGCGACGGCGTGCCCGAGCCTTCTAAATAAACGGATATCGCCGCACGTGATTCGCCACTCTACCGCAATGCATTTGCTCCAATCCGGGGTAGACCCGGCCGTGATAGCACTCTGGCTTGGGCACGAGAGCGTCGAGACCACCCACGGCTACGTCGAGGCAGACCTTACGATGCTGGAGAACGCGATGGGAAAACTCGCGCCAGCCGGTTCTGCTCCCAGACGGTTCAAGGCGTCTGACGACCTCCTGGCATTCCTGGCGACCCTATGATTATGGAAAGCAACCCGCCGCAGAACGAATGCGGGGCTTCGTCATCGGCACCGCGAGGCCCATGACTCAACATAATCCGGTGCTCAACATAAGACCCATTATGTAGTGCACTACATAATGGGTCACTTCTCCCGAGCGCCGAAGAGCCAGGCGGCTCACCGGTAGAACAGCTTCTCGAAGTGTTCCTCGGGCGTCATGGAGTCCCATTTCTTGAAGGAACTCCAGGGACAATCATTGGGGCCGGCGATACCGGCCATCCAGCCCTCGCCCGGCTCCCAAGGCTTAGGATACTCGCGGAACCGAAATAGATAAACCACCCCTGGCTCACCGCATTCCGACTCGACCGGGATTTCAGCCATGATCTCGACCTCCTCCGGCGGAACGCCCAATTCGTTTGGATGGGCAGCCCAGTTGCACAGGTCGGATGCAGCGAGCATCGCAGGATGCGCCCATCGCGACGGCATCAGCGACTGGCGTCCGATCTTCCCCAGTTGTCGCCAGAAGATCATGCGCATCTCCAAGCTCGCGGCCACGTCCTCAATCAGTGCGGGTTCCACGTGCTCGCCGCGCCGCAGCAGTGATAGGATGGCAAAGGCCTTCAGGCGAGGATCGGCCAGCGTGAGGGCCTCTCGAAGGTTCTTGCCTGCGTCATCGCCGGGAATATAGCCCAAAACATCCAGCACGAGTTCCCCCAATGCACGCGGACCCCGGTAGTCATCCTCGAGTAGCCACTCTACAGACACGCCCTCTCGCTGTTTCGGCCGCAACTCCGAACAAGCCGAGTTCCAGATGCCGAGGATTTCGGGCGCGTAGGGCGCGAGCTCGTCCGGCCGCAGTTCACCGCGCTCCAGTAGCTCCAGGCACTCCTGGACGACTTCGTGTGGGGTCGCAGCCTCACCCTCAGCGCGGGCAAATAATGCAGCGACCGCCGATTGCCGATCTGTTCCCTCGCCGCCCCCGGTTTGCTGAGTTTCTTCGCGAGATCCGCCGCAACTCATGGCTGAGCCCTTAAGGAGAGCGAGCATCTCTTCCATGCTTCGCTCATTCGTCGCCGACGGCGCGGCCGCCATTCCGGGCCAGCAGCCCGGCTCGCACTGCAAACCCAGCGGGCCTCCGTAGCGGATAGCCAAGTCTTCCGGCAAGAACCCCGACAGGGCGCCCACTGAGTACCCGTGGGCAGTGGAAAAAGCAGATTCCCTCGGCTCCAACATGTTCTCTAGCTGATAGCTCTTCACCCTGAGTTCCGCCAAGGCGTCTGCCACCCGCCTGGTAATGAGAAC
>JBAVIH010000323.1:0-13061 GCA_049686695.1 Bryobacteraceae bacterium | reverse complement strand
CGCGCTCGCTCCCCGGCGTGGCGTACCGGCTGGGCGGCCGCATCGATACTCACGCCACCGGCTTGGCCGCTCGCGATGGCGCCCCGGCCGTCAACCGATGGTTCTACCGGCAGCGCATGGAAGCGGTTTTGACGCGCACCGCGCGGCCGTGGCTGGTGCTGCTCGATCCGGGCTGCTTCGCCCCGTGGAGTGGGGAGGCTGCCGGCCCCGCGCAGGTGGAGTTTATCGCGGTCGAAGCGCCCCAGTCGCGCACCACCGTCACCGGCGTGCAGGCGCCCAAAGCCGATGAGCAGACCATCCGTCCGGAAGCCAAGCTGCTGTTCGTGGCCGGCGCCGGCTGGACCAAGAAACAGCCCGATGGCGCGGTGCACGTCGAGGAAGCGCAGCGGCTCATCCTCGGCTTCCTGCACGGCGCCCAAGCCTCGCTCGGCGGCAGCAAATCGCTGGTCGATTTGAGCGGCGAAGGCCAGGCCGTGCTGCCCTTCATGACGCATCTCAACCAGGTGGGCCAAACCGGCTCCACGCCGCGCCATCAAAAGGGCCTATCCACCTGCTGCCACGGCGAAGAACCCCACGTGGTCGGCTGGCGCTTCGTCACCGAACGCCGCGCCGTCAACCTCGACCCCAACTGCGGCTGGGCGCGCGGCAAAGCCGACGTGGTCTACGTAGCCGATGCCTTCGCGGTGGTGCGGGAGCTGAACCGACTGCTGGGATAAGGGCCGTTCGCCTCTGCAACCGGCCTATGGTACTGTTCGGATATGCCAGTGCCACTCAAACAGGCCGTCGCCAACGCTGTCGAATTCGCGACGGGGGTTCTGGAGAACCGCGCACAGGGTGTCCAGCTTGAGGAAGTCGAGAGCGTGGACAACAACGGCGCTAGTGCTTGGCTCATCACGCTGAGCATGATCGACCAGCCCCCCTCCACTCCTACCAGTCCTATGCTGGATGCCTATCGAAACAGGCGCCGCGATTACAGAATCTTCACGGTGCGCAAGGACACCGGAGAAGTGACCGCCATGAAGATCAGGGAATTTGCTGTCGAATGATGCTGGACGCGGCCGGTCTGATCGAGAAACACCGAGCCAAAGGGGCCCTGATCGACGCCAACCTCTTAGTCCTGTATCTAGTCGGCAAGACAAACAAACGCAGGTCACGAGATTCCACGCCGGGCGATGATTTTGTGATCGAGGATCTCGATCTCCTCGAACGATTGATTGGGTACCTTGGCAAGGTCATTACGACGCCACATATCCTGACCGAGGTCAGCAATCTGGCCAAACTGCACGGCAAAGAGTTGTCGGCGTTCCGGCAGGGTTACAAGGTCCATGTCGAACAAATGGACGAATTCTATGATGAGAGCCGTGCCGTGGTGGCGGATACGGCATTCATGCCGCTCGGGCTCACCGACGCGGCAATCGCGATGCTCCAACGCCGCAAGCTGCTCGTACTGACTGTCGACCTCGATCTGTACCTCACACTGCAACAGCGCGGAGTCGACACCGCGAACTTCAATCATCTTCGGGGACCGAATTGGCACTGGGAGCCCGGGCAACGCCGGCGGTGAGCCCAGACCCGGTTCGGCCGCCTTACGGCTGCCCGGTTACCAGCCGCGAGTCGGCCTGGAATTTGCGGTATTTGCTGAAAGCGATTTCGACTTCGGCGCGCTCCGCGGCGACCAGCAACACGCGCGCCGAAGCATCCACCGTGATCCGCTTGGGCAGCCAGACTTCGTCGTTGACGCGGGTTTCCTCGAATGTCGCGCGGCTGCCTTTGGCGAGCCTCACCAGGATCCCGCCAAACGAGATCGTATCCAGCGTCTCGATCTCACCCTTCACCCACTGGTTGTCGCGCTTGTCGATCCACAGTTTGCCTTTGATTTTGGGAAAGTACGCGGCCGCGGCGAGTTTTGGCTTGTATCCCGGTTTGGGCGCGGCCGCGATCAAGTAAACGTCCCGGCCGTTCAGCGTCTCTTCGCCCGCCAGCCGCAAATCGAACGCATCGGGTATTTCCTGGAAGGGTGCGCGCTGCCGCTGCTGCTTGCGGTCCCATTCGGCGATGCGGTTCTGGCGCTCGGCGGGCGTCTCCTTGCCGCGTTCCTCGATGCTCCTGCGCAGCTTCTCCTGCTCCTTCCGCTCCTCTTGCGGAGGCAGCGGCTTGTCGTTGCGCTCGACCAGCCGGCGGTAGGGAGATCCTTCCAGGAGGGTTACGTCGAAGGTGCGGCTCTCGGGCGCTTTCTTCGGCTTCCCCGACCGGTCCAGCATGCGCGTCTCATCCCGTTCGAGGAACGTATAATTGCGCGCAACCGCTTCGTTCTTCCGGTCCAGTTCGATGGAGCGGCGCACGATCTCGCGCGCATCCGGCGCATTTTGAGCGGCGAGGAGGCCGGGGATCGCGGCGCACAAGGCAAGCAGGCGCATGCTTCATTTTAGGTCGAACAGAAGCCCCGCCTGCCGCCGCAGGACTGAAGCCCGGGCGCGTCGCTTCCAGACGGCGGACTGCGGGACTCAACGGACCCGCAACCCCGGGCTCGTGCCAGCTACTTCGCGTTCTTGCAGTCGTCGGACAGGGCCGTTTTGTCTTTCTGTGCCTTGAAGCACTTGCCCACGGGGTTCAGGTTCGGGTCCTTGTGCATGTCGGCCATAGCCCCGACCTTGACGTGGCAAGTGGTGCACGCCTTCTGTCCGGTAGCTTTCATATACGCTGGAGTGCCATAGCTGGGCACGGTGCTCAGTACCAGACCCGCCAGGACGATCGCAGCCGGGACCGCCAGTTTCAGTACGCGCATGATATCTCTCCTTGGAAACGCTTGATCGAACCCGGAGAAGCAGCATCCCGAGGTCCGAATATCCTCACATACTATAACCTGAATGTGGTTAAAAACAGCGATATTTCACATTAAAAAGTGGCAGTATTGGGGGAAATCACGCAATCAGAGGTTGGCGTTTGGCTCAAGGCTCCTCCAAAGGTACCAGCTTGCCACGGTGCAGAAGGGGCGCCATCGCTCGGCCATCGTCTCGATTTCGGCGGGCAGTGGCAGCGCATCGAGACCGTATGCCTGGCGGATGGCGTTGCGTATGCCCAAATCGCCGGTGGGCAGCACATCGTGCCGGCGCAAGGCAAAAATCAGGAACATATGCACGGTCCAGACGCCGATTCCTTTGACGGCGGTCAATCGCGCCATGACTTCCTCGTCGGGCAGTTCCGGCAGTTCTTCAAAGCGGACCCGGCCGTCGCGCGTGTGGCGCGCCAGATCCCGTATGTACTCGGTTTTCTGACCCGAGAGACCCACCGCCCGCATCCGCGCCGGGCGCAGCTTGAGGATGCTCTCCGGGGTGATCCTGCCGCCGGTTGCGCGCGCCAGGCGCCCGAAGATCACGTTCGCCACCCGCCCGCTCAACTGCTGGTAAACGATGGATTTAACCAGCGTCTCAAAATCCGGATCGCGAAATTCGATACGATAGTCTCCGACCCGGTCGATAATGCCGGCCAGCACCGGGTCCGACCTTCGGAGGTGGCTAATGGCTTTCTGCATGATGAAACACTCTGTAGCCGCGAGACGTCAGACCCATTGTACCGGCATGCGAATCCCTCTTATTTTGACACTGGCTGGCGCGTTGTGCGCGCAAGCCCCGCAACAGAATCCTCCTCCCTCCGATGAAGCCACGATCCAGGTGGATGTCAACGTGGTCAACGTGCTGGCCAGCGTGCGCGACAAGCGCGGCGGCCTGGTGGCCAACCTGGAAAAGAACGACTTCACCATCTTCGAGGACGGCAAACAACAGGAAATCAAGTACTTCGCGCGCGAGACCGATCTCCCGCTGACGATCGGCCTGCTGATCGACGTGAGCGGCAGCCAGCGCAACCTGATCGATATCGAGCGCAGCGCCGCCTCCCAGTTTTTCAGCCAGGTGATGCGCAAAAAGGACGAAGCGTTCCTCATCAGTTTCGGCGAGGAGGTCGAACTGCTTCAGGATTACACCAATTCCGCCCGCATGCTCAGCCAGGGAATGAACGGCTTGCGGGTGAGTTCCGGCGTGGGAGGTTTCGGTCCCGGCCCGGTGCCCACGGCCGGCGATCCGCGCGGCACGGTGCTCTATGACGCGGTCTTTCTGGCCGCCGACGAGAAACTTCGCACGGAGGTGGGCCGCAAGGTGATCGTAGTCATCACCGACGGCGTGGACGAGGGCAGCCGCAAGAAGATCGAAGACGCCATCGAGGCTGCCCAGAAGGCCGATGCCGTCATCTACAGCATCGATTACTTCGACCCCAGGGCCTATGGCTATAGCCCCTTCGGGTTCGGCGGCGGGGGCGCCGGCGAGGGCTACCTGCGCCGGATGTCCGACGCGACCGGCGGCCACGCTTACAAAGTGGACCGCGGCCACCCCCTGGAGCAGGTATTCCACGAGCTGCAGGAAGAAATGCGCAGCCAGTACTCGCTTGGCTTCTCGTCTACCAACGAGAAGCGGGACGGCAGCTATCGCAAGCTGGAAGTCCGCATGGCGAGCAAGGACCTGAAAGCCCAGGTGCGCAAAGGCTATTACGCCATCAAGCCGGACGCGAAGTAGGACGTCCACGATAGGGGCGCGCCCAGAGAAAACAGACGGCGCGATTCTCGTGTCACCGGCGATCGATTTCGAGACCCGTATTGGCGCCGCAGACGTTCACCGTTAGCCCGAGAGCCTGGAACATGGCGGCCTTGACGGCAAGAGCGCGATTCGCGCCCGCCGCGTCGGGTCCATAAGCGACCTGGATATGATTCGATTTGTGTTGCGCCATTAACTGATCGCGGCCCACACCGTACAGGACGGCATGCATCATCGGCCACTGCGGCGTGGTGATGTTCCAGCGGCGTTCGGTTTCTTCCCGCGGCAGTTCCACCGCGCGGCCGCGGCCGATGTCCAGTTTCAAGGCGTCGGACTCGATGTAGACACGGCTCCAAACGATCTCGCCTGGCTTGCTCACGCCTGTCACGGTTCCTCCGCCCAGGCGGAAGTACATAGCGGGCTGCCGCTCGCTCACCGCTCCGGCATAGCCGCCGATGAGATGGGCGGGCGGCACGGCGCCGGAGATCTCGAATACCCAGACGAACTCGTTCCGCCCGTCGACCGGGAACTCTTCGCCGTAGCGTACATCGTGCAGAGTGGTCTCCGGAGCAAACCCCAGATGCCGCCACACCCGATTGGTGATCAGGGCATCCAGGCCGGCGCACTCGTCCACCTCGTTGAAGTGTGGCAGCGGCTGGCCCTCGTACAAGACCCGCCCGTTGCCGCGCGCGTGCACCGGCGGCCGGTCCGAGTTATTCAATAGACCCTCCGCTAAGTCGGAAGCCGGACACAGGTCCTTGAGACCCTGCTGGTACTGAATTCCGATCACGTCGCAGCCAAAATCGTCGGCGATGCGCAACGCCGAGATGTACATCTTGCACTGATCGAGAATCTGCGCGTCGGTCAGATCGGTCTCGGGATTGGAGCCGGTGAGGAAACGCATTCCGCTCGAATCCAGCCAGGCGCGCACGGCCCGCGCCTCGGCATCCGGCGTAGCCAGCATCTCGGCATAGAGCGCCGACTGGCTCAGCCTTTCTTTGCCTATGCCCAGCGGCAGCAGGAAGCAATCCTCGATGATGCCGTTGTACATTCCCATGCAGCCCTCGTCGAAAACGCCGAGGATGGCCTTCTGGCGGCGCAACTGGTTGGCCAGTTCCGCGCCCGTGCGGGCAGCCTCGTCCGGAAGCGTCAATTGCTTCAATGGGTGCACGTGGCTGAGATCGTGAACGACGGTCTCGCCGGACAGCCACTTGCGCAGTCCGCTCAGGAAGAACTCATCCTGGAAATCGAGGCTCCAGAGCGTGCTGAACGGAATGCCGGCCTTGGTCATGCAGGCGTTCAGGTTGAGCATGCCGACCAGCCCGGGCCATTCGCCGCTCCAGTTGGCCACGGTCAGAATCGGTCCCTTGTGCGAAGCGAGCCCGGTCAAAACCTGGTGGCTGTACTGCCACACCGCCTCACAGACAATCAGGGGAGCGTCGGGCGGGATGTTCCGGAATACCTCGATCCCCTGCTTCTGGCTGCCGATAAAGCCGTGCTGCAACCGAGGATCGTAGGGGTGGCCACGCCGGATCTCCCCTCCCTCGGCCCGGACCGCGGCCACGACGGCCTCCTCCACCTTCGCTTGCACAGCCCAGCAGCTCTGGTTCGCCGCGAGACGCAGATCCCCGTTGGCGATCAGGTATATCGTTTCCGACATCGGTTCCCCCTTTATTTACTACTGTAGATTAACTCCGCTGGAGCCGACGATGCGGGACCGGGACAGCCGGATCGCGTCCGCGCGAATCGCCGCGCGGCGCAGGTGAAAGGCAGCTTGATCCACGCGCACGGCAATCTCGCCGGAACTGTATCGGTCGGCGGCCAGGAAGGTGGCCTTCTGCGCGTCGGTGGCGTGGTCGATATCGAGCATCCAGCGCCACCGCCGGTAGGCTTCGTGGTCGCTTTCCGCCGGGAATACCCTGGCGTTCCAGAGCGTGCGTTCGGCTTCGGGCGTATCGCCGCTCCAGATTTCGGAATCCGGCGCGCCGGCCGCCCGCAGCCACGCCGCCAGCGGTTTGCCGCAAAACGTGGCTCCGCCCGTAACGGAATTCTTGAAGGTGTCGTCGATGCCGTAGTACCGGATGAACCACGCCTTCCGGCCCTCCCGATTCACTCCGGGCGACAGATCGAGACAGGCTCCTTCCGGGAGTGCGAACGGTTCGGACACGTCCACTCCCACCACCACGTTGCGGCGATCCAGGCGCAGCGGGGCGTGAACCCGGCAGCCCTCCACCCAGGAATCCACACCGTCGATTGCGGCGCCGTCGCCGGTCGCGGTCCCGATCGCCAGTATCGTGGCGGATGGCGCGGTGCCTTGGTCGTGTGCAATCAGCTCCAGGCCGCTCGAAATCAACTGGCTGGTCGATCCAAAATGCAGAAAACGGCACTGCCGCAGCATCCGGACATGGAGCGGAATGGTGTGCAGTTCCGCGAACAAGCGGGCCAGCACGAGCTCCTCGATCTTCGATCCGCTCGACCGCACAGTGCGCAGGTATTCCGCAAACGTGGCGCCCGTGCCGAGCGCGCAGCAGATCTCGCGATACAGATCGATCCCGTGCGTGAGTACGGTGCGCCAGGCCGAGGGGGTCCACGAAATCGCTGCCGGACCATCCGCCGATTCCGCTCGAGCGGCGCAAAAAGAGCCAAGCAGCTTCACTGCGGCAGCGGCATCCAGACTCATCACGCCGATGTCCAACGCGCTTCGGCCGTCCGCGCCAATCGCCCCGGCCTCGGCCTGCCGTCGCAGGTCCGGTTTCTGCAGGTATAGGCGGACGGAGCCATCGGCGTTGGGACAGAACACGCCGTGACGCGCCGCCTCCGCGGGCGACACCTGGGAACCGAGCGCCGCGATCCCCACCCCAACGGAGCCAACCTCGGATGGATCGAAAAGGATGAGCGCGTCTCCGGACGTCACCACGATCTGTCCGGCGTCCGGCAAACCGGCGGGAAGGCCCAGGAAAGCCGGGACCAGCCGGTCGAACAGAGTCGGCGTGAGCGCGGATTCGGAGTCTCCGGGGAGGGGCACGAAGATCTTGCCGCAGGGCGAATAGGCAGGCAGGCGGCGCGAGTCGCCTCCCGCATGCACAATCAGAATACGTGAGCCTCGAAAAACTCTCTCGGCGGCCGCGAAATCGGCGATATTCCGGCCCGCCTCAGCTTCGCGGCGAAGCACTTCGAGGAGGCACTGCACTGTGCTCCCGCCGCTCCCGACGCGGCGCCCCTGCGGATCGGCGACCACCAGCGTGTCCCGCACCTGGGTCAACTGACCGGTCTCGCGGCGCATGCGGATCTGCGCCTCGTAAGCCGCCGCCTGGTCTTCGTTTGCGGCGGTCAGTATCAGATAGTGCCAGAGTTCGGATGAGTTCGGCATTCCTGCTTCAGCACCGCATTGCGCCGGTTTGCCACGGGGTTCGGACGGACGGGTAATCCAGCCTGGCGCAGTTCAGTTAACGATAACTTTCTGCGAGGCCCCGTGTCAACTTAGCTTTCGCTCGTACGGATCGTGCTGGCCGACCCAGATCCACACCAGCCCGTCCACCGCCTCAACCGCTACAGCCCGGTGGCCGCGTCCGATTCGCGCCGACCAGAATCGGCCAGCCTTCTTGAGCCGGACGCTCGGGTGCCGCGGATCGTTCTTCATGAGATCGAAAGCGACTCTTGCCGCCCGCTGCGTCGCCGGGTCGAGCGAGCCGAATGCCTCCCAAAACGCCGGGCGAGGCGTAGTGCTTCAAAGCGGAGTCGTGTTGCCTTCCCTATGGTCGCGCAACGCCCTCTCCGCCAGCGAGTCCCACTTGCCGGCGGCAACTTCAGCCTCGAACCTTTCGTTCCACGTCCGGTCCTCGTACTCATCCAGCCAAGCCTGTAACTCGCGCAGTTCGGCTCCGGAAAGGGCGCGCATCTGCTCTGTGATTTCCTTAACCCGGCTCACAGTGCCTCCTCTCCGATGGTAACCCATTCCGGCGCACCCGGAACACTCTCGGCTACGGCTTCCTGAGCGAGCATCAACTCAACGGGCATAGCGGGCGCGCAACTTGCACATTACCTCTTCCCAGGGCAGCCCCGAAGCCGGCCCTTCAATAGATTCGCTTTCCTGCGTGCCAGTTCCTGCTTTTGCCAATCGAGGACTGGCACGGCCTCCAACGCGGCCGCAAGGTCGTCCCACAGATCTTCGACGAGTTGGAGCTTCCCGGAGGCGCTGAGATCAAAGATCGACGCGGAATTCATTCGGGCCTCCGCCGCCAATTCTCTCAAATTGGCCGGCAATTTGGCGTATAAGGCCCATCTCGGAGACTTATCCAATGCCGCCCGGGGCGCGGGCTATAAAGGCAGGCCGCACCGGGCGCTTGGACCTTAAAAAGCCCGGCCTCCCTCGCGGTGGGCCGGGCTTTTCGAGTGTTTATGGCTGCCGCGGGTGACGGTGCGGAGATCCGCCCGCATTCGGGCGGCTGCGAAAGGTCACGATTCCAGGGACTACACCCGCACCTTCCCTAGGCCTTTGCTACAATACTTACCAAACCCTGCTGCGCGGGGGAAATTGATAATTTCTATCCCGCCCATCAGGATTTGAGTGGAGACCGGTGCGCCGCGTTGTCATCGAACGCCCTGCCGGGCCGCGGACCGGACGCCTATGGACTTCGATCAGCTCCATACTTTCCTGGAGATTGTCAGGCTGAAGAGCTTCTCCAAGGCGGCGCAGACGTGTTACCGCACCCAGCCGGCCATCAGCGCGCAGGTGCGGCAACTGGAGCAGGAATTACGGGCGGACCTGTTCGAGCGCTTTGGCAGCCGCATTTCGCTCACCACGGCGGGCCGCATCTTCGCCGTCCACGCCGAGCAGATGCTGGAGCTGCGGCGCCGCGCGCAGGACACCATCGCGGAACTCGAGACCAACCCACGCGGCGAGCTGGTGATCGCGGCCAACGAAGCCACCTGCATCTACATTCTGCCAACGGTTTTTTCGGTTTACCGCGAGCTGTTCCCCGCCGTGCAATTGCAGGTGGACCGTTCCTACGCCTCGCGCGTGGTGGAAGCGGTGGCGGAGAACTCGGCCGATTTCGGACTGACCCAGCTTCCGGTGGACGAAAAGCGTCTGCAGGTGGTGGATATTCACAAGGATGAGATCTGCGCCATTGTCCCGGCCGGTCACCCGCTCGCCGGGCGGAAGATGGTCGAGGCGCAGGAGGTCACCGAGTTCTACCTGCTGCTGCCCAAGCAGGGCAAGACGCGCACGCGGATCAACCAGTGGCTGGAGCCGGTGGAAGAGCGGATCCGCATTTCGATGGAGCTGGATTCGACGGAGATGATGAAGCGCTTCGTGCTGGCGGGGCTGGGCGTGAGCTTCCTGGCGGCTTCCAATTGCCGGGAAGAGGTGGCGGCGGGCAAGCTCTCCGCCATCACGTTGGCTCCCGAGCCGATGGTGCGGCGGCTAGGCCTGATCTACCGCCGCGATAAGGCGCTTTCGAAGGCGGCACTGGGATTTATTCAAGTGGTGATGGAGAACGTGGGCGAAGTGCCGGTCAAAGCGCGGGCGCCGAAGGTGGTGGCCTGATGAAGTGCAGGCAATGCCGCAAGGCCATGGCCGAAGAGGATGCGCGGTGCCCGCATTGCGGGGCTCCCAATCCGGCGGCGAAGGGGATGTATCAGAGCTCGACGGTGTTGATTTCGGCGGGCGGCGCGGACCTGGTGTACCGGTCGCTGGAAGAAGTGCCCGCCCCGCTGCGGACCAAGCTGCTCGAGTCGACCAACGGAGACAATTCCAGAACCATCCTGATTTACGACGAGCGCGGGCGGCGCGAAATCGCCAAGGCGCTGCGCGCCCTGCCGGGTCCGTCGCAGCAGTGGCTGCTCGATTCCGTGTTCGGCCGGGAAGCGCCGTCGGAATCCTGGTTGACGCCGGCGCTCAAGCGCATCATCCTGGGGCTGCTGGCGCTGATGGTGTTGGCCACGCTGGCGATGGTGTGGGCGCGCGGCTGGCATCATTAGGGGGCAATTCGGGCGAGATCGCATGGGAGATTTTCTTGTGAGCCGACGAGCGGTGGTGTTTGGCGCGGCTGGCCAATTGGGGGTCGAGCTGGTGCGCGAGCTGCAATCGCGCGGTTACGCGACCATCGGCTTTGACCGCGGAGACTTGGACATCACGGATGGCGCGGCGGTGGAAAACGCCGTGGCGGGGCATGAGGCCGCCGTGGTGTTCAACTGCGCCGCCTACAACCAGGTCGACGTGGCGGAACGCGAACCGGAGGCGGCATTTCAGATCAACGCGCTGGCGGTGAGGCACATGGCGCTGGCATGCCGCCAGGCGGACGCGCGCCTGGTACAGTTTTCCACCGACTACGTTTTTGACGGCTTCGCCCACTGTCCGTATGCCGAAGACGACCACCCGCACCCCTTGAGCGCGTACGCCGTTTCGAAGCTCGCCGGAGAGTTGTACGCACGGGCTTACCTGGATGACGCGCTGATCGTCCGCACGTCCGGCGTCTATGGGCCCGGCGGCCGCAACACGGCGCGCGGCAATTTCGTGGAAATGATGCTGCGCATGGCCGCTTCCCAGCAGCCGATCCGGGTGGTGCAGGACCATGTGGCATCGCCCACTTTCGCGCCGCTGCTGGCCTCGCGCGCTACCGACCTGGTCGAGCGCGGCCAGACGGGCGTTTTCCACATCGGGGGCGGCGTGCCCCTCAGTTGGTTCCAGTTCGCCCGGCTGATCTTCCAGGCGGCGGGCATGGACCCGCTGGTGCTGGCCACCAGCCATCGCGAATATCGCACCGCGGCGCGGCGGCCGCAGTATTCCGCGCTCTCGAATGCCAAGATGGAGCGGTTGGGTTTGGAGCCCATGCCGCCCGTGGCGAAGGTCCTGGAAGAGTATTTTGCCGAACGGGTGCGGCCGGCCGGCGCCATCACCCAGGCCCGCTAGTTCTTTGCTGGCGGGGCGGGATGGCTTCCTCCGCGCCCGCCCGATGGCGCCACTGCGGGCCGATTGGCAATCGGCCGCAGGTTACCAACCTGTCCCAAGAAGGAACTGCTAGCCTCCATTGGACTAGCTCCAAAGTGCTATTGGTTCTTCCCGACAGGCGGCGTAGCCTTAGGACAGATCGCCAATTGTGAGTGCTCTTGGACCCAGTTCGAATGACGATATTGCATATACTCGAGATGGGTCTTAAGTAAACCAAGGAGCGGCACCAATGACGAGTGATGTCCTCGGTGGACAGTAGGTAACCCATGCGCGATTCGCGAAGACCCGACCTGGACCATCGCCTGGAGGCTTATTTCGCCACCCTCCGCTCATCGTCTCTGACCGAAGCGCTGCAGCGCGGTGTGGGGAACTGGCGGATTTATGCAGCGGTGACCGGCTCGGCCATGGCGATGGTGACAGGCGCCTCGGCATCGATTATCGGCAGTGGCATCCGGGACATCACAGCGGAGCGCGCCGCAAGCTTCCGGGCCGCCAAGCAATATCCCGCGAGCTCCAGGAGCATGCCATTGATGCACGCCGTCCGGTTGGCCATGGCCAGGCAGGATGCCGGAGTAAACTTCCTCAATGGGGCGGTCTTGAAAGCCGCTCTTGCGAGCCAGGCGCAGTCCCAGGCCCCGTCCATATCGGCGGGTGGCGTGGTTCCTCTTTGCGGTACGGTAAGCATCATCCAGCCAGGTGAATGGGTAACGATTTACGGGACCAACCTTGCCAGCGAAACCGCCGTCTGGAACGGCGACTTTCCCACTTCGCTGGGCGGCACCAAGGTGGAGATTGACGGTAAAGCCGCGTATCTTCAGTTTGTCAGTCCCGGCCAGATCAACCTGCAGGCGCCCGATGACATGGCGACAGGCCCGGTGCGCGTAGTCGTGACCACTGACGCCGGCACAGCAATGGCGACGGTGACGCTGAGCCAGTTTTCGCCTTCGTTCGACCTGCTGGAAACAGGGCACGTGGCTGGAATCATTCTCAGGCCGGACGGTTCGGGAGCTTACGGCGGAGGATCCTACGACATCCTCGGCCCGACCGGGAATTCTCTTGGCTATCCCACGGTGGCCGCGCAGGCAGGCGACACGGTTGAACTCTTTGCCGTCGGGCTCGGGCCGACCACCCCCGCCGTCCCGGCTGGACAGGCGTTTTCCGGTGCGGCGGCGACCAACAGCAAGGTGCGCCTTTACATCAATAATGTCGGCGTCAAGACGATATTTACGGGATTGTCCAGCGCCGGTCTCTATCAGATCAACCTGATCGTTCCATCCGGGCTTGGCCAGGGAGACGTGCCCATTCAGGCTAGTGTCGGCGGTATGCAAACCCAAGCGGGCGCGTTGTTCTCTCTGCAGTACCCTCCCGTTACCGGCGGCGGTACTACCTGGGTCGGGGGCGGATCGGGCGGTGGAGGAGGGTTCGGATCGGGCGGTGGAGTAGTTAGTGGAGGAGGTGGCGGCGCAGGCGGTGGGACAGGCGGTGGAGCAGGCGGCGGGACCGGCGGTGGCGGCGCAGGCGGTGGG
>JBAVIH010000322.1:0-15713 GCA_049686695.1 Bryobacteraceae bacterium | reverse complement strand
GTCTTGCCGGAAGCGCCGGCGGTCTTTGCCGCCGGTATTTTCTCCTTGCCCTTAGCACCCCCGCCTGCGCCCCGCCCCGCAAGCGATCCAAGCTAACATTGTTTCTTGAAAGGTTGGCCAACTTGATCTCCAACGGCGAGTACATCAAGGACATCCTGGCGCGGGAGCCGGGAACGAAAGTCGCGGCGCGCGGCTGGGTGAAGACGCGGCGCGATGGCAAGGGCGTGCACTTCGTGCAATTGCAGGACGGCTCTTCGGCGATCGACCTGCAAGTGGTGATACTCGCAGGCCTGTTGCCCGAAGCGGTGCTGGCCGCGGTCACCACCGGATCTTCGCTCCGCGTGGAGGGCGAAGTGGTGGCGTCGCCGGGTCCCGGCCAGCCGGTCGAGCTGCGCGCCGAGACGATCGCAGTCTACGGTCCCGCCGATCCGGCCACCTACCCGCTGCAGAAGAAGGGCCACACCATGGAGTTTCTGCGCGAGATCGCCCATCTGCGCTCGCGCAGCAATACGTTCAGCGCCGTGTTCCGGGTGCGCAACGCGCTCTGCTACGCCATTCACCGCTTCTTTCAGGACAACGGTTTCGTTTACGTGCAGACGCCGATCGTCACCACGATCGATTGCGAAGGCGCCGGCCAAATGTTCCAGGTGACTACGCTCGATCTCGCCGCCACGCCCAGAACGCCGGAAGGGCGGCCCGATTTCAGCCGCGATTTCTTCGCCAAGCCGGCATATCTGACGGTCAGCGGACAGCTCGAAGCGGAGATGTTCGCGTCCGCCTTCGCCAACGTCTACACGTTCGGGCCCACCTTCCGCGCCGAGAATTCGAACACTCCGCGCCACCTGGCCGAGTTCTGGATGATCGAGCCGGAGATGGCCTTCGCCGATCTGGACGACAACCGGCGCCTGGCGGAACGGTTCCTCAAGACCGTGCTGGGGGAAGTGATGGACCGCTGCCGCGCCGATCTCGAGTTCTTCAACAAGCGCATCGACAACACCCTGCTCCAAACGCTGGCCAACGTGGTGGACAACGACTTCGTGCACCTGCCGTACTCGGAAGCGGTGCGCATCCTGGAAGAAGCCGCGGCCAAGGGCAAGACGTGGGAGTTCCCGGTGAGTTGGGGCACGGACCTGCAAAGCGAGCATGAGCGTCACCTGACCGAAGAAGTATTTCGCAAGCCGGTGGTCGTTACCGATTATCCGACCGGGATCAAGGCCTTCTACATGCGCCTCAACGACGATGGCCGCACCGTGGCGGCGATGGATGTGCTGGTGCCGCGAATCGGCGAAATCATCGGCGGCAGCCAGCGCGAGGAGCGCCTGGACGTACTGCAGCGGCGCATGGCGGCGCAAGGGCTGAAGGAAGAGGACTACGCCTGGTATCTCGACTTGCGGCGCTTCGGTTCGGCGCCGCACGCCGGCTTCGGCCTCGGCCTGGAGCGGATGATGATGTACCTGACCGGCATGAAGAACATCCGCGACGTGATTCCCTGTCCGCGCACGCCAGGCTCGGCCGCCTTCTAAACCGTGGCCATCCCATCTCCGGCGGCAGCCAGGCGGCCAACATAGTTAAGATAGAGGAAGCCGGTTCGCGGGCCGTGCACTTGCCCGCGCTTCCTGCCAGGGTCTCAAGGAATCCTGTGCACTCGCATACCAACTCCCATCCCGCGGACGCGGGCGGCGTTTTGCGCTGGTCGCTGGCCGCCACGCTGGTCTTCGTGGCGGTGGAAGCGGCGGCCGGAATACGGGCCCACTCGCTGGCCTTGCTCTCCGACGCAGGCCACAATTTCACCGACGCGCTGGCGCTGCTGCTGGCCTGGTTTGGCGTTTACTTCCAGTCCAAACCGGCCGATGAGGTCAAGACTTACGGTTATCACCGCGCCGGTGTGCTGGTGGCATTCGTCAACGCGGCCACCCTGGTGGCGCTTTCGGTTTGGATCCTCTGGGAAAGTGTCGAGCGGCTGCGCCACCCCGCGCCGGTGAGCGCGAGTCTCATGATGGCGGTGGCGGCGTTGGGCCTGCTGGTCAACGGCGGCATCATGCTGGCACTGCGGGCCTCCTCGCGCGACGATCTTAACGTGCGCAGCGCGTTCGTCCACATGCTGGGCGACGCGCTCGGCTCTATTGCCATCGTCATCGGCGCGGTGGCCATCCGCTTCACCGGCTGGCTGCGGATCGATCCCTGGCTTTCGATCCTGATCGCCCTGCTGATCGTGTGGACCGCCTGGGACATCATCCGCGAGGCCCTGAACATTCTGCTCGAGGGCTTGCCGCGCGGCCTGCGCCTGACCGATGTGATCTCCACCATGCGGGACGTGGAAGGCGTGCTGGACGTCCACGACCTGCATATCTGGAGCCTGGGCTCGAGCACCCGCGCGCTGAGTTGCCACGTCACGATTGCCGACATCCCACCGTCGGCCAGCGATGTGGTGCTGCGCCGGCTGAACCATGTGCTGGCCGAGCGGTTCCACATCTTCCATAGCACGGTACAGTTCGAGCACCTGGGATGCGCCATTTCCGAAAACGGCTGCGCCATCCCGGCTTCCGCCGAAGGGCACGAGGAGCACCACCACTAACCGCTGGGGGCAGATCCGAATCAGGGGCGCCACGCAGCCGGCGCCGCCGTCACTGCCGATGCAAGGCTTGCCTGGCGCGCCACATCCCGCTGCTCTCGCCAGGCAGGCGACTATTGTCGGCGCGAACTGCCGAGACTTCCCTCAGAATCTGGAGCGCCAGTTGTTCGATGGAGTCGAGCGCTTCGCTATTGTTGCGCATTCCATCGGCGGGGAGCGCGGCGAGCCGTAAGGCCATTTCGGCAGCCTGCTTCGCGAGTTGATCCACGTGTGTTTCTGCCAACGGCTCGGAGCCGTCCGCTAGCATCATATCGTCCGCGTCTGCCCGGCCCTATAATGTCTTTGGTTAGCGATCTTCGAACGCCGCGATAATTTACATGGTTGGAGACGAAAGACCCTGCGAAGCGCAACCGGACGGTTGCTTTTTCGGGCCCAAACCGGGTTAATATGCAACTTGGAGGTTGCTTAATATGAAGGACCGCATCGAGAGGCGAATGGAACTCAAGGCGCCGGTTTCGCGGGTCTGGCGCGCATTGACGGACCACCGTGAGTTCGGCGAGTGGTTTCGCGTGAAACTGGATGGCCCATTCGTGCCGGGTCAGGTCTCGCGCGGCCACATAACCTACCCCGGCTACGAGCACGTGAAATGGGAGGCGGTCGTGCAGAAGATGGAGCCGGAACGGCTCTTTTCCTTCACCTGGCACCCTTATTCGGTGGACCCCCAAACCGACTATTCGACTGAGACGCCCACGCTCGTCGAATTCAAACTGGAGGAAACCGCCACGGGCACGCTGCTTCTGCTCACGGAGTCCGGCTTCGACAAGATCCCCAGCCATCGCCGCCTGGAAGCATTCCGCAGGAATGACGGCGGTTGGACGGAGCAAATGAAGAACATCGAAAGCCATGTCGCACAAAGGCCATAGTGGCATTGCCGGCAAACGGAGGGCTCATGCGCCTGTCTTCGCCGCGCTGGGCGACCGGACGCGGCTGTCGCTGGTAGCGAAGCTCGCGGTTGGGCAGCCCTGTTCGATTTCCCAGTTGACCGGCGGTTCCAGGCTGACCCGGCAGGCCATCACCAAGCATCTTCGTGTGCTGGAGGGCGCCGGCATCGTGCATGGCGTCCGCGCCGGCCGCGAGAGGTTATTCGAATTCGATCCGCAGCCGATGCAGGAAATTAGGAAATACCTCGATCTCGTTTCCGAGCAGTGGGACCAGGCACTGGCCAGGCTGAAGTCGTTTGTCGAAGACTGAGCAGACGCTTGAGAGCAGCTCTCTGCCGATGCCGGCCGTTGACTCCGGCAACCGCCCATTGTACGCTCGGGCCTGGAGGCCTTTGTGGACGATACAACCGCGGCAACCGGCACTGGCGAAAGTTTGGATTCCGTCGTCAGGAAATACGCAGCGATATGGATTTGGTCGATTCTGTGCGCCGCTGTCGCGGGCCTGTTCGTCGGTTCCGGCAACGGCCTTCTGATGCTGTCTGGGTGGCGGTTCGGGACCGGCAACCTGATGGACGCGCAGCAGGCCATCGCATTCGTCGCGTCGCTTCTGGTGTCGGTTGGGGAACTGGTGGCGATGTGGTACCTTTACCAATTCTTCAGCCGCTGTTTGCTGCCCCTATTGTTTTCCGGCATGGATCCGGCAGATCCTGAGATCGGACCGCGTGTCCTTCGCCGGGCCTTCGGATCAGTTCTGTGCGCATTGGCCGTGCAAGTGGCCGGCGGCATTGCCGGTTTCCTATTGAGGTTATCTCTCGGAGTTCGTTGACGAGCTATTGACGAGATCCTGCCCGCGCTGGCGTCACTACTGGAACCAGCGGGAATGGTCTGCTGACAATTTCGTCATCGTGTGAAAAACTGTCTTGTGAAACCACTTACTGGCAGCGCGGACTCCGTTAACAAGCCTTTCCATTTCAACAGTACTGATAATTCTGATTCAGACCCCCGCATCTTTTTGTCCCCAATTCGCCCGTTTTTCAGGGATAATAGAGTAGAGCATTTTTAGCACTCCTGCGACAGCCCAACCGGCTCCTGCTGAGGGTTATTGAGGTCATGCAATGACGAAGGTTATAGATATCACTGAACTTATACTCAGGGACGGTCACCAGAGCCTGCTGGCTACCCGGATGGCGATGGAAGACATGATTCCGGCCTGCGAGGATATCGACAAGGCGGGCTTTTGGTCGGCCGAATGTTGGGGGGGCGCCACGTTCGACGCCTGCATCCGTTTCCTCAACGAAGACCCGTGGGAACGTCTGCGGACGTTCCGCAAGCTGATGCCCAACACGCGGTTGCAGATGTTGCTGCGCGGGCAGAATCTGCTGGGCTACCGGCACTACGAAGACACCGTGGTGGACCGTTTCGTCGAGAAGGCGGCCGCGAACGGGATGGACGTGTTCCGCGTGTTCGATGCGCTGAACGATATCCGCAACATCCGGCGCGCGATAGCGGCGGTGCGGCGCGCGGGCAAGCATGCGCAGGGCACCATCTGTTACACGGTCAGCCCGCTGCACACCATCACCGGCTTCGTCGAAATGGCGGAGCGGTTGCTGGAACTGGGATGCGATTCGATCTGCATCAAGGACATGGCCGCGCTGCTCAAGCCGCAACCAGCCTATGACCTGGTGAAGGGCATCAAGCAGGCTTGCGGCGAGCAAACCCGTGTACATGTGCACGTCCACGCCACCACCGGAGTCACCATGGTGAGCCTGATGAAAGCCATCGAGGCGGGCGCGGATTGCGTCGATACCTCGATCAGTTCGCTCAGCCTGGGCCCCGGCCACAATCCCACCGAAAGCCTGATGGAGATGCTGGAAGGCACTCCCTATTCCACCCGCGTGGACAAGAAGCGGCTGCTGGCGATCAAGAGGCATTTCGACAAGATCCGCCCGCGCTACAAGGAATTCCTTTCCAACATCACCGGCGTGGACACGGAGATCTTCGACAGCCAGATTCCGGGCGGCATGATCTCCAACCTGGAAAGCCAGCTCAAGCAGCAGAAGGCGGGCGACCGCATGAAAGAGGTATTGGAGGAAGTCCCGCGGGTACGCGAGGACGCCGGTTTCCCGCCGCTGGTGACGCCCTCCAGCCAGATCATCGGCACGCAAGCGGTGTTCAACGTGATGATGGGCCGCTACAAAGTGCTGACCGGCGAGTTCGCCGATCTCATGCTGGGCTACTACGGCGAAACGCTGGGCCGGCGCAACCGGCACGTGATGGAACTGGCCGCTAAACAGACCAACAAGACGCCTATCAGCACCCGCCCGGCGGATCTGCTGAAGCCGGAATGGCAGGAACTGCGGTCGGCGGCGCTCGAGGTCGATGGTTGCAACGGGTCGGACGAAGACGTGCTCACCTACGCCATGTTTCCGGGCGTGGCGCCGAAGTTCTTCCCCATGCGCGCGAAGGGCCCCAAGAACCTGGGCAAGGATCCGGCCGCGGCGCCGGCGCCGGCGCCAGCCGCGGCACCCGCGCCGGCGGAAAGCGGGAAGGGCCCGGTTACCACCACCATCACCTACGACGTGAAGCTGAACGGCCGCACTCACAAGGTGACGGTATCGCCCGCGTAGGGCTTGTCCGCGCCGCTCGGGAGGCGTAAAGTCATCGTAAATCGGAATTGAGGAAGCCAGGACCACGAAAGCTCGAAATATGACCACCACGATGCAAGAGAAAATCGAAGATTTGAAGCGGCGGCGCGAAGCGGTAATGCTGGGCGGCGGAGCGGACAAGCTGGAAAAGCAGCGCCAGTCGGGCAAGCTGACCGCGCGCGAACGCATCGACGCGCTGGTGGATCCATCCAGCTTCGAAGAGAACGGCCTGTTCGCCGAGCACCGCGCCACCATGTTCGGCATGGAAGGCAAGAGCCTGGCGGCCGATGGCGTGGTGACCGGCGCCGCGTCGGTGGGCGGACGCCTGATCCACCTGGCCAGCCAGGATTTCACGGTGATGGGCGGCGCGGCCGGGGAGGTCCATTCCATCAAGGTCGCCGAAGTCATGGAGCAGGCGCTCAAGACCGGCTCGCCGTTCGTGTTCATCAACGATTCCGGCGGCGCGCGCGTGCAGGAAGGCATCGACTCGCTCTCCGGCTACGGGAAAGTGTTCTACGCCAACGTGATGCTTTCGGGCGCGGTGCCCCAGGTCTCGCTGATCTGCGGACCCTGCGCGGGCGGCGCCGCCTACAGCCCGGCGCTCACCGATTTCATCGTGCAGACCCGCCAGGCGCAGATGTTCATCACCGGACCTTCGGTGATCAAGCAGGTCACCGGCGAGAGCGTCACCGCCGAGCAACTGGGCGGCCCGGAAGCCCACATGGTGAATTCGGGCGTGATCCACTTCATCGCCGAAAACGACCAGCATGCCGTGGCCCTCTGTCAGAAGCTGCTCAGCTTCCTGCCCAACAACAATATGGAGGATCCGCCACAGGTGCAAGGCGACGTCAACGTGGATCCCAACCCGGCGCTCGAAGACATGGTGCCGGTGGATGGCAAGAAGGGCTACGACGTCCGCCAGGTGATTCTGGCGGTGGTGGACTTCGGCGATTTCCTCGAGGTGCAATCCGGTTTCGCGCAGAACATCGTGATCGGCTTCGCCCGCGTGAACGGCCGCACGGTCGGCGTGATCGCCAATCAGCCGGCGGTGATGGCGGGCGCGCTGGACATCAACGCTTCGAGCAAGGCCTCGCGCTTCATCCGCTTCTGCAACGCCTTCAACATCTCGCTGCTCACGTTCGTCGATGTGCCGGGCTTTCTGCCGGGCGTGCAGCAGGAGCACGGCGGCATTATCCGCCACGGCGCCAAAATGCTGTTCGCGTATTCGGCGGCCACCGTTCCCAAGATTACGGTGATTCTGCGCAAGTGTTACGGCGGCGCTTACCTGGCGATGTGCGGCAAGGACCTGGGAGCGGACCGCGTGTTCGCCTGGCCCACCGCGGAAGTGGCCGTGATGGGCGCGGAAGGCGCGGCGGAAATCGTGTTCCGCAAGGAAATCCAGGAAGCCAAGGACAAGGCCGCGCGGCGTAAGGAGCTGATTGCGCGTTACCGCGAGGCGTTTTCCAATCCTTACGTGGCTGCCGGGCGCCGCCTGGTGGACGCCGTAATCGAGCCGGCGCTGACCCGCCGCCACGTGGCGCGCGCGCTCGAATACCTGGGCACCAAGCGGGAATTGCGCCCACCCAAGAAACACGGCTTGATGCCGCTGTAGCGCGAGGCCGAAGATGACCACCGAGATACAAGCGAGTGAACTCGAAGCTCTGATCCGCGATATTCGCGCGCAACTGGCCGCGTTGGCCGAGCGCGTGGCGCGTCTCGAGACCCCGGCCGCTCTGGCTGTGGCCGCGGCTCCGGCAGCACCAACCAGCGAAGCCCCGCCCGCGGCGGAGGCGCCGGCCGGCCCGGAGCCGATCGACGAAGAGGATCTGCTGGCCATTTCCGCCGCCCTGGCAGCCTATTTCGGAGTGCGGGTGCACGTGCGGCAGATCCGCCTCATCAGTTCGTCGGCCTGGGCCCAACAGGGACGCGTGTCGATTCAGGCCTCGCACAGACTCTTCTAATCAGGACTTGCCCGTGAAGCTAAACATCAAGATCGATCAAAAGACTTACGAAGTGGAAGTGGAAGCCGCGGAGCCCGACGCTCCCAGCCAGCCGCCGCGCGGTTATGTGTTGGAGTCCGCGCCGGTGCGCGTTCCGGCCGCTCCGATGGCGGCGCCGCCCGCGCCGTCGGGCTCGGTCAACGAAGAGAAAGTGTGCCGCAGCCCGGTTTCCGGCAACGTGGTCCGGGTGATGGCGCACGCGGGCCAGAGCATCCAGGTGGGCGACGTTCTGCTGGTGCTCGAGGCCATGAAGATGGAAACGAATATCACCGCTCCGGTTTCAGGCAAGCTGGCCGCCGTCAAGGTCAACGCCGGCGAAAGCGTGCAATCCGGACAGGTGGTAGTGGAGTTCGAATAAAATGCAATCCGAATTGGAACAAATACCCGGTTTTCTGTTTTTCGATCATGTAGCCGTTTCGGTACCGCCCGGCCAACTGGAAGCGCACGTCGCGGCGTACCAGGCGCTCGGTTTCCGTGAAGTGCACCGCGAGGACGTGCTCGGCTCCGACCAGGTTCGCGAGGTTCTGCTCCAAGTGGGCGACGGTCCCAACCTGGTGCAACTGCTCGAGCCGCTGACGCCCGAGTCTCCGGTCTCCAAGCAGATCGAAAAGAACGGCGGACGCGGCGGCCTGGCACACGTTGCGCTGCGCGTTTCCGGCATTCAGAAGGCCTTCGACTATCTGCGCGAAAAGGGCTTCAAGATCATCGACAAGGCGCCGCGCAAAGGCTCGCGCGGCACCACCGTGTTCTTCATCCATCCCAAGACCAACGAAACCGCGGCATTCGGCTACCTGATCGAGGTGGTCGAGGAGGGCAGCCATGCCTGAGGATCTGCCCGGCGCCGAGATTCTGAGCCTGGGTCAGGATTTTCCGCCGGTTCCCACCGCCCTCTGGGAGGCGGCCATCGCGAAGGACCTAAAGGGCGCCGACTACGAAAAGAAGCTGGTGTGGCGGACCGATGAAGGCATCGCCGTGCGGCCTTACTACCGCGCGGAGAACCTGGCCGGCCTGGAGGCGCAGACGCAAACCGCGCCGGGGCAATTCCCCTTTGCGCGGGGCAGCGGCAAGCCGTTTGAAATCGCCGAAGCCGTACCATCCGGCGCCAATGCGATTCGCGCCGATGAGTTGGCCGAAGCTGGCGCCAATGCCGTCCAGCAGCTCGGGTATGCGCTGGCCGCGGGCGTCGAGCGGCTGACCGCGCTGGCGGCGACGAGCACCGTGGATGACGCCGCGCGCTCGATCGAATTCGTCTACGCCGTCGGCTCGACCTATTTCCTCGAGATCGCCAAGCTGCGCGCCGCGCGGCTGATTTGGGCGCAGGCAGTAGCGGCGTTTGCACCGGCCGATCCGCAATGCGCGCTGGCCCGCATCCATGCCCGCACCACCCGCCTCGATAAGAGCGTGTATGACCGCTACACCAACCTGCTGCGCGTCACGACGGAAGCGCTGGCCGCGGCGGTTGGCGGCTGCGACCGGTTGACCGCCGAGCCCTTCGGTTTCGACCAACACCTGGCGGTTAACGTAGGGCGAATTCTGCGCCATGAGGCACACGTGGACGCGGTGGCCGATCCGGCCGGCGGCTCCTATTACGTCGAGACGCTGACCGATTCGCTGGCCCGCGCGGCGTGGAAGCTGTTCCAGCAGGTGGAGGCCGCCGGCGGTTACAGCGCCGCGGTCGCGTCCGGCGCCATCGCGAGCGCCTTGGAAGCGAGCCGCGCCAAGCTCCAGAAGGCGATGGCATCGCGCTACCGCACCCTGGTGGGCGTCAACAACTATCCCGATCTGAAAGAAAGAACCACGGAGGTGACCGCGCCGGCCGAAAGCGGTGCGGCATTTCCCGCCTTCCGCCTGGCGGAAGCCTTCGAAAAAATCCGCCATCGCACCGAGCGCCACGCCGCCCGGACCGGCCGCGTTCCCCAGGTGCTGCTGCTCCAGCGCGGCGACCTCAAAATGCGCATGGCGCGCGCTAATTTCAGTCTCAACTTCTTCGGCTGCGCCGGCTTCGACGTCGCCGAGGCGGACGAGTTCGCGGGCGCCGGCGCGGACCTGATCGTGCTGTGCAGCTCCGACCCGGAATACCTGGCTCTGGCGCAGGAAGTCTGCCCGGCCGCGGGCGTGCCGGTGATCGTGGCGGGCAATCCGAAAGACCAGATCGAGGCGCTGAAGGCCGCCGGCGTGGCGGGCTTCATTCACGTCCAGAGCGACGCCGTCCAGACCCTCACCGAGTGGCAAAAACGGCTGGGGATGGAGGACTAGAGCGATGAAACCGGACTTTTCGAAAATCGATTACCAGCCCAAGCCCGGGCCGGCCCCCGCCGCCACGCCCGCCGAAGATTGGATGACGGTGGAGCGTATCGCGGTGAAGCCGGTGTACAGCGCCAGCGACCTCTTGCGCATGGAGCACCTCGAGTACGCCGCCGGAGTGCCGCCGTTTCTGCGCGGGCCGTACTCCACCATGTACGCCCTCCAGCCGTGGACCATTCGCCAATACGCGGGCTTCTCCACCGCCGAGGAATCCAACGCGTTTTACCGCCGCAATCTCGCCGCCGGACAGAAGGGCCTTTCGGTGGCGTTCGACCTGGCCACTCATCGCGGCTACGATTCCGACAACGAGCGCGTGGTGGGCGACGTCGGCAAAGCCGGCGTGGCCATCGATTCCGTCGAGGACATGAAGATTCTCTTCGACCAGATCCCGCTCGGCCAGATGTCGGTTTCGATGACCATGAACGGCGCCGTGCTGCCGGTGATGGCGTTCTACATCGTGGCCGCCGAAGAGCAGGGCGTCAAGCCGGAGCAACTCACCGGAACCATTCAGAACGACATTCTGAAGGAGTTCATGGTCCGCAACACGTACATCTACCCGCCTCTGCCCTCGATGCGGATCATCGGCGATATCTTCCGCTACTCCGCGGAGCGGATGCCCAAATTCAATTGCATTTCGATCAGCGGCTACCACATGCAGGAAGCCGGCGCGACGGCGGATATCGAGCTCGGCTACACGCTGGCCGATGGCGTGGAATACGTGCGCACGGGCATCGCCGCCGGTTTGGATATCGACGCGTTCGCGCCGCGGCTCAGCTTCTTCTGGGGCATCGGCATGAACCACTTCATGGAGATCGCCAAGCTGCGCGCGGCGCGCGTGCTGTGGGCTAAGCTGATTCACGGATTTAATCCCAAGAATCCCAAGTCGATGGCGCTGCGCACGCATTCTCAGACTTCCGGCTGGAGCCTCACCGCGCAGGACGCCTTCAACAACGTAGCGCGCACGGCGGTGGAAGCGCTGGCCGCGGTGCTGGGGCACACCCAATCGCTGCACACCAACGCGCTCGACGAGGCCATCGCGCTGCCCACCGATTTTTCCGCCCGCATCGCCCGCAACACGCAGATCTACCTGCAACAGGAAACTGGCATCACGCGTGCGGTGGATCCCTGGGCCGGCAGCTATTACGTGGAAAGCCTGACCCACGAGTTGATGCACAAGGCGTGGCATCATATTCAAGAGGTCGAAACCCTGGGCGGCATGGCCAAGGCGATCGAAACCGGCATCCCCAAGATGCGGATTGAAGAGGCCGCCGCGCGCCGCCAGGCCTATATCGATTCCGGCCGCGAGGTTATCGTCGGTGTGAACAGATACCAGACCGGCCGCGAGGAGAACCTCGACACCCGCGAAGTGGACAACGGCGCGGTGCGCGATTCGCAACTGCGGCGCCTGGCCCAGATACGCGCCACACGCGACGGCCACGCGGTGGAAGAAGCCCTGGCAGCCTTGACCGCAAGCGCCGGAAGCGGCGAAGGAAACCTGCTCGAACTGGCCGTCCAGGCGGCGCGCGCCCGCGCCACGCTGGGCGAAATCTCGACCGCGCTCGAAAAGGTGTACGGCCGCTACCAGGCCGTCAACCGCACCATTTCGGGCGTCTATTCCTCGGAGAGCCAGGCCGATCCCGAGTTTCGGAAGGCGCGCCAACTGGCGGACGAATTCGGCAAGGCCGAAGGACGGCGGCCACGCATCCTGGTCGCCAAGATGGGCCAGGACGGGCACGACCGCGGCGCCAAAGTGATCGCCACCGCCTTCGCCGATCTCGGCTTCGACGTCGACGTCGGTCCGCTGTTCCAGACCCCACTCGAGGCCGCCCGCATGGCGGTCGAGAACGACGTCCACGTGCTCGGCGTCTCGAGCCTCGCCGGCGGCCACAAAACCCTCGTCCCCGAAGTGATCGCCGAGTTGCGCAAGTTCGGCCGCGAGGACATCCTGGTTTACGTGGGCGGCGTGATTCCTCCGCAGGACTACGATTTCCTTTACCAGGCGGGCGTGGCCGGCGTGTTCGGCCCCGGCACCGTGATCCCGGTCTGCGCGCAGAAAATCCTTCATGCGCTGATGGGTACGCCGCGTGCCGCGTAGTATCAACCGCCAAGCTGGCTCGTGGGGCGGACCCCCCGGTCCGCGGTCGGCCCCCTGGCCGACCTGCTCGTTCTGGGATGACGTGGAGTTCGTGGCCGGAATGCGGGTCCAGGGGGACCCGCGCGGACCAGGGGGTCCGCCCCACAGCCAGAGTCCCAGCAATGCCGCCTAGCGCAACCCATCACCGCCGCGGCCGCCTGCCGCTCGAACGCTACACGGAGGGCATTCTGCGCGGCGACCGCGTCACCCTGGCGCGCGCCATCACGGTGGTGGAAAGCGATCTCCCGGCGGATGGCGAACTGGCGGCGCGGATGCTCGATTCGATTCTGCCCGCCACCGGCAAGTCGCGCCGCGTCGGCATCACCGGCGTGCCGGGCGTCGGCAAGAGCACCTTCATCGACGCTCTGGGCATGCACCTGATCCGCCAACGCGGCGAGCGCGTGGCCGTGCTCAGCGTCGATCCCTCGAGCCCCATTTCGGGCGGCAGCATCCTCGGCGACAAGACCCGCATGGAGCGCCTCAGCGTGGAGGACCGGGCATTCATCCGCCCCTCGCCCTCCCGCGGACACCTGGGCGGCGTGGCCCGCCGCACCCGCGAAACCATCCTGCTGTGCGAAGCTGCCGGCTTCGAGAACGTACTGGTGGAAACCGTGGGAGTGGGCCAGTCGGAAACCGCCGTCCGCTCGATGACGGATTTCTTTCTGCTCCTGATGCTGGCCGGCGCCGGCGACGAATTGCAGGGCATCAAGCGCGGCATCATCGAGATGATCGACGGGATGGTGATCAACAAAGCCGACGGCGACAACCGGCGCAAAGCCGAACGCGCCCGCGTGGAATTCTCTGGTGCGCTGCACCTGTTCCCGGCTTCGGCCGATGGCTGGACCCCGCGCGTGCTCACCTGTTCGGCCCTCAACGGCGAGGGAGTTGCCGAGAGCTGGGACATGGTGCTCGAACACCGCCGGCAAATGGAAGCGTCCGGCCACCTGGCCGCGCGCCGCAGCGGGCAGGCGCTCGAGTGGATGCGCGAGCTGGTCGGAATTGCCCTCGAAGATTCTTTCCGCGGCCATGCCGCCGTGGCGGCAAGGCTGCCGCGCCTGGAAGAGGCGGTCAGCCGCGGGCAGGTGACGCCGTTCGCCGCCAGCCGCGAGTTACTACACATTTATCGTTCGCAGGAGAAATAATATGTCATTCTCATTTCCCAAGCTGACGGCGGAAGAGGCCGCCAGCCAAATCGATCACGGCCAGACGGTGGGTTTCAGCGGCTTCACGCCGGCTGGCGCGCCCAAGTCAATCCCGCTGGCCGTTTCCAAGCGCGCCCGGGCCGAACACGAAGCGGGCCGCGAGTTTCAGATCGGCGTGCTCACCGGCGCTTCCACCGGGCCATCGCTCGATGGCGCGCTGGCCGAGGCCAACGCCATCAGCTTCCGCACGCCCTACCAGTCGAATGCCGCCCTGCGCGCGTCGATCAACAAGGGGCAAACGCGCTTCGTCGACATGCACCTTTCGATGCTGCCGCAGATCGTTCGCTATGGCTTCCTGGGCCCGGTGGATTGGGCGGTGGTGGAAGCCTGCGACATCACCTCGGGGGGCGGGGTCGTGCTCAGCAGTTCGGTGGGCGCCGCGCCGACGTTTCTCGGGCGCGCCGGAAAAGTCCTGATCGAGCTCAACCGTCGCCATCCGCCATCGCTGCTCGGCATGCACGACATCTACGAACCGGCCGACCCGCCGCATCGCCACGAGATTCCCATCTACCACGCCTCCGACCGCATCGGCTCGCCGCTGGTGACGGTGGATCCATCGAAGATCGTCGGCGTGGTCGAAACCGACCTGGACGACGAATGCGCTCCCTTCAGCCCGCCCACGCCTGCCACCGAACAGATCGGCCAGAACGTGGCCGAATTTCTGGTCGGCGAAATGCGCGCCGGCCGCATTCCCAAGAGCTTCCTGCCGCTGCAATCGGGTGTCGGCGATGTCGCCAACAGCGTGCTGGGTGCGCTCGGCCGCTTGCCCGAAATCCCGGCCTTCGAAATGTACACCGAGGTGTTGCAGGATTCGGTGGTCGATTTGCTCGAAAGCGGACGCTGCAGTTTCGCCTCGACCTGCTCGCTGACGCTCAGCCCGCCGGCCATGCGCCGCATCGTCGATCAGCTCAATCTCTTTCGCTCCAAAATCCTGATGCGCCCGCAGGAGATTTCGAATCATCCGGAAGTGGTGCGGCGCCTCGGTATCATCTCGATGAACACCGCCATCGAAGTGGACGTGTTCGGCAACGTCAATTCCACCCACGTGCTCGGCAAGCAGATGATGAACGGCATCGGCGGCTCGGGCGATTTCACCCGCAACGCGTACCTGTCGATCTTCAGTTGCGCCTCCACCGCCAAGGGCGGCAAAATCTCCACCATCGTTCCCCTGGTGACCCACGTCGATCACAGCGAGCATTCGGTGCAGGTGGTGATCACCGAGCAGGGTGTGGCCGACCTGCGCGGCCAGGACCCGCACGGCCGCGCCCGCATCATCATCGAGAAGTGCGCCCACCCGCGCTTCCGCCCGCAACTGCTCGAATACATCGAAATCGTGAAAGAAGGCCACACCCCGCAGTCGCTGAGCCGCGCCTTCGCTATGCACCGCCAGTTCATTAGAACCGGCGACATGGGCGGGATTAAGTGGGAGGAGTGGGCGTAGGAGACGCAGGACAGCCCCTTTCACGGGTTTGACCTACTGCAAATGATTGCCTGAAGGTCCCAAACGCTGATTGAATCCTGTGCTCGGTGTTCGCCTTCAGAATCTCGTCGGCGGCGAACAGAGCCATAGCATAGCTAAGGACGCCAATCTGCAATCCCAAAGTGAGATTCGAGTCCGAAGGGACAGCCTCGACTTCCCCAGAGGGACCCCTGGCGATAATCAGCCCAAGAACATCCATGTGTATCAAGGACGAAACGAACGGCCAGACTCCACCGTAGATGATCTCGCCACCGACGCTTCGTGCTACCTCCTGGTAGTTCGATTTGTGCCAGTGACTGCGGATCTTGCCGTTCCTCCCGGTGAACCGTGGACTCACCCGCGCGTACTCAGCGGTCAACTCAGTCATCGAGGCGTCGTCCGTCCGCTGCGCCTGAGTTGGAGCGAAGTTCAATAGGTAGTCACGGTGCCTTTTCT
>JBAVIH010000321.1:0-44228 GCA_049686695.1 Bryobacteraceae bacterium | reverse complement strand
GTGCAAGCCGCCATTGCGACTCGAAGCGCCACCCGGCGGAATATCTCACCGATGTTGGTCACATACCCTCCTTATGTCTCCCTTAAAGCATGCGGCAAAAGTTGTGAAGAAGGCATAAAAGTCGCGGCGCAAGTAGATAGAGGAAGCTCTTTATGACTTTTTTACGATTCCGCTCATACACTTATGACTGGCCGGAGTAACGAATCCACTGACCGAGTAGTCTGGAGATCGAATGATGGGTGCGGGCAAAATCCTGATTATTCACCAAGAGAAGTTCGACTGCTCGGCCCTAAAGTCGGTATTGGCGCGCGAGCGCTATGACGTAATCGAAGCATCGCTCGACATGAGCAAGGCGCCTTTCGACATTGAAGAGTGTTATCTGCTACTGCTAGATACGCTGGCGACCGTGCCCAGTGCGCCCGGGTTGCCGAAGCCGCGCCTTAGTAATGGTTCTCCCATGCCTCCCATGGGCCCAGCCAGCGGCACATCGAAAAGGTTCGTGTGGCGCAGACCCCGGCGTATGCGCAGGATGCCGTTCAAAGCGGTCCAGTTGGGCGACAAAACAGTGCATCTCAATGCCCGCCTGGTTCGGGGAAATTCCGGGGAAGTTCGCCTCACGTGGCTCGAATGCGGCATTCTCACCCACTTGTTGTCGCACACGAATCGTACCGTGCCGTCGGCGGACCTGGTCCGGAAACTCTGGCCCTCCGATCCAACTAAGGGTGTTCATTCACTTCGCGCATTCATCAAGAACCTGCGCAAGAAGATTGAGCCCGATCCAGCGCATCCACAGTACATCGTTACCGACCGCGCCGTTGGTTACCGGCTGCGGGTCCCGGCTCCAGGTCGAGACCGATAGTCGCAACTTACCGGTTATGTGAGTTATAGAAATTCCTGATCGGCGCTTTCATACCTTTTTCACGGGTCGTCCCGCACAATCGAAGAACGAGAAAACACTATGACTCGCAAATCGATAATGACTGCGGTTTCAGCCGCTGTGGTTGTGTTAGTGAGTGGTGCGGAGCTATCCGGCGTTCCCGTTTTCGGGCAAACGGCACCGGGTAATGTGGGAGGGGTGGTTCATAGCCAGACGGCGATTGCTGAGGATTCCGCGGGTCCGACAGGATCCGCGGGAGTGCATCCGATGTTTGGAGCTGTCGCCGGCGTGGTCAGGAGTTCCTCTAGGGCTGCCATCGCCGGCGCGATGGTAACGGTGGCCAAGGCTGACGGCACGGGCATCTGGACGACGATCTCCGGCAGCGACGGTATATACTCGATACCCAATGTCGCTCCAGGCGAGTACCTGGTGACATTGCAGGCCGAGGGTTATTCGGATACGGTTTCTAAGCTTGAGATTATGGCGGGCCGTGCGACCAGGACCGATATCGTAACCGCTGCGAACGGCGCCCCTCAACTGCCAGATGCCACGCCGGACGCTATGGCGCCGTTGGCAAAACCGGCGCCTGCGCCAGCTCCGGCTGCGCCCGCTATTCCGGAGGCTCTTCAGGCTCCGGACGCCACCACCGGAGTCGACAATGTCACTCCGTTTGCCTTCGCCGACTTCACATGGCTGAACGGAAACCCGCGCAACAAGGACCCTGTGTTCGATACGAAATTCTTTACTCCGGACATAAGAGTCGACACTTACTTTTCGCAGAGCTTCAATCAGCCGAAGGACCACACCATGGCCGGGTCGACCGAAGAGTTTCGCAGCGGCGAGTTCCAGGTGGAACAGATCAGTGTCGGCGGCGACTTTCACTGGGAAAACGTCAGGGGCCGAATCTTAACGATGTTCGGCATGTTCGCGACCACAACCCCGCGCAACGACGCCAGCCCGGCCAACGGCCAGTGGGATCTCCGCGACGCCTACCGCTACGTGTCGGAAGCCTGGGGCGGCTATCACTTCAACGTCAACCACGGTCTGAACGTCGACGCCGGGATCTTCGTGTCGTACATCGGTTTGTTCAGTTACTATAATTACGATAACTGGACCTATCAGCCTTCGTATGTGTCCTCGAACACGCCATGGTTCTTTGACGGCCTGCGGATCCAGTGGTTCCCGACGAACAAACTAAAGATCGAACCGTGGATCATCAATGGGTGGCAATCCTATGCAAGAGCCAACGGCCACCATGGTTTTGGCGGGCAGATCATGTATCGCCCGAACGAGTGGCTTTCGATGGTGTTCAACAACTACGGCAACGGCACGGACGCGCTGGGTGTGCCGAACCGTGTGCGCATACATACCGACGACAGCGTCGAGGTGCGCTATCTCAACAGGCCGGCAAGCACAGGTCTTTCCAAGGCGGCATTCTCGTTGACTGGCGATCTCGGGTGTGAGTACGGCCAAGGCAGTGGCGTGAGTTGTACGGGCAAGGGCGCGCCGAAGCAGGCCTTCCTCGGCTGGATGGCTTACGACCGCTACTGGTTTCAAAAGGATCTGGTGGCCGTGACGCTCGGGGGCGGTATGATGAACAACCCGGGCCGTTATCTGACGCTGCTGCCGCCGATCAACGGAGCGGATGCCATCTCCGGCTCGCCATACTTCACCGAGAATCCCGGGGACAAAGCCCACATGTGGGACACTACCTTAAATGTCCAATACATGCCGAAACAGTACCTAACGTGGTGGGCGGAATTTGGCTATCGCCACTCGGACATCCCCTACTTTTCTGGGAGAGGCGGAATCACACCTCCCGGCGGTAACAACGGCGCTCCGACGCAGTACGTCTGTAGCAGCGGGGCCGCATCCGGCACAAACGACCTGTCGGCAGCCTACGCGGCATGCGGGGGGGCCGGTAGCGTCTGGTTCCCGGACCTTCGCCGAGGCCAGGCATCGCTCAGCGCCGGCGTGCTGGTCAAATTCTAGCAAGCGCAAAACGTCGGGCGGTCTCGACGGCGACAATGACACGTAAGACTTGTAGCGCAGCAGCAGTGCCGGACTTGCTTTTGGGTCTGGCGCTGCTGCGCCTGGCTGATCCTGATGCCCTTATCATTTGCTAGCTCACATAACTGGCCAAGCACCTTCAGGTTTCTGGGCTGGCCACCGGTTGGCGCGTCAGATACGGTGTGTAACGGGCTGGCTCAGAAGTTAATTAGAAAGCTTATGTCGGCGCTGCCAGGCTGCCTGGCTTTGGCCGCGGTAGCGGTGTGCACGTGGGTTTCCTTTCACATCGGGCAGACTTTCGCGTTCACGGGCTTTGTCTACCTGGCTATCGTGGTGTTGGCGGCGCTCTATGGCGGCTTTTGGCAGGCGACGGCGATTTCCATTGCCGCGGCTGCCTGCCTGAACTATTTCTTTGTTCCGCCGATATTCAGCTCCGCCAACAGCCCGGCGAACTGGGTGGCGCTGGGCGCGTTTGAACTCACGGCGCTGGTGATCAGCCGGCTTTCGCAACGAGCCCAGGCACGGGCCAAGGAGGCCATCGCGGGCCGTCGCGACATGGAGCGGCTTTATGAAACTTCGCGGCGGATTCTGCTGCTGGATAGTTCGGGCGAGCCGGGCAATCTGATTCCATCCTTGATTCGGGACATCTTCGATCTGCGCGCGGTTCAGCTATTCGACGCTCACTCGGCCGCGACCTATCAGAGCGGCGAAAGCCCGACCGCGGCCGACCAACACACTCGGGACGCATACTTTGGAGGCACCGACACTTTCGATCCGGAAACACGAAGCTGGTATTGCGTGGTTCGTTTGGGCGTGCGCCCTGTGGGTGGTATGGCGTTGATCGATACCGAAATGACGAAGCTTGCGGCCACTGCGCTCGCCTCGCTGGGCGGCATCGCGCTCGAACGCGCCCGGACGCTGCAGAGAGAGTACCGCGCACAGGCCGCTCGTCAAACCGAACAACTGCGCACCGCCGTTCTCGACGCACTGGCGCACGAGTTTAAGACTCCCCTGGCGGTGGCCCGGACGGCCAGTTCCGGCCTGCTCGCGGTCGGTGGCCTGTCGAACTTGCAGACGGAACTGGTCATGACGATAGACCAGCAGGCGACCAAGCTCGATCGCCTCGCCTCGCGTCTGCTGAGGGCCGCCATGCTGGACAACACTGAGTTCAAACCACAGCGGAAGCCACTGCTCTTTTCCAGCCTGGTGGGAGTCGTGCTCCAAAGACTCGAGTCACAGGTGGACCGAGATCGATTCCGCGTCTCCGACGCAAGCCAGGAAGTGCCGGTACTGGCGGACCAGGAATTGATCCTGACCGCCATCGCGCAACTCGTCGATAACGCGGCCAAGTACTCCGAACCCGGATCGCCAATCGACATCCGGTTCGCGGCCAGAAACTCGGAAGTGATCCTGACAGTGAGAAGCAAAGGGATCGTGGTTACCTCTTCCGATCGCGACCGCCTCTTCGAGCGATTCTATCGGGCGCCGGAGACTCACCACCTCCCCGCCGGCACGGGTCTGGGACTTTCGATTGTCAAGAAAATTGTGGACGCTCATCGGGGGAGCGTCTGGGCAGAAGGCGAAGCGAGCTACGGGACATCGTTCTCTCTGGCGCTTCCCGCCGCGTCCGCGAACTGAGTTACTTGTCATGGCTGCTCTATACGGAAATATTCTGATTACCGACGACGACCCCGATCTGCGCCGGGTGCTGCGGCGGACATTGGACGCGCTCGGCTTTGAAGTAGCCGAGTCGCCTAATGGGGAGCAGGCTCTCAAGCAGGTTGAGGTGCAACGGTTCCAGGCGATTCTTTTGGACGTCAATATGCCTGGCGCCGGCGGAATTGTGACCTGCCGCGAGATGCGGCGCAAACACCCTCAGCTCCAGATCCTCATGCTGACAGTCCGGGACAGGGAAGCGGACAAAATTGAGGCGCTCGACGCCGGGGCTGATGACTATATCACAAAGCCCTTTTCAATCCCGGAGTTGGCAGCGCGCCTGCGTTCTGCAGTCCGGCGCTCAGCGGCGACTGAGCCCGATCTGGGCGCACCCATCACGATCGGCGATATCGAACTCGACCCCGCGCGCCGAACCGTTTGCAAAGCCGGGTTGCTTCTGCGCTTGACGCCGAAGGAGTTCGATTTGCTGCAATACCTGATGAACCGCCCCGGGGTCCCGCTGGCTCATGCCAAGCTGCTGCAGGCAATCTGGGGCAGTGAGTACGGGCTGGAATTGGAATACCTGCGCACTTTCGTACATCAGCTACGCAAGAAGCTGGAAGATGATCCGTCGTCTCCCGAGTATTTGCTCACTGAACCGTACTTTGGTTATCGTTTTCGAGAGCCGTCTTAACGCGGCTCTGTCAACTTAGCGCAAGTATCGTAATGGACGCGCGACCTCTGCCCCGATCTGGCATGCCTTCTCATAAACGCCTTGTATGGCGTGCATAGCATTTTTGGTTCATTTCCTCATGCCTTCCTTATGTCGCCCGTCCTATTCTTTACAAGTAGGCTGCGAGAGTGATCGCGGGGCTTTGGAACACGGTTAGTGCGGAATGGCGCGCCTTTCGCAGAATGGAGATCTCTGATGAACCTTAGACCGCTCGAAGTAAGTCTTCTGGTGGTGTCACTCCCGGTTTTGCTGCTGCTTCAGGCTTGCAGCAGCGTGAAAGGAGACACGCCGGATGGGACGCCCCCACCCGCGAAAGTCGTTCCGTTCCCGGACGCCGCTCTCTTTTCGGTAGATCATCCGGAGCAGTTTCCGCTGGCCGCGGCGGCCGAGCGTCCCTCCACCTCCGAGTTGGTGGTTACCGGCACGGTTACTCCGGACGTTTCCCGCAACGTTCCGGTCGTTTCTCTCGCCTCGGGACGCGTCATGTTCATTCGCACGCGCCTCGGCGACACCGTGCAAAAGGGCCAGCTATTGATGACGATTCGAAGCGACGACGTGTCGGGTGGCTATTCCACTTACAAAATGGCGGTCGCGGACGAAATCCTGGCCCGCGCCCAATTGGGGCGCACCAAGGATCTTTATGAGCACGGCGCTTTCGCGCTGAACGATGTTCAAGTCGCACAAGACACCGAGGACAAAGCCAAGGTCGCCGTGGACACGGCAGCCGAGCACCTGCGGCTCCTCGGCAATGACCCTGACAAAATGAACTTCACGGTGGATATCTTCGCGCCGGTCTCGGGAACGATTACCGATCAGGAAGTTACCGCTGGGTCCCTCGTGCAGGCGTACAGTACACCGCCCCCGTTCACGATATCGGATCTTTCGGCGACGTGGATTGTCTGCGACGTATACGAGAACGACCTGGCCACCGTCCGGATCGGCGACACGGCGGAGATCAAACTGAATGCATATCCGGATCGCGTGTTCAGAGGGCGCGTGAGTAACATTCTGCCGATTCTCGATCCCAACATCCGCACTGCCAAGGTGCGGATCGAAGTGCAGAATCCGGGGATTATGCGGCTGGGCATGTTCGTGACAGCCACCTTCCGCGGTCAAACCAAGGAAATGCACACCATTGTGCCGGCGTCCGCAGTCTTGCACATGCACGATCGCGATTTTGTCTACGTTCCAGCACCGGACAATAAGTTTCGCCGCGTGGAAGTCGTTGGTGGAGACGTGTTGCAGGAGCACACGGACTTGCAAGAGGTCAAATCGGGGCTGGCGCCAGGCCAACAAGTGGTTACGAACGCGTTGGTTTTGGACCATGTGCTCTCTCAATGACGGCAACCGGCACCTTCGGGATCAGGAAAGACAGCCAGCACGGCAGCCATAGAACAGGGAATAGGAAATGATTCGCGCTCTTGTAGACTTTGCGCTTAACAACAAGTTTGTCGTCATGGCCATCGCCGTCTTGTTGGCTGGATGGGGAGCGATCTCGTTCCACAACCTGCCCGTAGAGGCCTATCCCGACATCGCCGACAACTATGTGACGGTAATTACCCAATGGCCGGGACGTTCCGCCGAAGAAGTGGAACAGCAGGTGACGATCCCGATCGAAATTCAAATGGCCGGGATGCCGCACATGACCTTCCTGCGCTCCGAGTCTATTTTCGGCCTGTCCTTTGTGCTCCTGATCTTCGACGACACATCAGTCAACGATTGGAACCGGCAGAAGGTGTTGGAACGGCTCACGCAGGTCAATCTGCCCAACGGGCAAAACCTACAGCCTCAAATCGGCACGGACTGGAGCACCACCGGCCAGATCTATTGGTACACGATCCGAAGCACGAACCCGCGATACGACCTGATGGAATTGAGGTCCCTCGAGGACTGGGTTCTTTTGAAGCAGTTCAAGTCAGTTCCGGACGTGGTCGATGTTTCCGACTTCGGCGGCACGGTAAAGGAATACCAGATACGCGTGGACCCGAACAAGTTGGTGTCGTATGGATTGAGCATCGGCCAGGTAGAGCAGCAACTTGCCAATAACAACATTAATGCCGGCGGCAGCTTCGTGGAAGAAGGCATGCAGCAAATGAACGTTCGCGCGCTGGGGCTCTTCAGCAACGTGCACGATATCGAGCAGACCATGCTGACAACAAAGTCCGGGACTCCTCTACGGATCAAGGACATCGGCTACGTGGTCCAGGGTCCCAAGATCCGGCTGGGCCACATGGCCAGGGCCAACCACATGGAGGACGGGCGCATCGTCGACGAGCCGGATGTCATTCAGGGCGGGGTGCTGATGCGCAAGGGCGCCGAGGAGCAGCCAACGCTGGATGCCATTCACAAGAAAGTTTATGAGCTCAACCACGGCATCCTGCCTCCCGGCGTGACGGTGGTGCCGATGCTGGATCGCAGCGATCTGCTTCATTTCACCCTGCACACGGTGATGCATAACCTGACCGAAGGCATGATCCTGGTCAGCGTCATTCTTTTCCTGTTTCTTCTCAATGCCCGCGCCGCCCTTATCGTCGCCCTCACGATTCCGTTCTCCCTGCTCTTTGCATCGATCTGGCTGGACCTGAGCCACATCCCGGCGAACCTTCTTTCACTGGGCGCATTGGATTTCGGAATGGTAGTGGATGGAACGGTAGTCATGGTGGAAAACATCATCCGGCATCTGAGCCGGAGCCGCTACCAGACTCTGGCTGGAACTCCGAAAACGGCTGGAGAGATGATCCGCGAGGCATGTCATGAGGTGCAGCGGCCGGTCTTTTACGCCATCGCCATCATCATCACCGCCTATCTGCCGATCTTCACGTTGCAGCGCGTGGAAGGCCGCTTATTCCGGCCGATGGCCTGGACTGTGGCCTTCGCGCTGCTCGGCGCCATGACGTTTTCGATTCTCGTCGCGCCAGTGCTGGCAGCCACATTTTTCCGCAATGGAGTTCGCGAACGGCGCAATCTGGTGATGGACTTCCTGGTGGAGCAGTACCGCAGGCGGTTACGGTGGGCGGTTCGACATCGTTGGGTGGTCGCTTGCGTCGCTATCGTTTCCCTGGCAGGCACGGTCTATTTGGGCTTTGGCGGCGTCATTGGCGCGGAGTTCCTGCCGCATTTGGATGAAGGCGCCATCTGGGCGCGCGGCACCCTGGCTAATAGCACCAGTCTTTCCGAGGGCGAGAAATTCACCACCCAGTGCCGTTACGTGTTCGCCTCGTTTCCGGAGGTGACGACCGTCGTGTCGCAGGCCGGCCGTCCCGATGACGGAACCGACACCGGGGGATTCGGCAACACCGAGTATTTCGTCGATTTGAAGCCGCACGACCAATGGCGCCCGGTGTTTCACAAAGACAAAGAGGAACTGATCGCCGCCATGAACAAGGCGCTGGAGAAATACCCGGGAGCGATCTGGAACTTTTCGCAGCCGATCGAAGACAACGTCGGAGAGACCATGACCGGCACCAAAGGCTCGCTGGCTCTCAAGATTTTCGGGGATGACTTGAAGCTGCTCGAACAGAAGGGCGAAGAAGTCACCGCACTCATGGCGGCCATACCGGGCATGCATGATGTCAAGCTGTTACGCGATTTCGGCCAGCCGAACCTCGATCTGACTATAGACCGCAAGCAGGCGGCTCGCTATGGAATCAACGTCACAGACATACAGGACGCCGTCCAGACCGCCGTTGGCGGCAACGCCGTAAGTCAAGTCTTGATTAATGAACAGCGGTACGACGTAGTAGTGCGTTACCAGGAGCCCTATCGGAATACCCAGCAAGCCATCGCGAAGGTTCGCCTGCTCTCGCCTTCGGGAGAGCGGGTGTCGCTGGCGCAGTTGACTAAGGTTGACGTCAAAGACGGGGCCTACGATATCTTCCGGGAAGGCAACAGCCGTTATGTGGCAGTGACCTTCAACGTGAGAGGCCGGGATCTGGGAACTACGGTCGAAGAAGCGATCAAACAGATTAGTCAAAAAGTGAAGCTGCCGCCGGGCTATACCATCGGTTGGTCGGGCGAATACGAGAGTGAAAAGCGCGCCGAAGCGCGGCTGGCTCTCATCGTCCCGATAACGATCCTCGTCATTTTCATCATTCTCTACACTATGTTTCGCTCTTACAAATGGGCGCTGCTCATACTGTTGAACGTCGGCCTGGCTCGCGTCGGCGGCTTCCTGGCTCTGGTGATTACGGGGACTTACCTCAGTGTGTCCTCGGGCGTCGGAATGTTGGCGCTTTTCGGCGTATCGGTGCAAACCGGCGTCATTATGCTCGAGTACATTAACCAGCTCAGGGCCAGGGGGCACTCCATCGAGGATGCCGCCGTCGATGGCGCGGTCCTCCGGCTTCGTCCCATCATGATGACCATGCTGGTGGCGACTCTTGGACTTCTGCCGGCGGCGCTGTCGCATGACATCGGATCCGATTCGCAGCGGCCTTTCGCGATTGTCATCGTGGGCGGCCTGATCTCCGACCTACTGCTGAGCATTGTTCTGTTACCGACGTTTTATGTCTGGATCGCACGGGACGGCGATCAACTTCCCGAACCGGAAGGTTCTTTCGAGGGCCAATGAAAACTGAGCGCGAGATATTACCTATGAAGGGTTACCGGAGTGTCGTTGTTGCCGCCGTCGTGCTCAGCAGCCTGGGGTTGAATTCGGCGTCCGCGCAATCTCCCGTCAAGATCACCCTGGACCAGGCCATCGATCTGGCGGTGAAGCATAACCACGCCTTGCAGGCCGCGCGGACGACCATCCAACAGAGCCAGGCCGCGGAAATTACGGCCTACCTACGCCCGAATCCCACGTTCTTCACCGATTGGGAATACCTGCCGATCTCGAAACTGCCAGGCGAGAGCGTGGCGGCGTACCTGCAAGGCTCGACCGAGGGCGACATGGGGTTGAGTTACCTGATTGAACGAGGCAAGAAACGCCAGCGGCGTTTGCAAGCCGCCAGGGACGCGACAGCCGTAACGCGCTCGCAGGTGTTCGACAACGAGCGCACCCTGGGGTTTCAGGTGGGCCAGCTTTTCTACAACGCCCAGCTTGCGGAATCGGTGCTTGACCTGGCGAACGCGGATTTGAAGAGCTTTCAAACCACCGTGGACATCAGCGAACGCCAGTACAAAATCGGCGCCATCAGCCAGAACGACTACCTGCAGATCAAGCTCCAATTGGTGCAGTTTCAGACCAATGCGGAACAGGCGGTGCTGGCGCGGAATCAGGCGCTTTCGGACCTCCGGCAACAACTGGGTTACGAGTCGGTGCCTGCCGACTACGACGTGGCGGGCGAATTCGCATACCGGCCGCTGGCGGTCACTCTCGAAGAACTGCAGGCGCTAGCCCTTCAGAATCGCCCGGATCTGCGCGCGGCGGTGCTGGGCGTCACCGCCGCCAACAGCCAGTATGCGCTGGCCAAGGCGAATGGAAAGCAGGATCCCACCGTCTCAGCCAACTACTCGCACGTCAACGGCATCAGCGCCGTAACCTGGTCGTTCAGTATTCCGCTGGCCATCTTTGACCGGAACCAGGGCAATATCGCGCAGACACGCGTTGCCATCCGGCAGGCGGAGGAGCAGCAGAAGGCGGCCAGCGGACAGGTACTCACCGACGTGAGAGACGCGTATGTTGGAGTGGAATCGAACGGCCGCGTGGCGAAAATCTACGTCTCAGGCGTTCTGGACGAAGCGAAGCTAAGCCGCGATATCAGCGAATACTCCTACCGGCATGGCGCCACAGCGCTGCTCGATTTCCTCGTCGCCCAGCGTAACTATGACGCCATCGAACTGGCCTACCGTCAGTCCTTGGCCGCTTACCTGACGTCGATCGAGCAGCTTCGCCAGGCGGTGGGAAGCAGGAGCTTGCGTTGATCCCTGGAGTTTTCGACACGGCTTCGCGCGGCTGGAATGCGGAGCGAATCCAAAACGGAAGGTAGAACTGATGAAGAAAGCAGAAGTTCGTGCCCGCATTGAGGAACTCGGCATCATCCCAGGCATCCGCGTATCCACGCCCGAGCGCGCGCGCCTCGCCGCGGAGATGGTCAACCGTGCGGGCATTCCCATCGCGGAGATCACGATGACTGTGCCTCGCGCACTCGATGTGATTTCCCACTTGGCAAAGACCTTCCCGGACATGGCGGTAGGTGCGGGAACCGTTCTGGACGCCGAAACGGCCTGGCGCTGCCTGGACGCTGGCGCTACGTTTCTGACGAGCACAGGGCTGGTTCCTGAGGTTGTGGAGTTCGCGTTGAAGCACGATCTCGTGGTTTTCCCCGGCGCCATGACTCCCACTGATGTGATTGCCGCATGGCGGACGGGCGCGGACTTCATCAAGATTTTCCCCTGCGGGCCACTGGGCGGTCCTTCTTACATTCGATCTCTGAAGCTGCCGTTTCCCCAAGTGCCGATGATCGCTACCGGCGGCGTGAATCAACGAACCGCCAGCAATTTCATCCTGGCCGGGGCCACCGCTTTGGGCATCGGGTCGGACTTGATCAACCCGGAGGCTCTCCCGGTGATGAAGGAGGAACAGATCCAGGAACTCGCGCGCAGGTACCTGGGAATGGTGAAAGCCGCCCGCGCGCAAAAGAGCGCAAGGTAACCAACATGAGAAGCAAACTGGCGATGGTTCTCGGGCTGAGCGCGATAGGAACCGCACTGCCTCTGCTCGCAGCGAACGGACCCGAGGCGAAGGGACCCAAACAGTCTCTTGAAGTCAAGAGCACGGAGCGGGTGGCGTTTTTGCCGGGCGGTACGATTCGGCTGGTCAATTCGTACGGCTACTTGACCGTGGAGGGCTGGGACGAGCCAGAGGTCGAGGTCACCGTTACCAAGTCGACCGATCGTTTCTACGACCCAGCGGAGAAGCAGGAGGCCGAGCGGCGCTTCGAGCAAGTCCGTGTGGTCACCGAACGGCGGTCGGATAAGGAAGTGGCGATTTCGACGATTCTCCCGGCGCGCAATTCCTTGTTCCGATCGGTCCTTCCTTTGGACCACATCATTCTCACCAAGCCAATGGCGCCGAACAACAGGCGCGGCGTGACGGTGGAATACAAGGTCCTGGTGCCGCGCGACTCGCGGCTGGTGGTTCGCCACGACACCGGCTACGTATGGGTGAGCGACGTGACCGGAGACATCGACGTGAACAGCCACACTGGCGACATGATCGTGATGCTTCCGGATACCGTCCCATATTCGGTCGACGCGCGAACCAGACTCGGCAGCGTTTCGTCGGACGCTATGGGAAAGGGTCAATACCGATTCGTGGCGGGGACGCACTTCGCTTACGCAAGTCAAACCCCGACACGGAGAGTCTCTCTGCGCATGGGCTGCGGAAGCATCACGATCAAAAAGGTCCCGCCGTCCGGTCCTTTCCGTAAGAACTGAGAGAACCGCCCCTTGCTGCCGGGTTGGACCGGCGTCGGCCCAGGCCCTGCCGCTGACGCCTGCTCACATTCCACGGTCGGGCCGCCGTCCGAGATGAAACCGTCACATTTATGACTTTTTTATAATCCATAAAAAACCTTTCACGATCCATAAAAAACCCGTGTAAACTGGTACTGACGGGTTTCAAGGGCCGTTGAGGAGGTTTTATCGTGTCTGCTGCCCAGCGGATTTTTAATTGGATTGGCGTCATCTTAACGCTGGCGTGTTTTGCCTCTGTCGTGGCTGGCAACACAGAACCGATCTGGCGATTCGAGCATGCGGGTTTCCCGCTGTCGTGGCTGCTCGCCGGCGCCGCCGTACTCGCGTTTCTCGCTACTGAGTTTTGCGACTCGGCCGCGTCCCTTCCCATTGAAGAGGAAGATTCCAGTGCGCAATTCTCTTCAGATTGGGAGACGGTCGAACTCCACAACTGATCCGGCGAGAACTTGCCGCTTGAGATGGCAGCCGAGTCTGGCGGCTGTTCCCGGACCCTGGCGCGTTGCCGGGTGGGAACGGCCGGTAAACACAAAAAGGGGCCAGAGCCCCCGCTCTGGCCCCGCTTGCCTCGGAAGTACCCTACCGTGTCGCAGCGATCGCAGCGATGGGAATCACCTGTGCGACGTCCCGCTCTGCGGCGGCGTTGGCCTTGTGCGGCGCATAATAGAGAACCACACCGATATCCGGCAGGCGCATTTCCCGCACGGTGCCGCCGCTCTTGCCGCTATCGATCAGCAACGCGGCTGGGCCGGCCACCGACGGATTGTGACTCTGGGGCTGCACCATCGCCGCCACTTTTCCGTTTTGGATCAGTTGCAGCGTGTTGCCGGTTCTCACGCCCTCCAGGTTGAAGGTGTAGTCGCCGGGCTGCAGGGTCGCCGTGCCCCAGCGGACTTCAAACGGCAGGGAGAATTTCCCTTGGAACGGTTGCGCGGATGCGACTCCGGCGCCCAGGCAGCATACCAGAAGCCCCAGTGCCAAGGTGCGAAGCAGCGTATTGTTTCGAATTGACTTCATGACGAACCTCCTTGTTCGTTGTCAGGCCAACCCTCGAGTTGCCTTCACCCTGAAATGCGCAAACCGGTTCCGGAAAGGGTAACGGAGGCAAGAAAAAGATTTGGCGTTTTGGAAGGCGCTCCACGGAAAGGAGCTTCGAGTTGAAGAAGGTGCGGCATTCCGACAAGATAGGCGCCTCACCTGGATATGCGAATCTCATCACTGCTGCTGGTTTTCGTGGCCGGCTACTTCGGCACCTGCGTGGCCGGGACCCTGCTGCTTGGCGATGCGGAACGCGGCAGCGCCCTGTTCCGCAGCCTCAACTGCATCGTCTGCCACAGCGTGAACGGGGAGGGCGGAAAGAGCGCGCCGGATCTTTGGCGGGATGAGGACCGCAGCTTCAGCCCCTACCAGATGGCGGGAATCCTGTGGAACCATGCTCCCGCGATGTGGGCCGCGATGGACCGGCAAGGGGGCGCCATGCCCGAGTTGAACGAGCAGCAGGCTGCGGACCTGTTCGTCTACTTCTTCGCGACACGCCTTTTCGAGGAGCCCGGCAACAGGAAGCGGGGAAGGCAGGTCTTTCTCGACAAACGTTGCGGCGAGTGCCACGGTATCGACTCACCCGTCCGCGAGCGAATGCGGCCGGTGGCCGAGTGGGACTCGCTCCGGGATCCGATCGCGCTCGCGCAGGAGATGTGGAACCATTCTCACGACATGGCGCGGGCCCTGGACCGCTCACAAGTCGCTTATCCCCTGTTCTCGGCGCAGGAGATGAGCGATCTGCTCGTATGGCTGCGAGGTGCGCAGGCGAACCAGAGCGCCTCGGGGTTCTCTCCGATTGCGCCCGAAAACGGCCAGGCACTGTTTGTGTCAAAGGGCTGCGCAGGATGCCACGTTGGAGCACGCAAGCTGGAAGCTCGCCCGACCCGATATGCCCTCAACGATTTCGCCGCGGCCATGTGGAACCACCCGTTCCGCGCGGGACTGCCCCAGGCGCCGATGAGCTACGAGGAGATGCGCCATGTGGTGGGCTACCTCGTCGCGACGCAGTTTTTCGAGGAACGGGGCAACCCGGAGCACGGCGCGCTGCTGTTTGCGAAAAAGCGCTGCAGCGGGTGCCACGACAACCCCTCGAGCGGCGCGCCGGGCCGAACGTCGATGTCGGGAAGAATGACTTCGTTCGGAATGGTGGCTGCCCTGTGGAAACACGGTCCGGCGATGCTGAACGGGATGAGGCGACAGAACATCCCCTGGCCGCGCTTCGAGGGTTCCGAGATGGCGGATGTTTCCGCGTACCTTCACGGGCTCCAGTTGAAGCGGCGAACATCCCCTTAGCGCCGATTGATCGCATCCTCCTACCCGGACAGTTCGTGCATGAGTCAGGCGCGAGCGAGTTTCCAGTCGCGCTTTACGCTTTCCGGAGAGATCTTCAGCACTTCGGCGATTTCCTTCACGCTCAGGCCGACGAAAAATCGCAGTTCCACAACTTTGGCCTTGCGGGCATCGAATTGCGCCAACGCTTCGAGCGCCCCGTCCAGATCCACCAGCCGCCTGTCCAGTTCGGGTAAGGCATCGATCGATTCGTTTAGATCCAATCGCTCCACCCCACCGCCGCGCTTGCCGGACCCGCGGGCCCTGGCCGCATCCACCAGGATGCGCCGCATGATCTGGGCGGCAATAGCGAAGAAATGGGCCCGGTCCTGCCAGCGTACGCCGGTGACATCCACCATACGCAGGAATGCTTCATTGACCAGGGCGGTCGGCTGTAGAGTATTCCCAGGTTTTTCCTGCTGCATGTATCGCCGGGCCATGCGGCGCAGTTCACCGTAGACCAGCGGCATCAACTGGTCCAGCGCGGCGCGGTCGCCACCGCACCAGGCTCGCAGTAAGCGCGTGACTTGCGTCGTTTGAGAATCCATACAGCAGGATTATAGCCCGGTCTGCAGCTTGCTCCTTCGTTTGACAATCTCACTTTGCGAGATCGATAGGGATCTCGGGCTTTGCATGATATAATCCGCACGGACCTGTTATGGATCCAGTCCGCTGGAAGCGCGTCGAGGAGATTTACCAGGCGGCGTCGGAACGCGAGCCTGGGGAACGGGCGGCGTTTCTTGCGGTCGCCTGCGCCGAGGACGGGGAACTGCGGCGCGAGGTGGAGACCCTGCTGGCCCAGCCGTCTGCGGAAGGCCTGCTCGACCGGCCCGCGTGGTCGCCTGAGGCGGCCCGCCGGGACATGCCTTCGGACGCAGCCCTGCCAGCCGTCGGGCGGCGGGTCGCCCATTACGAAATCCAGGCGAAGCTCGGCGAAGGCGGCATGGGGGCTGTGTATCGTGCCTATGATACGAAGCTCCGCCGGCCGGTGGCGCTCAAGATCCTTCCGCCGGAGTACGCCTCCGACCCCGAGCGGCGGTCGCGACTGCTGCGCGAAGCCCGTGCCGCTTCCGCGCTGAATCACCCGAACATTGTCAGCATTTACGAGGTTGGCTCCGATAGCGGCGTGGACTTCATCGCGATGGAGTTTGTGGAAGGCAAGTCCCTGGACAAGATCATCCCCGCCAAGGGCATGCCGCTGGGGGAGGCCCTGGACTTACGCGGTGCAGATCGCCGGCGGGCTGGCCAAGGCTCACGCGGCCGGCGTGATCCATCGGGATCTGAAGCCCGGCAACATCATGCTGAGCGGCGATGGACTGGTGAAGCTGTTGGATTTCGGGCTGGCCCGGCGGGTGGAGCTGGGGCCGGGACAGGACACCACGCTGTCGGTGGAAGGCCAGATCCTGGGCACGCCCGCGTACATGTCGCCGGAGCAGGCCCAGGGCAAGACTGTGGACACGCGGTCCGACGTTTTCTCGTTCGCCGCCGTGTTCTATGAGATGGTCAGTGGCCGCCGCGCCTTCCAGGGCGACAACCACATGTCCACGCTGGCGATGATTCTCCACGAGCAACCGAAGCCGCTCGTCGAGCTCGACCCACGCATCCCCCGGGAACTCGAGCGCATCGTGGTGCGCTGCCTGAAAAAGGACCCCGCTCGCCGTTTTCAGAACGTCGCCGACCTGAAGGTCGCGCTGGAAGAGCTGAAGGAGGAATCGGATTCGGGGACGTTGGCGCCGGCGCCGTCCGCAGTGCGAACCCGCGGCCGGAACTGGCTCCCTCTCGGCCTGAGCGCCGCGTTCGTTGTCCTGGTTGCGCTGGGCGGCTGGTTCTGGTGGCATCCCAAACCGTCGATGACCGCAGGACGCCCACTCACCCGCCTGACTTCCAACGGCGTTTCGTTCACCCCGGCGATCTCTCCGGATGGGAAAATGCTTGCGTACCTGTCTACGGCGGCCGGGCCGAACCCGGACATCTGGGTCCAGCAGATTGGCGGCGGCCAAGCCATTCAGATCACGCATGAGAAAGAAGGGGTTTCCTTTTCGGCCTTTTCTCCCGATGGAACGCAAATCGCATACCAGTCGCAACCGTGACATATATGAGGTTCCGGCGCTGGGTGGCGATTCGCGGCTGGTGGCTCGCGACGGCGCGGTTCCACTTTATGCCCCGGACGGGTCGACGATCCTGTTCTTGCGGCAGCAGAAGGACGACGACTACCTTTTCACCATCCCCCGCGTGGGTGGAACTCCCGCCATCATCCAGCCTGAGGTCAGTCTCGCTTCCTATCCACTCGTCTCGCCCGATGGAACCAAGGTTCTCGCGATGGCCTACCGCACCGGCCGGGTGGCGCAGGACCTCAAGCGATGGTGGCTGATCCCGATCCACGGAGGAAATTTGACAGAGGTCGCTCCACCGCCTTTGCTGCCTGGCGAGACTCATGCCCCGGACCCGTGGGCCTGGAAGCTTGACAGGAATTCCGGCCGGCAGTGGATCGTCTTCGGCCGCTCAACCGGTGACACCTACAGCCTGTTCCGAGTGGCGATCGGCGGCGATGGAAGACTGACGTCCGACCCAGAGCAGCTCACCTTTGCCACGAACCGCTGCGGTATATTCTTCAGCGTCTCCGAGACTGGGCGCGTAGTCTTCGACAACTCGGCCTCCTTTAGCACAAACCTCTTGAGCATTCCGACCGACACCGACCGCGGACGGGTGACCGGCGACCGGCGGAGCTTGACTGAGGTGGAGGGAATCCGCGATAACCATCCCTCGCTTTCCCGTGATGGCAAGAAAGTCGCGTTCTATTCCGGAAGCCGCCTGGTTGTCAAGGACCTGGTGACGGGACGAGAGACCCAGTTGGCCCAGGACGTGACGCTGGCAGATGGTTTAGCCCCTGCCATTTCTCCGGACGGCTCGTACGTTGGCTACACCTTTTGGACGCTGGGCGAGAGGGCGGGGGACCTCTACATGATTTCGACTGCGGGTGGATCGCCGCGGCGCGTCTGCCAGCGCTGCGGAAGCCCGAAAGGCTTTTCATCCGATGGATCGAGAATGCTAATGCAGACGGGCTATTTTGACCCCGGCTTCGATCAAATTGCGCTGTTGGATGTCGCGACCGGCAAAGAAACAATTGTGTTGAGCGACCCCCAGCACCACTTGTGGAATGCCTTCTATTCCTGGGACGACAAGTGGGTGGTGTTCCTGATGCAGACCGGCGATAATCACCTCCGCATCTACATAACGCCGGTGGAGAACTTCGTTCCAGCCGGTCCGGACCACTGGATCCAGCTCACCAGCGGCGATTACAATGACAACAAACCGCAGTTTTCTCCCGATGGGAACACCGTTTACTTCACCTCGAACCGCGATGGCTTTACGTGCATTTGGGCGCTGCGGCTCGATCCTAAAACCAAGCGGCCCCAGGGAGCTCCGTTTGCCATTCAGCACTTTCACGGCAGCCAGCGGATCTACAGCGGCATTTCTGCGTCGATTGGCATGGAACTGAACGTTGCCCGAGACAAGATCGTCACCAACCTGGATGAGTATCACTCCGATATCTGGATGATGGACCTGGCGCCCGGCAAGTGAGCGGTTGAAGGAAAACGCATAGCCCTGGGAGCCGCGCAGCCGCGATCGATTTGCGCCACGCCCGCGACGAGCAATCCTGCGGCCGGAAGCGGAATCTCTCGGCGGATTTATAAATCCGGCGCTACTTCGTGCACCGGATCGCCATGGACTCGAGGCAGCCTGTGAGGCCGCTTCCCGGAGCCGTTGGCGCTCGCCTCAGACGTCGGAGTCCTGAACCTCGAAGACGGCCTTGATGTAGTTCTTGTGGCTGGCCAGGCCGGCGAACACGTCGGGCACCTCGGCCAGCGGCATCCGGAAGGTGATCCACGGGTCCAGGTTGATTTCGCCGCGCTCGATCATCCCGATCACACGCGGAAACTGGTGGTGGCTGTTGCGGCTCGCCATAATGTCGAGTTCCCGCCTGATGAAGGGCGTGTGGTCGAAGGGGATGAAGCCCAGGAATTGGCCGACCAGCACCAGCCGCCCGGCCGGGCCCACGCGGTTGAAGCTGGCCGTAATGGCCTCCTCATCGCCGGTACAGTCGAAAACAACCGACGCGGGGCGGCCATCGTACTCCGCCAACACTTCCACGCCAAAACGCCCGGCGAATTGGCGGCGGAACTCGACCTTTTCGATAATCCGCGCGGAGGCGCCCGCCGTCAGCGCAAACTGGAGAACCGACAGGCCGATCGGTCCCGCGCCCACAATCAGAACGTCTTCGCCGGCGGCCAGCCCGCTTCTGGCGACCGCATGGGCGCCAATGGTGAGGAATTCCACCAGCGCCAGTTGATCGTACGAGAGCCGTTCCGACTGGTACAGGCGCTCCACCGGAACCGTCATCAAGCCGCGCATCCCGCCGTCCACGTGCACCCCCAACACCTTCATGTTCTCGCAGCAGTTGGGGCGATTCAGACGGCAAGGTTTACAAACGCCGCAAGTCAGGTGAGGCTCGATGGCGCACCGGCTTCCCGGACGGATGCCGCGACTGTTGTCCGGCGCCTCCAGCACCTCGCAGCTCAACTCATGACCGATGATGCGCGGATAGGTGTAATTGGCCTGATGGCCCTCAAAGGCGTGCCAATCGCTGCCGCAGATGGCGACACGGTGAAGTCTCACCAGCGCCTCGCCGGGCTGCCTGACCACGGGCGGCACGACGTGTCCCACGAATTGTCGTGGCGCTTCCAATACGATCTGTCGCATGGCTTATCGCACTCCAGAGTACAACAATCGCCTGGAGTGCGGAGCAGGCCAGGCGCGGAAACGCACCGTTACCCGATCCCGGCACTGCGGGCGGCAACGCGGGTGATGCTCGACCAGTCCAGATCGGCTTGTCCGTGTGCCATGGCCGAGAGTAAATGATCGCGGATCAGGCTGGCGAGCGGCATTGGCGCGGCGAGCTCCTCTGCCGTTTCCAGAACCAGGCGGACGTCTTTGAGCCCCAGGCGCACCGCAAATCCGGCCGGCGAGAACTGTTCGTCGACAGCCAGACGTCCGTAGTTCGCATAGACCGGCGAGCCGAACAACGCACTCATAATTTCCAGGAAGTCGTGGGGCGGGACGCCGGCCTTGCGCAGCGTGGCGAAGGCCTCGCCGAACGCCTCAAGCATGGCGGCGATCATGAAGTTTCCGCACAGCTTGGCGGCATTGGCTTGCACAGGATCGGAGCCAACCACAAATGTCTGGCGGCCGATCGAGTCGAACAGGGGCCGGCAGCGCTCCACGAGTTCCGGCGGGCCAGCGGCCACCACAAGGAGATTCTTGCTTTCCGCGGCTTCCGGACGGCCGAAAACGGGGACGCTCAAGTACCCCTGCCCGCGCCGGCGGTGTTCGGCGGCGAGCCGCCTGGCGAGAGCGGTGCCGATGGTGCTGCACGAAATGTGGATCGCACCCGCTGGAAGCGCGGAGGCGATGCCGTTCTCGCCGAAGACGATTTGTTCGACCGCGCGGTCGTCGGCGAGCATGGTCATGGCAGCCTCCGATTCGCGGCAGGCGCCGGCCGGGGAATCGGCGATACGGGCGCCACTGGCAAGCAGGGTCTCCGCCTTATCCCGGCTGCGGTTGAACACAACCAGCTCATGGCCGGCGCGAAGCAGGTTGCGCGCCATGCCGGAACCCATACGGCCGAGTCCGATGAAACCGATCTTCATACCAGTAAGGATAATCGAACGGGCCAATCCGGGAGTGGGTTAGGGAGCGGGGATCGCGTCCTCGGATGTAAAGGGAGAGGCCGGCAATCCGTCGGAGTTAAAGAGATTGACCGTGGGCGCGTTTGCCCATCCGTACCGGACGTACTTCGGTTCGGCCACCTGTGCATTACCGGCTACGACGGTCTCGCCGTCAATGCGTGCGGTCGCGGCCACGAAGCGGCCGTCGTCTCCGGCGATCTCAAACCCCTGGAGAGTGTCTCCTTTGGCGATCAATCCATGAGCGGCGTGATCGAACCAAACGCGGATGCCGTCAGCCTCGGGCGCGGCCTGTCGAAACAGGGGGCCGGAATACTCGACGTTTTCGCCATAGGCTACGGCTCGCGCAGCCAGGGCGAGACGCGCGCCGACAGTCTGCTTGTCGGGTGGATGGACATTGTCCGGATCGCCGGCATCGACCGTCACGACCATGGCCGTATTCGCCACCCGGAGGCTGCTGCGCTGCGCTTCGCGGATGATGGGCCATGCTTCGGTCGCGTCCGATAGGAAGCTGGAAATTTGCACGAATAGGAATGGAAAATCCCCTTCGTGCCACTGCGCGCGCCAGTCGGCGATGAGGGCCGGAAAGATCTTAGCGTACATAGGAGCGAAGGCCAGCCGGCTGTTGGACTCGCCCTGATACCAGATGACGCCCTTGATGGTGTAAGCCGTCACGGGAGCTACCATTCCGTTGAACAGCGCGGCGGGCGCCCATGACGCGGGGGCGGGGTGCCAGGGGTGTTTTGGCGGCGTCTGGCCGGCCTGCCGGGCGGCATCGTCTTCGCGCCTTTCCTTCGCCAGAATCGCCGCCATTTCGCCTTGCATCCGCATCATGCGGGCGCGCGTTGCGAAGACAGGCATCAGGGCAGCGTCGGCGGAGATGGCCTCGAGGCTCATCCATGCTTCGGCCACGGTACCGCCCCAGGTGGCATCGATGAGTCCGATGGGAACGCGCTCCCGGGTGGCAAGCTCGCGTCCGAAGAAGTAGGCCACCGCCGAGAAGTTGGCCGCCGTTTCGGGAGAGCAGACAGTCCAGGATGCGCCGGCGTCCCGCAGGGGAAAGTCCGCGGCCTTGTTGGGGATGTGAAGCAGGCGGATTTGCGGTTGGCCGGCGTGGGCGATCTCCTCCCCGGAGTTTTTCAGGGGGGCGCCGGGGAAGCCTTTCAAAGGAAACTCCATGTTCGACTGGCCCGACGCGAACCAAACGTCGCCGACCAGCACATCGTTCAGAACGATCTTGTTTGTGCCGGTCACGGTGAGCTGGTACGGGCCGCCGGAAGCTTCGGGAGCCAGAAAAACGCTCCAGTTCCCCAAACTGTCGCCGGCGGCGGTCCGGCTGATTCCATGGAACGTGACCGAGACCTTCTCGCCGGGCTCCGACCAACCCCAGATGTGAATTGGCTTATCGCGCTGCAACACCATATGGCTGCTGAGAATGCCGGGCAGCCTGGCTTCGCACGTTCCAGTGCGTGGCCAGCAGGTCAGTAAGACGGCGAGAGCGAAGACGCGAAGGGCAGTGTGAGTCGGCATAAGTACATTCTGATACAAAGCGCGCCGAGAAACTCGGCCGCATCGCAAGCGCGGCAGAATCGTTGAAACGTTTGGCCGTCCAGGCTCACTACCCCTGGAAAGCCGAAATAGGCTTTGCGTTGCACCAGGCAATCGGGGACTTGGGTATGCGTCCGGCTTTTTGCGGGCGCTCACACGCGCTCCTTACCGGAGCGCTGCCGCAAGATGGCCTGGTGAAACAAACCGGTTTCGATACGTTCCGGCCGCGACGGGAGGGTCGCGGCCTAATGGAATGATCGAAAGGCGGAAGATGAGGCCGCGTTTGCGGCGCGCGGAGGACCGGCCAATCGGCCGGGGTGCCCGGCGCGGCCTCTCCGCCGATTCCGGGATGCAGCCGCCCACGACGGCCTGTCAGGAAATAACAGCACTCGCGCCCACCCTCGACTCTACCGACATTTCTTCCCCCGCGCGGTGATATGCTGATTCCGTCATGCGCATTCCATTTGCAGTCGCTGCGGTATCTCTGTTCGCCCTGGTAACGGCGTTTCCGGCCCAGACCGGCAATGCCCCGCTGGGCGTTTTCGAATCCCAGCAGGACGTAGGCGTCAACCCGATGCCCGGCGCCGCAACATACGATGCCGCTTCGGCCGAATACCGCATCACCGGCGGCGGCGCCAACATCTGGGCCGCCGCGGACGCATTTCACTTCGTCTGGATGCGCGTCACAGGCGATTTCGACTTCTCCGCCGACGTTCAGTTCGTGGGCGCCGGAGCTGTGGCGCACCGCAAGGCGGTCCTGATGGTGCGGCAGGATCTCACGGCCGATTCCGCCTACGCCGATGTCGCGTTGCACGGCGACGGCCTCACTTCATTGCAATTCCGTCCGACGGCCGGCGCCGGGACGCAGGAGATCCGCTCCACGGTGAACGCTCCCCTGCGCATCCGCATCGAACGCCGCGGCAATTCCTTCATCGCCTCCGCACGCAGGTCCGGCGAACCCTGGACGGCCACCGCTCCGCAGGAGATGAACCTGCCCGACAGCGTGTATGTTGGGGTAGGCGTGTGTTCGCACGATGCCGGCGTGCTGGAGACCGCCGTCTTCGGCAATGTCAGGCTCGACAAACTCAGCGGCGGGATTGGGCCAGGGTCAAGCATGATGAACATGAATCACCCACAACCACCGCACTATCGCAGCAAGATCACCATTTACGACCTCGCCACCCATTCCACCCGCGTGGTCTACCAGGCCGACCAGGTCATCGAAGCGCCCAACTGGTCGCGCGACGGCAAGTTTCTCCTGATCAATACCGAGGGACACCTGTACCGCCTGCCATTACAGAGCGCAGGCGAGCCCAAGCCCGAGCCGATCGATCTCGGTCCGGGCGGCTACGTCTGCAACAACGATCATGACTTGTCGCGCGACGGGAAGTGGCTGGCGTTTTCCGCCTCCAGCCCATCGTCGCACCAGTCGCAGGTTTACGTGGCCAAGGCCGATGGCTCCGGCGTGCGCCTGATGACTCCGGCCGCGCCGAGTTACTTCCACGGCTGGAGCCCCGATGGCAAGTGGCTGGCCTTCGTGGGCCAACGCGAGGGCGCGTTCCATCTCTACCGCGTCGCCGCCGAAGGCGGCGCCGAACAACAACTCACCTCCCAGGGCACTTACGACGACGGTACCGAGTACTCCCCCGACGGCAAGTGGATTTATTTCAACTCCAACCGGTCCGGCAGTTGGCGCGTCTGGCGCATGCCCGCCGATGGCGCCGGCCCGGGCGACGCCAAGGCCGAGCAGGTCACCAGCGACGAATGGGAAGACTGGTTTCCGCACTTTTCGCCGGACGGAAAACAGATGCTGGTGTTTTCTTTTCCCAAAGGCACCAAGACTCACAACGACCGCATGGACGGCGTCGCCCTGCGCCTGATGCCGGCCCCAGGCGATAAGCTCGAGCCGGCGAAGCCCGAAATCCTGCTCCGTTTCTTCGGCGGCCAAGGCACCATCAACGTCAATTCCTGGTCGCCCGATTCGCGCCAGTTCGCCTTTGTAGTGTACGAGCCTCTGCCGGCCGCGAAGCTCTAAGTGGCCAAGTGGGACAGACGATCGGTTTGTGTCGTCAACATGTCGCGTTTTGGGCAGGCATGACAGACCACCGAAGGCGATGGTCTGTCCCACCGGGCACTCCCCTCAGCCGATCAGGCCTTCGAGATACCGCTTCGCCGCCAGGATGTCGGCGGTCTGCTGCGGCCCCGAGATCTCGCGCTCGATGGTAATCGGGCCGCTGTAACCGGCTTCCTTGAGCCGCGCCAGGAAACGCGGAAAATCCACCTTCCCCTGGCCGATCGGCGTTTCCACCCCCAGTTTCTCCGGATCGGTCGGGTACCGGCCGTCCTTGGCATGCACCCCCATCACCAGCGGGCCCAGCGTGTCGAGCGCGTCCACCGGGTTGGCCTTGCCATAGAGAATCAGGTTGGCGCAATCGAAGTTCACCCCGATGTTGGGGAACCCGGCCGCGGTAATCACGCGCAGAAGCGCGACGGGAGTTTCCTGGCCCGTCTCGCAGCGGAAGGTCTGGCCGTTGTGCTTGCAGTACTCCGCCACGTGCCACAACACATCCACGCACGGCTTGAACAACGGGTCTTCCGGATCCTCCGGGAGGAACCCGAGATGGCGCTGGATGGCGGGAATGCCGGCCGTCTTGGCGAAGTCGGAGGCCTTACGCAAGGCGTCCACCCGCGCCCCGCGGGTCTTCGGTGGCACCAGGCCGACCGTGCGCGGCCCCTCGCGAAAGTTGTAAATCTCCGGCCCGGGGCCGGTCACGATCAACGAAGTGCCTTCGATGCCGTGACGGTCCAAAGCCGCACGCAAGTTTTTCGCGGTCGATCCGTCGTACGAGGTCACCGAAACCTGGCAGGTGGGGAAACCGAGTTCCTTTACGCGCCGGATTCCCGCGTCCGGGTCTTCGCAGTTCGCGACAACCCCCAGGCGCATCGGCTTGGCAGCCTGCTGAGCGCGCGCGGCAACGACGGCCGCCCCCGCTAATTGCAAAAACCTTCTACGGCCGGGAGCAAACACCGGATAACCGCACCCGGTTTCTCCGCCTGTTACCATAAGTTTCAACTCCCTGAACAGCATTCTATGCCCGAAAAGCCTTACGACCACGCCCAAATCGAACTTAAATGGTACCAGCGTTGGCAGGACGCCGACTTCTACCGGGCGGAAGAGAATTCCGCCAAGCCCAAGTTCTACGTTTTGGAAATGCTGCCGTATCCCAGCGGCACGCTGCACATAGGACACATTCGCAATTATTCCATCGGCGACGCCCTGGCCCGCTACAAATGGATGCGCGGCTTCAACGTGCTCCATCCCATGGGTTGGGACGCGTTCGGCTTGCCCGCCGAAAACGCCGCCATCGCCAACCGGCAGCCGCCCCGCCAATGGACCTTGCAGAATATTCAGGCGATGAAGAAGACCCACCGCCGCTTCGCTTTCAGTTATGACTGGGACCGCGAAGTTTCCACCTGCGAGCCCGAATACTACCGCTGGAATCAGTGGTTCTTCCTCAAGATGCTGGAGCGCGGCCTGGCCTATCGCAAGAAGGCGCTGGTCAACTGGTGCCCCAAATGCGCCACCGTGCTGGCCAACGAACAGGTGGTCGAGGGCTGCTGCTGGCGTCACGAAGATACGCCCGTCGAGCAGCGCGCCCTCGAGCAGTGGTTCCTCAAAATCACCGCCTACGCCGACCAGTTGCTGGCCGACATGCGCCAGCTCGAAGACGGCTGGCCGGAGCGCGTGCTCATCATGCAGCGCAACTGGATTGGCCGCTCGGAAGGCGCCGAGGTCGATTTCACCCTGGCCGGAACGGGCGAAAAGATTCGCGTCTTCACGACGCGCGTCGATACCATCTACGGCGCCACCTGCGTGATCCTGGCGCCCGAGCATCCGCTCAATGCGCAACTGCTCGATGCGGCGGGCCTGGCGCGCGCCAAGGCCATGGTGGATTCGCGCGCCGGCCGCGATCCGGGCGATATCGAAAAGGAAGGCTTTTTCAGCGGCAGCTACGCCGTCAATCCGTACAGCGGCGAAAACGTGCCGATCTGGATCGGCAATTTCGTGTTGATGGGCTACGGCACCGGCGCCATCATGGCGGTTCCCGCGCATGACGACCGCGACTTCGAATTCTGCCGCAAGTACTCGATCTCGATCCGCCCGGTGATCCGCCCGGTGGATGGCGAACTCGGCGTCGAGCCGGGCTTGACAAACGCCTTCACCGAGGATGGCATCGTCGAGCACACCGGTAACTGGTCCGGCCTTTCCAGCGAGGAGGCCCGCGACAAAATGGCCGCCCACGCCAGGGAGCACGGCTTCGGCGATGCGGCCATCACGTTCCGCATCAAGGACTGGGGCATTTCGCGCCAGCGCTACTGGGGCACGCCCATCCCGGTGATTTACTGCCCCGCCTGCGGCGCGGTCCCGGTGCCCGAAGTCGAGCTCCCCGTGCGCCTGCCCGATCGCGTCGAAATCACCGGCGCCGGCCGCTCCCCGCTCGAGAACGTACCCGAGTTCGTCAACGTGGCCTGCCCGAAATGCGGCGCCGCCGCGCGCCGCGAGACCGATACCATGGACACCTTTATCGATTCGTCCTGGTATTTCTACCGCTATTGCGATCCGCACAACGACCAGGCTCCGTTCGATCCTGCCAAGATCGCCTATTGGTTCGAGATCGATCAATACATCGGCGGCGTCGAGCACGCCATCCTGCACCTGATTTACTCGCGCTTCTTCACCAAGGTGATGCGCGATATCGGCTTGGTCCGCAACAGCGAACCCGTGCGCCGCCTCTTCACCCAGGGCATGGTGATCGCCGAAGGCGCCAAGATGTCGAAGTCCAAAGGCAACGTGGTGGGCGCCGACTTGCTGGCCGAAAAGTATGGCGCCGATACCGCGCGCATGTTCGTGCTCTTCGCCGCGCCTCCCGAAAAGGAAGTCGATTGGCGCTGGGAAGGCGCCGACGGCATTTACCGCTTCCTCGGCCGCGTCTACCGCTTCGCCACCCGCCACGTGGGAGCCGCCGGGCCCGAATCCGGCTCCGCCGACCGCAAGGTGCTGCGCAAGCTCCACCAGTGCCTGCAAAAGATCACCGAGGATTTCGAGTCGCGCTGGCACTTCAATACCTGCATCGCCAGCATCATGGAGCTGGTGAACGTGCTCTATGCCGAGGAAGAGAACATCGGCGCCACGGTCGTAAACGACGCACTGGAGAAACTGGCGCTGATGCTGGCGCCGTTCGCCCCGTACCTCGCCCAGGAAATCTGGGACGAGCTCGGGCACACCGGCCCGGTCTTCCGCCAGCCCTGGCCAACCTTCGATCCCGAGCTAGCCAAGCCCGAGGAAGCCGAGATCGTGGTGCAGGTCAACGGCAAGCTCCGCGGCCGCGTCTACGCCCCCTTCGGCACGTCCAAAGCCGACCTCGAGAACCTGGCCCTGGCCGACCCCAAAGTTCAGCAGTCCATCGCCGGCAAACAGATCGTGCGGATAGTGACCGTCCCCGACAAGCTGGTAAACATCGTGGTCAAGTAACCCCGATCCCGCGCACCCCGGTTCAGGTGCGCGTTAGACCGGCAGGTGATGGCTACACCGCGGCTGAAGTAGCCCACAGCTGTGTCGACAAGTGGAAGTTTGCGCTTGTTGCGCAATTCCGGCAGTTGAAATGATTGTGAAGATCAGTGCGTGCATGAGTATTTTCATGAAGTTTCCTTTCCTTGTAAAGGGCTGCTGTTGCGAATCATTCCGTTCCTGCGTCGACCGAGTCATGCTTCAAAATATCTCCTGGAGAGCAGTTCAGCTCTTTGCACAGAGCGTCGAGAGTTGAGAATCGAATGGCCTTTGCCTTGTTGCTCTTCAGAATGGATAGGTTTGCAAGCGTAATTCCGACACGACCGGCAAGTTCCGTTAGAGAGATGCTTCGTTCGAGCATGACTCGATCAAGATGAATTCGAATCGCCATGACTCCCTCCCTATACAGTGAGTTCGCTTTCTGTTTTGAGTGCATAGCCGGAACGAAATACTTCTCCCAGAACGACAAGCACTGTTCCCATAAAGATTGCGTCAGTATCGATTGCCCAGGAAAATTGCGTGCCTGCTACCAACACTGTTCCCAGCTTCAGCAACGCCGCGCAAAAAATGGTTCGCAGAATGGAACTGAGAATGACAACGCATCCCATCATCCTCAAATAAGTAGGCATCTTCAGGTGAAACAGTTCTCCTGTTCCTACTGGCTTCAGAACTCTGACCAGCAGATAAAGAACCACCGCATGGCAGATTCGTGAAACGAGTTCCATTGCCCATATCCACCATTTAGCCTCGCCGCCTTGCAACAGAGGGAAGGAAGCGAACAACGGGCCGCTGCGAACATCGAACGACAGATGTTGAAGCGAAAGATAAGGAAGAACTGGAGCGATTGACATGATGAGAACACGCGCAATTGCCAGAAAGAACAGCACTCTGACCACCAGATGCAGCTTCGAAGCGATCGACTTTGGGCCAATCAGGTTCATATTTCCTCCTATGAACGCAATTATCGGCCACGAATTATCGATTGTCAATAAATTTTTTCCGAATAACGATAATATTTCTCAAAATAGGTTTTTATCGCCAGGCATGAATCCCCGATGCGCCCGAATCTCCAGCCGCAGTTCCTCGCGGAGCGCCTTGCTCTTCGTGAGGTGCTTGAAAAACTCTTCGAGGACGCTCACCACAATCGCGTTGACGCTTCGGCCCACTCTTTTAGCTTGAGCCGGGCTTCGGCCCCGACGTGGAGGAACTGAGGGTTGGAAAGTTCCATGCCAGCAGGAACCACTCCAGAAACTCGTCTATGGTTGGGAAGAATGGCCAGGGACGTCCTCTCGGAACATTCTCCGAGTGGCCGGCCATTCGCTCGGAACGGTGCGCCCGATGCCGGAACGGTGGGGCGAATATGCTTGCCAGGCAGCGGAAGGTTGCGTTCCCGCAGCCAACACCGGAGTGCGCGGGACTCCGGCAATGGAGTCCCGCGCCGGGATCGACGCTAACTCCGTTTAAGCGTCGGGTTCGACTTACCCGAGCCTACTTGGACTTCGAGCGCCTGGCCATCCACCGACAGCGAACCGCTGCCGGCGGGAGCGCCGTAGAAACGGTATTGGCCTTGCTGGTTCGTGAATGTCTCGAACTTCTTGCCACCAACCGTAAGCGTGATCGCCTGATTCGCGAGCGCCTTGCCGGCGGCATCGGTTAGCGCGCCAAGAGCCGCCGGTGGCGCCGACGGGAACGCAAACATGAACGCAAACATGAACGAACTGTAGAGCGTGTCCCAGTAGACCACCACGTCCGTCGGTCCGGCATAACCGAACGCCGGCCCTCCCACGGTCGCGGTGGCGGACTGAGTCGAGGTGCTGCTGGCGCCGTATGTTTTTCCCGCGGCACGCGGCCGGCGCGACCGGGGATCCTAGGTGCTACAATGTAGCTTTATGAGGAAAACCTCGGTCCGCGAACTCCACATCCACACCTCGGAATTGGTACGAGAGGCTTCAGATGGCGGCATTATCGTCATCGAGCGCCGCGGCGAACCGGTCGCGGAGCTGCGCCCCATCACCGCTCCACCTCGGATGCCAGCATCTGAAACAGCGCGGATCTTCGCCTCCATGCGAAAAATCTGGGCTCGAATGCCGCAAGTCAGCGACAGCACGAAGATCGTCGAAGAGGATCGGGGCCGTTAGCCGCGTGTATTTCGACACGTCGTATATTGCAAAATTCTATTTCAACGAACCCGAGTCTCCACGGGTTCGCGAGCTCGTCCGAAAAGCGGGTGTCATCCATTCGTCGCTATGGGCCTTGGCCGAGTTCCATGCCGTACTTCATCGCCGCATGCGTGAAGGTGCGTCGTCACCCCGCGATGTGCGCGAACTCGCCGTGCGCTTTTCCGAGCACATCGGGGACGGATTGTGGAACCTCGCTCCCGTCACGGAAGCTCTGCTGCGGAGGACCAGTGCTCTGATGGTTTCCGCTCCCCGCGATCTCTTCGTACGCTCCGCCGACGCAGTACACCTCACAACGGCACACGAAATCGGAGAACGCGCTGTGTGGACCAACGATCGCCACATGCTCGCTGCGGCCTCCTACTTCGGCGTAACAGGCCAGTCCGTTTAGCGCCTTCCCGATTCCGGAAACCGGAAATCGTCGCCCAATCTTCGTCCGGACCTCTCGCTCGACCTGCTAAAATAAACATTACCCACGCCCCGGGAGGAACAGCCTAACTTGAACTCTGCAATCCTCGCCCTGGAAGACGGAACGGTCTTCGAGGGCCGGAGTTTTGGTGCGCCCGCCGAGCGCGCCGGCGAAGTCGTCTTCAACACCGCGCTCACCGGCTACCAGGAAGTATTCACCGATCCGTCTTACTCCGGCCAGATCGTTATCCTGACCAACCCGCAGATCGGCAACTATGGAACCAGCCGCGACGACAACGAAAGCCTGCGGCCCTACATCGAGGGCCTGGTGGTGCGCGAGTTCTCGGCCCTGGCGAGCAATTGGCGCTCCGATACGGTGGCCGGCGAGTTCCTGAACGCGGGCGGCGTTCCCATCGTTTCGGATCTGGACACGCGGGCGCTGGTGCGCCATCTGCGCAGCCGCGGGGTGATGCGCGGCGTACTTTCGGCGGTGGAATCGGATGCGCAGCGGTTGGTCGAGAAAGCCCGCTCCATCCCGGCCATGGCCGGGCTCGATCTGGCCAGCCGGGTGAGCACGCGCGAGCCGTACCAATGGTCCGCGCCGGTGGAGGCGTGCTCGCCATCGCAGCGGGTGGGCCGGCCGGCCGAGGTCCGCTACCACGTGGTGGCGTACGATTTCGGCATCAAGCACAACATTCTGCGCCGCCTGGTGCAGGCCGGTTGCCGCGTCACCGTGGTGCCCGCGCTCACTTCCGCGGAAGACGTGCTCGCGCTCCAGCCCGACGGCGTCTTCCTCTCCAACGGTCCCGGCGATCCCGAGCCGCTGGTCGCCCAGGTGGCCAACATCCGCAAGCTGATCGGCCGCATGCCGGTGTTCGGCATCTGCCTGGGCCACCAGTTGCTGGGCCTGGCCTGTGGCGGCAAGACTTACAAACTGAAATTCGGCCATCGCGGCGCCAACCATCCCGTGCGCAACGAGCTCACCAAGAAAGTGGAGATCACGTCGCATAATCACGGCTTCGCGGTCGACCCCGATTCGCTCGACGCGAACGACGTTGAACTCACTCACTGGAATCTCAACGACCACACGCTGGAGGGCTTCCGCCATCGCCGGCATCCGGCGTTCTGCGTGCAGTATCATCCGGAGGCCGCGCCCGGCCCGCACGATTCGCACTACCTGTTCGACGAATTCACCAGGCTGATGCGCGAGCACCAGCCGGGGACGGGGAAATAACGGATGCCGCGACGCAGCGATCTCCATCGCATCCTCATCATCGGCTCCGGCCCGATCGTGATCGGCCAGGCCTGCGAGTTCGACTACTCGGGAACCCAGGCGGCCAAGGCGCTGCGGGCCGACGGTTTCGAAGTGGTGCTGGTGAATTCCAATCCGGCCACCATCATGACGGACCCCGAGCTGGCCGATAAGACCTACGTCGAGCCGCTCACCGCGACGTATCTCGAAGAGATCATCCGCCGCGAACGGCCCGATGCGCTGCTCTCCACCGTCGGCGGACAAACCGGGCTGAACCTTTCCGTGGAACTGGCCGAGGCCGGGATCCTGGAAAAGTACGGCGTGGAGCTGATCGGCGCCAAGATCGACGCCATCAAAAAGGCCGAGGACCGGCTCCTGTTCAAAGACGCGATGCGCAAGATCGGCCTCGAGACGCCGGAATCGCAGCTCGTCAACAGCCTGGAGCGCGGGCAGGAGTTCGCCGCGCGGATTGGATTCCCGTGCATCCTGCGGCCCAGTTTCACGCTCGGCGGCACGGGCGGCGGCATCGCGTACAACAAGGAAGACCTGGACGAAATCCTGGAGCGCGGGCTGGCGCTTTCGCCGGTCCACGAGGTGCTGATCGAAGAGAGCGCGCTCGGCTGGAAGGAATTCGAGCTCGAGGTGATGCGCGACCTGGCCGACAACTGCATCATCGTCTGTTCGATCGAAAACTTCGACGCGATGGGCGTGCACACCGGCGATTCCATCACGGTGGCTCCGGCGCAAACGCTGACCGACCGCGAGTATCAGATGATGCGCGACGCGGCCCTCGGCTGCCTGCGCGAGATCGGCGTCGATACCGGCGGCTCCAACGTCCAGTTCGCCATCAACCCCGCCAACGGCCGTATGGTGATCATCGAAATGAACCCGCGGGTCTCGCGCAGCTCCGCGCTGGCGTCGAAAGCCACCGGATTCCCGATCGCCAAAATCGCCGCCAAGCTCGCGGTGGGATACCGGCTCGATGAGATCGCCAACGACATCACGCGCAAGACGCCGGCCTGTTTCGAGCCCACCATCGACTACGTGGTCGTCAAGATTCCCAAGTGGGCTTTCGAAAAATTCCCCGGCGCCGATTCCACGCTCGGCACGCAGATGAAATCGGTGGGCGAGGTGATGGCCATCGGCCGCACCTTCAAACAGGCGCTCTGGAAGGGCATCCGCAGTCTGGAGACCGGCAAGGCTTTCGGCTCCGAAAAATTCGACCCGGCGCTGGTGGCGCAGAAGCTGATCACGCCCACCCCCGACCGCCTCGGCTACATCCGTTTCGCCATGGCCAACGGCTACGGCGTCGAAGACATCCAGGAGATGACCTCGATCGACCCCTGGTTTCTGCGGCAGATGAAAGAGGTGGTGGATTTCGAGGCCGAACTGCGCGGGGCCACGCTCACCGGGGCGCCAACCGCCCTGTTCCGCCGCGCCAAGCGCTACGGCATTTCGGACGCGCAGCTTGCGAAGGCCTGGGGCGTGGAGGAACTGGCCGTGCGCAGCCGGCGTAAAACGCTGGGCGTGGCCGCCGTTTTCAGCCGCGTCGATACCTGCGCCGCGGAATTCGAAAGCTTCACACCGTATCTGTATTCCAATTACGAAACCGCCTGCGAGGCCGATCCTTCCAGCCGCAAGAAAGTCGTCATCCTGGGCAGCGGGCCCAACCGCATCGGGCAGGGCATCGAGTTCGACTACTGCTGCTGCCACGCGTCCTTCGCGCTGCAGGAAATGGGCGTCGAGTCGATCATGGTCAATTGCAACCCGGAGACCGTTTCGACCGACTACGACACCAGCGACCGTCTGTATTTCGAACCGCTGACGCTCGAAAATGTTTTGAATATCTGCGACACCGAGAAGCCGGATGGCGTGATCGTGCAGTTTGGCGGCCAGACGCCGCTGACGCTGGCATTGCCGCTCGAGCGGCTGGGCATTCCGATCATCGGCACCGATCCCAAGAACATCGACCTGGCGGAGGACCGCAAGCTCTTCGGCAAGCTGCTCGACGACCTCGGCATCCCCTGCCCCGCCAACGGGACGGCGACCAACGCCGAGGAAGCCTGCGCGGTGGCGCGCCGCCTCGGCTTTCCGGTGCTGGTGCGCCCCAGTTATGTGCTGGGCGGACGCGCCATGGTGATCGCCTACGACGAAGAGATGGTGCGGCAGTACATGCGCGAAGCCGTGACGTTTTCCCAGGACCGCCCGGTGCTGATCGACCGGTTCCTCGAAGACGCCACGGAAGTGGACGTGGATGCGCTCGCCGATTCGGCCGGCGGCGTTCTGATCGCGGGCATCATGGAGCACATCGAGGAAGCCGGCGTGCACTCCGGCGACAGCTCGTGCGTGCTGCCGCCGCAATCGCTGCCCGAGCCCAACGTCCGCACCATCGAAGACTACACCGTGCGGCTGGCCAGGGCGCTGAACGTGATCGGCCTGATGAACGTGCAGTACGCGATTCAAAACGGCACGGTGTACGTGCTCGAGGTCAACCCGCGCGCGTCGCGCACCGTGCCCTACGTCAGCAAGGCTACCGGCGTGCCGCTGGCCAAGATCGCGGTGGGGCTGATGTGGGGCCGCAAGCTGGAAGATTACACGCATCTCACGGGCGGAGCGACGTCGGGCACGTTGACGGTGCCGCAAGTGTTCGTCAAATCGCCGGTGTTCCCGTTCAACAAGTTCCCCGGCGTGGACCCGGCGCTCGGCCCCGAAATGCGATCCACCGGCGAGGTGATGGGGGTGGGCGTCAATTTCGGCGAGGCTTTCCTGAAGGCGCAGATCAGCGCCGGCAGCCCGCTGCCGGAAAAAGGCACCGTCTTCATCAGCGTCAACGATCACCACAAAGCTGACGCCGTGGATGTGGCGCGGCGGTTCGCCGGACTGGGGTTCCAACTGGTGGCGACGCGCGGCACGGCGGCTGCGCTACGCGGGGCCGGGCTCGCCTGCAAGACCATTTTCAAGGTGAACGAAGGGCGCCCGAACGCGGTCGACCTGCTGAAGGGCGGCGGCGTGCAGTTGGCGATCTACACCACCACCGGCGCGCCCGCGTTTTTCGACGAGAAGGCCATCCGGCGCAACGCGGTGATGTCGCGCGTCCCCTGCATCACCACCATGAGCGGCGCCCGCGCCGCCGCCGACGCAGTGGCCGCCCGCCTGCGCGACCCCATCCGCGTCTGGAGCCTGCAAGAGATTCACGAATCCAAGAAAACCGTCGCGTGAGTGGCTCACGCGTAGCTGCGACTAACCGATAACTGCGAGCGACCACCGCCGAGGATGGGTCTTCTATTGCCAGCCGCCGCCCAGCGCCCGGTACAACTGCACGAACGATTGCATCTCGGCGAGCCGGAGCTGCGCCAGCGCGAGCTGCCCCTGGAACAGATTGCGTTCCGAATCGAGCACCTGCAGATAGCTGTCGAGTCCGCCCTTGTAGCGCAGGTTCGAGAGGCGCGTGCTCTCGGTCAGTGCCTGGACCAACAATTCTTCCTGGGTGCGCTGCTCGCGGGTTCGGGAATAACCCACCAGCGCGTCGGAGACCTCGCGCAGGCCGGTGTAGATGGTCTTTTGATAGGCGATCGCCATCTCGCGCTTCTGCGCTTCCGAAAAACGCACGCCGGCGCGAATCTGGCCGGCGTTGAAAAGCGGCAGTATGGCCGCGGGCGCAATCTCCTGCTGCCGTTCCGGCGTGTCGAACAACTTCGCCAGCGCGATGCTCTGGCCGCCGAGAAATCCGGTCAGCGTGATCTGCGGAAAGTACATGGCCTTGGCCGCCCCGATGCGCGCGTTGGCGGCGATAAGCGTCTGCTCGGCCTGGCGGATGTCCGGCCGCCGTTCCAGCAGCGACGAGGGCAGCCCCGGCGGAACCTGAGCCGGCGGCTCCAGTTCGGCCAGCGCTTTGCCGCGCGCGATCGCGCCGGGAGCTCTGCCGGCCAGCAGGCTGAGCGCGTTCTCGGTCTGTTCGATGTCGCGCCGCGCGCTGGCCATCTGCGCGGTCGCGGTGTAGAGGAACTGCTCGGCCTGGTGCACGTCGAGGCCGGTGGCAGCGCCGCGGGTGTGGCGCAACCCGACCAGCCTGAGATTGTCCTGAGCGATGTCGCGGGTCTGCTGCGCGATCTCCAGTTCCAGATCGCGCTCGCGCAGCAGGAAGTAGTCGTCGATCACGTCGCCGATCAGCGACACCACCACGCCGCGCCGGCCCTCTTCGGTGGCCAGGTACTGGGCGCGCCCGGATTCGGAAAGCCGCCGCAGCCGGCCCCACAAGTCCAGTTCCCAGTTGAGCGCCAGGCCCGCCTGCCAGTAGCTTCCCGAAAAAGACGAGTTCGGCGGCAACGGTTCGAGCGAACTGGCTCCCGGCGAGCGCGCGGCGGTGAAGCCGGCCTGGCCGGAAACATTGGGGAACTGGGCGGCCCGTTGAATGTGGAACTGGGCGCGGGCCTCCAGCACGCGCTCCGAGGCGATCCCCAAATCGAAGTTGTGCTGAAGCGAGGTCTCGACAAGCTGCCGCAGCGCGGCATCGTCAAACAGATCGGACCACTTCTTGTCGGCCAGCGAAGCGGCGTCCGCGGCGGCGCCGCGGTACTGGTCAGGCACGGCTACATCCGGCCGCTTGTAATTGGGTCCGACGGCGCACCCGGCCAGCAGCAAGGCGGGCAGAACGGCCAGTGAGATTCTCCTCATGACTTGTTCCGCTCCCCGGCCCGCTGGATCACCACGTACAGCACGGGCACGATGAATACCGCCAGCAGGGTGGCGGCGTTCATGCCGCCGAACACCGCCGTCCCCAGCGAGCGCCGCGAAGCCGCTCCTGCGCCGACAGCCAACGCCAGCGGCACCACGCCCAGAATGAAGGCGAAGGAGGTCATCAGAATGGGCCGCAAGCGCAGCCGCGCGGCTTCCATCGCCGCATCGACGATGGACTTTCCCTCTTCGTGGCTCATGCGCGCGAACTCCACGATCAGAATGGCGTTCTTGGCGGCCAGGCCGATCAGCGTCACGATTCCGATTTGCGTGTACATGTCGTACGGATAGTCGCGCATCCAGACTGCCAGCAGCGCTCCGAACAGGCCCAGCGGCACGGCCAGCAACACCGCCAGCGGGATGATCCAGCTCTCGTACAGGGCCGCCAGACAGAGAAACACCAGCACCGCGGCAAAGCCGAAAATCACGCCTTCGTGGCCCTGCGCTTCCTTTTCCTGGTAGGTGGTGCCGGTCCACTCATAGCCGTATCCGGCGGGCAGCACGCTCGAGGACAACTGCTCCATGGCGCTCGAGGCCTGGCCGCTCGAGTGTCCCGGAGACGGCCCGCCCAGCAATTGGACGGTGCGAAACCGGTTGTAACGGTAGATCACGTCCGGTCCGGTGGTGGGCTCGACGGTGGCGAGCGTGCCCAGCGGGACCATGTCGCCGCCGCTCGAGCGCACGAAGAAGCGGTTGACGTCGGAGGGTCCGGTGCGGAACTCGGGCTCGGCCTGCACCAGCACCTGCCAGGTGTGGCCGAACGAGTTGAAGTCGTTCACGTACAGGCCGCCGAGAAACGTCTGCAGCGCGTTGTAGGCGTCACCCACCGGAACGCCGAGCGTCTGCACCTTGGCCAGATCCATGTCCACCTTGTATTGCGGGACGTCGGGGCGGAAGGTGCTCAGGATGGTACCCAGCTCGGGGCGCCGGCGGGCCGCCTGCACCATCAGATCGGCGGTCTGCGCGAGCGCGTGCACGTCGCCGCCCAGGCGATCCTCCAGCATGTACTGGAAACCGCCGGTGGCGCTGAGGCCCAGAATCGGCGGCAGACCGAAGGCGAAGGTGAAGGCCTCCGGCACCTTGGCGAACTCGCGCTGCATGTTGGCCAGGATCGACTGCAATTGCAGGTTCTTCTCCCGCCGCTCATCCCAGGGGTGAAGGCGCGCAATGATGGTGGCGACATTCGAATTGTTGGTGCGTGTGGCGATGTCGAGGCCACCGAGGGTGAGCGTGCCGGCCACGCCGGGAATCCGGCCGACGATGTCCTCGATTTTGCGGGTGGCCGCGTCGGCACGCTGCACCGACGAGCTGTCCGGCAGGCGGATGGAAATGAAGACGGCGCCCTGGTCCTCGTCCGGAAGGAAGCCGTTCGGCATCCGGTGGAAGATCGCGCCGGCCGCGAGCCAGAAACAGAAAAGACCGATCAGCGCCAGCGCGGATTTCCGGATCAGCGTGCTCACCCCGGCGAGATAGCGGCCGGTGACCCAGCCAAAGCCGCGGTTGAAGGCGCCGAAGAAGCCGGCCAGCAGCGAGTGTGTCTGGCCTTTCGGACGCAGGATCATGGCGCTCAGCGCGGGGCTCAGCGAGAGCGCGTTGAAGGCCGAGAGCAGCACCGAGGTGGCGATGGTGAGCGCGAACTGCCGGTAGATCTGGCCGCTGATGCCGCCCAGGAACGCCACCGGGATGAACACGGCGGCCAGGATGAAGGCGATGGCCGTCACCGGCGCCTGCACTTCCTTCATCGCCTGGAGGGTGGCCGCGAGCGGCGCCATGCCTTCGTCGATGTGGCGCTGCACGGCTTCCACCACCACGATTGCGTCATCGACAACGATGCCGATCGACAGGACCAGGCCGAACATGCTGGTGATGTTGATGGAGAAGCCCAGCAACGGGAACAGCGCCAGCGTGCCCACCACGGCAACCGGAACCGTGAGCAGCGGAATCAGCGTGGCGCGCCAGCTTTGCAGGAAAATGAACACCACCAGAATCACCAGCCCGATGGCCTCGAACAGGGTGATCATCACGTCCTTGATGGCGGCGTTCACGAACATGGTGGAATCGTAGGAGACGATGTAGTCCATGCCGGCCGGGAAGCCGGCCTTGATCCGGTCGAGGAACTTGCGCACGCGGGCCGCCGTCTGGACGGCATTGGCTCCCGGCGACAAGTACACGATCATGTTGCCCGCGGCGCGGCCGTCCACGCGGTTGAAGCCGGTGTAGGTCTGCGCGCCGAGCTGCACGTGGCCGATGTCGCGAAGGCGGAGCAGCGCGGCGTTGGAATGGGCGCGCAGCACGATGTCCTCGAACTGCTGGGGGTCCACCAGGCGGCCGGGCGCGTTCACCGAATACTGGAAATCGGTCCCTGGCGAAGCCGGCGGTTGTCCGAAGGCGCCAGCCGGATTCTGCCGGTTCTGCGCCTTGATGGCGTCGCTGACGTCGGAGGCCGTGACGCCGAGGCTGGCCATTTTGTCCGGGTTCACCCAGACCCGCATCGAGTAAACCTGGTTCGAGCCGAGGCGCGATTCGCCCACCCCTTCCAGGTTGCCGATCTGGTTCACCAGGTTGATTTGGGCATAGTTGGTGAGAAACAACGAATCGTAGCGATTGTCGGTGGAAACCAGGCTGATGCCGAGCAAGAAGGCGCTCGAGACTTTCTTCACCGTGACGCCCTGCTGCTGCACCTCGGGAGGCAGCCGCGGCATGGCGATGCTGACGCGGTTTTGCGTCTGCACGGTGGCGATGTCCGGGTTGGTGCCCAGCTTGAACGTCACCTGAATGTTCAGCGTGCCGTCGTTGGCGCTGGTGGAAAGGTAGTAGATGATGCCGTCGAGACCGACGAGCTGCTCCTCGATGGGCTGCGCCACGGTTTTCTCAAGATCCTGCGCGTTGCCGCCGAGAAAGTTGGTGGTGATCTGGACCACCGGCGGCACCACCTCCGGATACGCCGCCACCGGAAGATTGGGAATCGCCACCGCGCCGAGGATCACCATCACGATGGCAATCACCATCGCGAAGACGGGGTGATTGATAAAGAATCGCGCCATGCGTCAGCTCCCCGACTTCGGCTCTACGTACGGTTGCGGCTGCACGGCCGCGCCGGGCCGGACTTTCAATTGCCCTTCGACGATGATGCGTTCGCCGGGCTTGAGGCCCTGCTCGACGATCCACAGCTCGCCGCTGCGATTGCCGGTGACGATGGCGCGCGTCAGTGCCTTGTTGTCGGGGCCCACGGTGTACACGGTCTGCATGCTTTGGATCTGCTGGACCGCCTTCTGCGGGATCACGATGGCGTCCTTGCGTTCGTCCACCTGCACGCGAATGCGGCCGAACTGGCCGGGCAGCAGGGTGTGCCGGGGATTGGGGAAGCTGGCTTGCAGTTCCAGCGTGCCGGTCTTGGGGTCCACCTGGTTAAGGGTGTCGGTGACGCGGCCCTTGGAAGGAAACTCGGAGCCGTCGGCGAGGATCAGCGTGAGTTGTCCGGCCGGCGATCTCTGCCCGCGTTTGGCCCAGGCGAGGTATTCCGATTCGGTCACCTGGAAGCGCACCCAGATGGGATCGAGGGGAACGATGGTGGTGAGAGGCTGCGCGGCGGTGGGCGTCACCAGGCCGCCGACGGGAACCAGCGAATCGCCGATGCGGCCGGCGATGGGCGCGCGGATGGTGGCGTACTCGAGATTCAGCTCGCCGGTTTTGAGCGCGCCCCTGTTCGATTCGACGCGGCCCTCGGTGGAAGCGATCTGGGTCCTGGTGGAGAGCGCGGTCTGCTCCACGTTGGCCTTGTTCGCCTTGACGGTCTCTTCGGCGGCGCGCAGGGCGGCCACCGCGGCGTCGAGATCCTGCTGGGGGGCGGCGTCGGCCGCCACCAGCGGCTTCAGGCGTTCGTCGTCCTGCTGCGCCTTCACCAGGTTGGCCTCCGCGGTGGCGAGGTTTGCCTGCGCCTGCAAGAGCGAAACCTGCTTGCGCGCGAAATCGAGATCGGCTTCGCTCTGCTGGAGGTTGCCGCGCGCCTGCTCCACCGCGGCTTCGAACGGCCGCAGATCGAGCACGTACAGAACTTGCCCGGCCTCCACCTCGGCGCCCGGCTGGAAGAGCCAGCGGTCGACATAGCCCGTCACGCGGCCGCGCACGTCCACCATGTTGCGCGCGTAGGTTTGCGCGGCGAAATCGGAAAAGATGGGGACGTAGCGCGGCTGGACTTCCATCACGCTGACCAGCGGCGGCGGCGCGCCGGCCGGTCCACTTTTCTCGCCGGAGGCCACGCAGCCCTGGAGGAGAGCGGTCGTCAAAACGAGCGCAACCGCGATGTAGGGCACGCCTTGGGCCTGCCGCTTCTGAACTGGCATAAACTTCTATGTTCGCTTATTTTCGGGGCGGGAAACGTGGAGGCTCGACGAAACTCCCACCAGGCTGTCGCCAGTGCCGTCGATTTCGTGCAAACCGGCCAAATCGTCAAGGTTGATATCGCAGCGTCGCAGGCACGCACCTCTCTGCCAGTTGACCGACGGACCACTTGAAAACCCGGGGACTTCGCAGCGAGGTGAGTTCGTAAGCACCGTGCAGTTTCTCGCAGGGAAGAACACGGTTTGTCCCCGGTTTGTTCCTGTCCGGTTTGTCCCGTTTGTCCGTTCGGCTCCTGTCCTTCCGCCGTGAATTTGCGTTACTCTTTTGGCGCTGGGGTTTGTGTCCCCGGCACAACCTTAGAGGAGGACGATGCGGGCCTGGCGGCAACGCCCGGGCTCGATCCGGAACTTATGAAAACAACGATTCTGTTCTGTCTGACCCTGCTGGCGTCGACATCGAGTCTGGCCCAGGCACAGCCCGCGATCCGCGCCGCCAACGGCGTCCTGAACGCAAGTTCGGGGCTCCCCGACGTGGCCCAGGGCTCCTGGTTCATCGTCTGTGGCACGGGACTCGGGCCGGCTACGCTGTCCGTTCAGACGGCGCCGCCGTATCCGGCCCAGCTCTCCGAAACCAGTATCGCCTTCACGCCCGCCTCCGGCGGCACGCCCGTCAGCGCGCTTATGTACTACACCTCCGCGACCCAGATAGCGGGACTGCTGCCGTCCAGCACCCCGGCCGGCGCCTACAACGTCACCGTGACGTACAACGGGCAGACCAGCGCCGCTTACCCCGCCAATGTGGTGGCGCACAACTTCGGGTTCGCCACGGAGACTTCCAACGGCCAGGGCCCGGCCCAGGCCACTTATAACAATTACGTTCTCAACCGGTTCACCACCGGCACGCTCCTCCAGTGGGGCCTGCGCCCCGCCAATCCGGGCGACCTGATGGTGCTGTGGGGAACGGGGATAGGGGCCGACCCGGCTTCGGACATCACCGGCGGCACCTCGGGCGATCAGACGGCCACTGCCCAGGTAAGCGTGATGGTGGGCGGAATCGTGGTGACGCCGCTGTATGCCGGGCGGTCCAGCGGTTCGCCGGGGCTGGATCAAATCGACTTCATGCTTCCAGCGACCGTGACGCCGAGTTGTTTCGTCAGTATTCAGGTGACGGCCGGCGGCCGGTCATCCAACATGGGGTCGATCGCCGTGGCGCCGGCGGGTGCGACGGCCTGCGCCAGCCCGGTGCTGACGCAGGCTCAGTTGCAGACGCTCGACGTGGGCGGCACTCTCACCGCCGGAGGAATCCAACTGGCCAACTCCAACACAACCTTCACTGCGACTGTCAGCGAGCGTACCGACACCGCCGCCGGCTGGTTCGGCAAGTACACCGTCGATGCGGTCGCCAACTCGAATCTGGCCGTGGTCCAGCCGGGCGCCTGCTTCCTGGTTCAGCGCTCCGGCACCATCGACCAGCTCGGCTTCGGAGTGCCTCCGGCGCAGACCCTGGATGCCGGCGCGCAGTTGACGTTGAATGGTCCCAACGCTTCCAACATGCCGGTTCCGCGTCAAACCAATGACAGCTATCTCGATACGCTGTATTCCACCGGTTTGCAGGGCGTCGGAGCGACCGGAAGCCCCACCCTGGCCGCGGGCACGTACACCGTCGCAGGCACCGGCGGGGCCAACGTAGGCGCCTTCTCGGCTTCGGTCACTCTTCCCGGCGACTTCGTCTGGACCAATCAAAGCGCCATCGCGAACCCGATCCCGCGCGCCTCGCCGCTCACCGTCACGTGGACGGGCGGCGAAGGGGGGCTGGTCATCGTCATGGGAGCCGCGCTGACGCGGACGGCCGGAACGGGCTTGAGCGCGACCTTCTCCGCGCTTGGATTCAACTGTACCGCCGCGGCTTCGGCGGGCAGTTTCACCGTGCCTTCGAACATTCTCGAGCGGTTGCCGGCGGTCTCGGGTAATGCGACCGCGGCGAGCTTCGGGCTACTTTCCGTATCCGCGGTGCCGGATAGCGGCAAGGGTCAGGGGACGTTCACCGCGCCGCTGACCGCGGGCGGGACGATCGACCTGGGGGTCCTGGGCTACGAGGTCGCATTCGCCAGGATCATCGGATACAACTGAGGCCGGGCGGCTGCGCGCGCGGGCGCGTGAAAATAGTGGACATTCGCACGCGCGACGAATTACGTCCCGCCCGTCCCCCGGATCCCCCAGCCGCCGGTGGCATGTCATCCTATCAGCCGGCGCGAAGCGCCGTTCTTGCGGCAGGTCCAGGTTTGTCCCAGTTTGTCCCACCGTTACCGGCAAAAACCAGTCCAGGGGGGCCAGACGCATTTTCCTTAGCTTACTGCGGCTTGGCGCCGTTAGGGACGTTCGTGCCGTTCCCTTCCGAATGCCCGTTGCCCAGTTCGCGAATCACATCGCCGATTACTTCTTCCTTGCGGTCGGAGTGAAACTCGTCGTTCATGCGGCGCAGGGCGACGCCGATGACGTCGCGGTGGTGCAACTTCGATCCCGGGCCCATGCCGCTCAGCTCGAGCCACAGCTTGTGCGCCAGCGCGACGTCCTCCGGCCAGAGGCGGGGCGGGTGCGGGCCGAGGTTGAAGAACACCACGTCCTTCTGATTTTCGAGCACGATTTCGAGCGAAAGGGACGGCCGCGGTTCCGGCAACTGCTCCCAATAGCTTCCCACCAGGGCGCCCTGTTCGGGCGGAGTCAGCTTGGGCGAGAGCCCCATCACGATGCGCGAACTGCGCAGCCGCGCCGCCGTCTGCACCACCGCCTCGTAAGGGTCGGTGCCCGGCACCACCATCAGTTCCACGTGCTTGCCGGCCTTTTCCGCCAGCGTCACCACGTGGCTGAACACATTGGTCTCGGCTTCGGAGAAAAGCTGGTCGGTGTCGAGCGGGTGCTCGCCGGAACCCGCCTGGGTGACCTGGCGCACCGAAAGCACCACGATGTCCATCTTGCGCGTGTCGGTCTTGTGCAGGATCTTAGCCAGGTGCTGCAGCCGGTTGGGATTGCGCACCGCTACCATCACGTTGCCCGGCCGCACGCCGACCGAAGCCGCGCTCAGATCGTCGCGCGCATCCAGCCGGAATTTCTCCATCTCCTCCCCGTGCGCCGCCCTGCGTTTCCGGTTGTAAATATCGGACAGCTCGAAGACGATGAAGAAGGCGATGGTGAAACTCACGCCGGAGATGGTCGCGACTTTCTTGGTCAGCACGTTGATGATGGCCAGGCCGAACAGCGCCACCGTGATCGCCATCAGCCCGAGCGGGATCTCCGTCTTTCCGATATAGAAATTCAGCGGTACCTTCCATTCGCGCCCTAACGGCTGCTTGTAGCGCAACACCAGCACCGAAAGCGCCTTCATGGCGAAGCTCCA
>JBAVIH010000320.1:0-4176 GCA_049686695.1 Bryobacteraceae bacterium | reverse complement strand
AGGTGCGATTTGCAGCCATGATTCCCGATCCTGTGTCACCGGTAGTCCGGATATGCCGGCCGCGTAAACTGAGCCGGAGGATTGGTCTTCAACTCCTCCATCACCACCTCGATCGCCTTTTCGAGCTGTGGGTCGTGGCCTTGTCTTACCGCGGCCGGGTCGAGCGTCACTTCGATGTCGGGCGCCACGCCGCGGTTCTCCACGTCGAAAGTCCCGTCCGGATTCCACACCGCGAAATCCGGCGCGAGCACGAAGCCGCCGTCCAGCAGAGGAGGATATCTGGTCAGGCCCACCAGACCGCCCCACGTGCGCTCGCCGATCAGCTTGCCGACGCCCGCGCGGCGGAAGTACCATGGCATCGCGTCACCGCCGGAGCCCGCAAATTGATTGATGACCATTACCTTCGGTCCGAAAATCGCGCCCTGTGGCTGCACCAGGTCCGCGCCGTCACGAGTGGTCACAACGCTCATCGGTTTACGCTGCAGATATTCGATGATGTCGGTCGCCAAGTCGCCGCCGTGACTGAACCGGCCGTCGATGATAACGGCTACCTTATCCACTTGTGCGAAAAAGTAGCGCGTGAAACTGGTGTAGCCGCCGAAACCTGTGTCCGGCATGTAGACATAAGCCACACGGTTGTTGGTGGCTTCGTCCACCTTCCGCCGGTTGTTCTCAATCCACTCGAGATGCCGCAGCTGCGATTCGTCGTCCACGGGCACGACTTTAACTTCGCGTGAGTTGACGCCAGTCGGCTCGGCGCCAACTTTCAGCAGCACCGTTTTGTCGGCTGTCGCTTCGAAGAAGCTGTAGATGTTGTCGGACGCGCGCAGTTCCTTCCCGTTCACTGCCAAGATGTAGTCGCCGGCGATGACGTTGACGCCCGGCTGCGTGAGCGGCGCCTTTGTGCTCGGATTCCAGTTCTCGCCGTTGTACACGTGCGCGATCCGGTACCGTCCGCTTTCGATCTTGTAGTCTGCGCCCAGCAGCCCGGTCGGCACGCGCTTCACCTCCGGCCGGTCGCCGCCGCCGAGGAACATGTGTCCAACCGTCATGTGGCCCAGCATCTCCGTGAACAGGTAGTCCAGGTCGTCGCGCGACGCGAGCCCGGGCAGGTATGCGCTGTAGCGCTCCTCAGCCTCACCCAGGTCCAGGCCGTGGTAATGCGGATCGTAGAAGAAGTCGCGCTCTATCCGCCAGGTTTCGTGAAACATCTGCTTCCATTCCGCAGCTGGGTCCACTTTCACCTTGAGATCGGCTGTTTTGAGCGTTTTCTCGTTGCCCGGTTTCGTCGGCGGAGCGTCTGCTCCGTCCCCCGGCGGCGCAGGCGCGTCGGCAATGGTCCACTTGTCGCCCTGTTGATAGAGCAGCTTCTCACCGTTGAAGGAGACCGCAAAGCTCCTGACACCTCTGAGGATCGTGTCCGTTTTGCGCTTGCTCAAGTCGAAGCGATGGATCGTCATCGCGAACGGCCCCTGCGTTCCCGGCTGCGGCCCTTCGTTGGCATAAACCACTCCCGTCTTGCCGGTTGCGATCCCGATGTAGCGCAGCGCCGGCATCGGAAGCGGCAGGATGCGCAGCCCGATGTTTTCCAAATCGACCTTCACGTCGACTTTTTCCGTGGTCATGTCTTTATCCTTGTCTTTGTTGCTATCGTCTCTCTTGGCTTCTTCCTTATTGCCGTCGTTCTTCTTCTTCTCTTCGTCGCTTTCCGGCGCCAGCGGCGACTCTTCGTTCTTGGAGAGCACCAATACGTAGACGGTGGACGTGACCGGGCGCCAAAAGCTCTCAATGTCGGGCTCCATCGCCGGGCCCGAGTTCGTGCTGGCAGTGAAGTACAAATACTTGCCGTTCTTGTCGAAGGCTGGGTTTTCGGCGTCGCTCAAGCCGTCGGTCACGCGCGTTGTCTTGTCGCTCGCGAGGGAATACAAATAGATCGACTGCATATGGCTCTTCAGCGTCTTCGAATACGCCAGCCATTCGCTGTCCGGCGACCACGTAGCGGCCAGACCGTTGCCGTTGGCGTAATAGTCCGTGTCCACCAGCACCGGCCTCTTTTGCTCCAGGTCGATATAAAAGAGATGGCTGTGGTTGTCCAGGTACGCCATCTTTGTGCCGTCCGGCGACCACACCGGCGAAGAATAAAAGGCCTTCTCGCCCAGCGGGATCTTCTTCACATCGATCGAGCCGTCTTGATTGCGGATATGCAGGGCATACTCGCCGCATTCGTCAGAGAGATAGGCGATGCTCTGGCCATCGGGCGACCAGCGCGGGAACCGCTCCATCACTCCCGGGGTCTCTGTCAGGTTGCGCGGATCTCCCTTGTTCACCGGGACGGTCAGGATCTCGCCGCGTGCTTCGAACACCGCGCGCGCCCCGCTGGGCGATATGTCGGCATTAATGAGCCTCGTGGCCACGTTGACATAGTGCTGGCGCAGCTGCGGCAGATCGCCCGCCAGGGTGACCGAAACCTCCTTTGTCTTACCAGTCTTCAAGCCATACAAATGCAGCGAGCCGAACTGCTCATAAACGATCGCGCCTGGCCCCGCCGCGGCGGATTTGAAATCCAACCCGTGGTTCTCAATGGCGCGCTTGACTCTCCTTGACTTCCGGTCGTAGTAGAACAGTGTTACCGGCCCCTCGCGATCGGAGAGGAAATAAATGCGATCGCCGACCCACATCGGATTGAAGTCGTTCGAATTCTCGCGCGGAATCGGGAATACTTTCGAATCCTCCAGATTCGCGATCCAGATCTTGGACGTCTGCCCGCCGCGATACTTCTTCCATGCCGCCTGCACTTGGAAAACCGGAACGTAGGCGATGTGCGAACCATCGGGCGAGTACGAGCCATCTTCGGCGATCGGCAGCGGCAACTCGTCCGGCAGGCCACCTCCCTCAACGGGCATCGTGTAAAGCCGGTTGCCATCGTTGGGTACGGCGCGGTGCGAGCGGAACAGGACTCGCTTTCCATCCTGTGTCCAACCGACCACGTCATCGCGACCCGGATGGTATGTCAGCCGCCGCGGCACGCCGCCGGACGCAGGGATAGTGAACACGTCAAGGTTGCCGTCGTATTCGGCGGTGAATGCGATGGTCGATCCGTCCGGTGAGAACGCCGCAGACGTCTCGATGCCCCGGCCCGCAGTGAGGCGCCTCGCCTCGCCGCCTTGGCGCGGGACGCTCCACAGATCGCCCGCGAAAGTAAATACGATTTGGGTTTTGCTGAGCGCCGGTTTCCGCAACAACAGGGGACCCGATCGGGCACTCGAAATCGAGGCCGCCAGCAGAAGCACCCAGATCTTCGCACAGATACGGTACGGTATCCCCCAAAACCACTGTGGGGCTGTCCTCCGCTCCGCGGCCAGCGCAAGCCGAACCTGGGTTAACCGGTAATCGGCTATGTCCGGGACTGGGCTGCGCGCGACCGGCGGAACAACGACGCGAATGCGGAGCGTCGCGGTTGGGGCCTGGACCCTCTCCTTGCCGGGAGGAGCGATGGCTTGGAGGCCGCCCTCGGTGAGCGATCCGCGGTGGAAGACGTAGTCCGGATCGATCTGCTCAGCCGCGGCTGTGGCGAAATCGCGCCGGAGTTCCACAACCGACAGTGTGCAACCGGTATCGTGGAGTAGACAGGAAAGGCCGTTGCTGGGAAAACTGCACTCGGTGATCAGGCCGAGTTTGCCCGCGGGCGAACTGGGAGCCCGGCGCGCGGCCAAATCGACGCTGACCGAGCGCGCCGCGCACCGGGAGGCCGTAGCGCCCGGCTGGTTCGTAGCTGGGTAGGTGTTAACGACGTAAGCGTCGACGAGATCGTCCAGCCGGCGAGAGCGCGGAAACGCCGCGGTGGCTGCAATGCCAAGCATATCCTCTTTCTTGTCGGTGTGCGGCTCTCCAGTGTCGAAGAGCTTCTGAAAGGCTGTTTTCGAGAGTGCAGGGCCAGCGTAGGAGAGCGGATGCCCGCCCCACATGGTCGGGCATAGGTGCGGTTGGTAGGGCCGCGAGGCCGCTCCTAACGCGAACTCAGGGCCAATGCCCAACTGAACACGAATGCCGTGCGCCGCCGCGTGCTCAGCGAAGTCGATGCCCTTTCCGTCATTCGAGATGGCGCAGCAGATGACGTGCACTCCAGCTCCTTTGAACTGGACGAGCAAGGCACTCTGATTGGCCACGCTTGCGGGC
>JBAVIH010000319.1:0-6377 GCA_049686695.1 Bryobacteraceae bacterium | reverse complement strand
AACAAGTCAAGACTTTTTGCGAACGCGAAAATAGGCGGGATTCAGGAGCCTATCTGGCTGAGAGACTCCGCCTTGCTTTCTCAGCGCCCTGACGTCTTCTGTGGAAATGGCGTTACGAGACTGCTGAGCCGCAGCCCAGCCGTTTCGGCAAACACCTGGAGGCAGGGATCGGCGTGATGGAGTTGATATCGCGGGGGATGCAAGGTTCCTACGGGCCGCAGCCCGTGACCGCAGGTTACGCGCTTCCATTTTCCCGGCCGAGTGCAAATGATAGCGCGCCCTGAGCCATGAACTTGGCCCCTGCCGCCACCCTACAGCAACTCCGCCGCGGTGAAGAAGAACCCTAGTTCGACGGCGGCGGTTTCCGGAGCGTCCGAGCCGTGAATGCAGTTGCGTTCGATGCTGGCGGCGAAGCGTTTGCGGATGGTGCCTTCGGCGGCTTTTTCGGGGTTGGTCGCGCCCATTACCTCGCGCAGGCCGGCGATGGCGTTCTCGCGTTCCAGCGCCATCACGATGATGGGGCCTTCGGTCATGAACTTCACCAGGCCGGCGTAGAACGGCTTCTCGCGGTGCACGGCGTAGAAGCCGCGCGCCTGGGCTTCGCTCAAGCGCGTCATGCGCAGGGCTAGGATTTTGAAGCCGGCGGCTTCGATGGCGGCGAGAATCTCGCCGGCGTGTCCGGCCGCCACCGCGTCCGGTTTGATGATGGAAAAAGTGCGTTCGACGCTCATAATCGGCTTTTGATCTTTTCTCCAATTTCGGCCGGCGAATCGCAAACCGTGATTCCGGCTTCCTGCATGGCTTTAATCTTGTCCGAGGCTTTCCCGGAGCCGCCGGCGACGATCGCTCCGGCGTGCCCCATGCGGCGCCCCGGCGGCGCGGTCCGCCCGGCCACGAAGCCGACCACCGGCTTCTTTACATGAGCCTTGACGTACGCCGCAGCGGTCTCCTCTGCGTTGCCGCCGATTTCGCCGATCATGACGAGGGCGTGGGTATCCGGATCGGCGTTGAACAGCGCCAGCGCATCCACGAAGTTGGTGCCGACGATCGGATCGCCGCCAATCCCGATGCAGGTGGATTGGCCGATGCCGAGGTGGCTCAACTGCCCTACCGCTTCGTAGGTCAGCGTGCCCGAGCGCGAGATCACCCCCACGTGACCGGCCAGGTGAATGGAGCCCGGCATGATGCCGATCTTGCACTTGCCCGGCGAAATGATGCCGGGGCAATTGGGCCCGATCAGCCGCGTGCGGCTGCCTTGCAGGAACCGCCACGCCTTCACCATGTCGAGCGTGGGAATGCCTTCGGTGATGCACACCACCAGCGGCAGGCCGGCATCGGCGGCTTCCATGATGGCATCGGCCGCAAACGGCGGCGGCACGAAGATCACCGACGCGTTGGCGCCGGTTTCCTTGGCCGCCCGAGTCACCGTGTCGAACACCGGCAAGTCCAGGTGCGTGGTCCCGCCCTTTCCGGGCACCACGCCGCCCACCACCCTGGTTCCGTAGGCGATGGCCTGTTGCGCGTGGAAGGTGCCTTCCCGGCCGGTGAATCCCTGTACGATCAGGCGCGTGTTTTGGTCTACCAGTACGCTCATCGCTTAACCCTGTTGCGCTGCCAGCTTGACCACTTTTTCCGCCGCATCGCGCATGTCGGCGCCGACGGTGAAATTCAATCCGGAATCGAGCAGGATTTGCCGGCCCGCTTCCACATTGGTGCCTTCCATGCGGACCACGATCGGCACTTGAATATGCAGATCGCGCGCTGCCGCCACCACCCCGGTGGCCAGCGTGTCGCAGCGCAGAATGCCGCCGAAAATGTTGATCAGCACGGCCTTCACGCTCGAATCGGCGAGCAGAATGCGGAAGGCGTTCTTCACCTGGTCGGCGCTGGCGCCGCCGCCCACATCCAGGAAATTGGCGGGGCTGCCGCCGGCGAACTGGATGATGTCCATGGTCGCCATGGCCAGGCCGGCGCCGTTGACCATACAGCCCACCGTGCCATCCAGCTTGATGTAATTCAGGCCGAAGCGCGAGGCCTCCACTTCGAGCGGGTCCTCTTCGTCCAGGTCGCGCAGCTCGATCAGATCCTTGTGCCGGTACAGGGCGTTGTCATCCAAGGTGATCTTGGCATCGAGCGCGTAGACCTTGCCGTCCGCGGTGAGGATGAACGGGTTGATTTCGGCCAGCGTGGCATCGGTCGCGACATACGCCTGGGCGAGCGCGGCCATCGCCGCGGCGGCCGCATTCACGCTGGCCGGCGGGATGCCGATTCCGAATGCCAGCTTGCGCGCCTGGAAGGGCGCCAGGCCCGCCGCCGGGTCGAAGGGTTCCTTGAGAATCGCCTCGGGCGTCCGGGCGGCGACTTCCTCGATCTCCATTCCGCCCGCCGCCGAGGCCATGAAGACCGGCTTGCCCTGGACGCGGTCGAGCACGATGCCCAGGTAGAGCTCGCGTTCGATGGGCAGCGTTTCTTCGATCAGCAGCCGCTTGACGATTCGCCCGGCCGGACCGGTCTGGTGGGTTACCAGCCGCATGCCGAGCATGTTGCGGGCGAGGTCGGCGGTTTCGGCGGCATCCTTGGCGATCTTGACTCCGCCGCCCTTGCCGCGGCCGCCGGCATGAATCTGGGCCTTGACCACCACGCTGCCGCCGATTTGCTTGGCCGCCCGGTCCGCCTCCTCCACCGTGGCGGCGACCTCGCCACGGGGCACAGGAACGTCGAACCGGGCCAGAATGGCCTTGGCCTGATACTCGTGGATTTTCATGGGAATGCGGTGTTAGTATTGCGCTAAACGCCGATAAGCAAATATAGCATGACTCTTCTTCCCTACATCGAGCAGATCGCCGCCGGCCAGGAACTGTCCGAGGCCGATTCGTTTGCCGCGATGCACGTGGTACTCGCCGGCGAGGCAAGCGCGCCGCAAATCGCCGCATTTCTGATGGGGATGCGGATGAAAGGCCCGACCGTGGATGAACTGGTCGGCTTCGCCCGCGCCATGCGGGAAATGGCGGCGCCGGTGGATGTGGGACTGCCGGGCGTTCCGTTGCTGGATACCTGCGGCACCGGCGGCGATGGCCAGGGCACCTTCAATATTTCCACGCTGGTAGCGTTCGTGGTGGCCGGAGCCGGCGTTCATGTGGCCAAGCACGGCAACCGTTCGGCATCGAGCGATTGCGGCAGCGCGGACATGCTGGAAGCCTTGGGCGTCAAGCTCGCGGTTGCACCGGCCGATGCCGCGCGCGCCATCCGCGAAATCGGTATTGGCTTTCTCTTCGCTCAATCCATCCATACCGCCATGAAGCACGCCCACCCGGTGCGCGCCGATCTGAAGATGCGCACGATATTCAACCTGCTGGGCCCGCTCACCAACCCGGTGGCCAATGTGCAGGTGGTGGGCGCGCCGTCGCCGGAGCTTGCGAAGTTGCTGGCCGGAGCGCTGGCCAGGCTCGGCATGGTCCGCGGGTACGTGGTTCACGGCTTCGACGGGCTGGACGAGGTGTCCACCACCGGTCCCACCCTGGTCTACGAGATTCAGGAAGGGCAAGTGAAGCAGCGCACGCTGGATCCGGACGACTTCGCGGTGCGCAAGGCGATTCCCGCCGATCTCAAAGGTGGAAACAAAGCGCGGAACCTGGGAATCGCCCGCGCCGTGCTGGCCGGCGAGCGCGGCCCGCATCGCGACATCGTGATCGCCAATAGCGCGGTGGCACTGGCGGCGGTGGCCCAGGTCGAGACTTTTCTCGAAGGCGCCGCCGTGTCCGCCGTCTCGATCGATTCCGGCGCCGCCCGCGAAAAGCTGGAAGCCCTGGCCCGCTTCACCCACGCCTGCGATTGAGCGGCCCCGCAATCCACCAACGCAATCCGCCAGCGGTAACAATCTTCTCACGGTGACGTGATATCATTCACAGGACATCTGTCCCGGGGGTGACTTTGATGCATCTGAACCGGTTGTTCCTGGCTAACGGTCGCGTGACGGGCCGGATTGGTGCGCGGAAACACATGACTCTCTATGGCCGGCTCCTCATGCTCTGCCTGGCTTCGATCGGCACCGGGGCGCTCGCCCAGACCCAGCCATGCCCGCCGACCTTTGCCGGCTGGGTTAGTGTCGGTACCGGCAGTTGCGCGGTTCCGGGCATGGGAACAGCCTCGAACATCCGCTTCAGCGGCACGGATACGAACGGCAGCCCGATTCCGACCATTGCGGAGATGTCCATAATCACCGGGCCGATGCGGATTCTCGACGTAGACTATGGGGCGGTGCCTATGCCTGGCACACAGGGGATCGTCGAGTTTTGGGCGTTGCCATCTCTTGAGACAGTCGGCTCCGGAACCAGTACGCTCAATTTCGCCTACAAGCTCACGTTGGATGCCGGGTTCACGATTACTGGCGGAAGTATTATCGTCCCCTGGGGCTCCTATGGGGTTGGCGGCGGGGCAGGGAGCGTCGGCGGCTCATTATCGCTATGCTTGAACGGCAACTTCACGGGCTTCCCGCCGACAAGTTGCAGTGGCACCACGCAGAATATAGTCTTCCCGACGGCGAACTTTCCGCCCTTCCAAACTCCTCCGGCGGATTCGGCTACGTTTTCTTCCGCGACGAGTATTGATGTCTTTGTATCCGCCACGGGCTCGGGAGATGTTACCTCGTTTTGGCCACAACAAGGTTTCACGATCAGCGGACAAACCACCCAGCCGCTGCCGACCATCTCATCCGTGGTGAACGCCGCCAGTTGGATACAGCCGGGACTGCCGAATGCGGGAATCGCACAGGGCTCGATCTTCGTGGTGTCAGGATCCAATCTGGGCCCCGCGTCGATTTCCATCGCCTCCCCTCCGTTTCAGAGCACCAGCCTGGCCGGAACCTCGGTTTATGTGACTGTCGGCAACCAGATGGTGGAGGCGCCGCTGTACTACTCTTTGGCGGGATACGTGGCGGCTCTGCTGCCCTCGAACACACCGGTGGGCAGAGGCTGGGTGGTGGTGACCTACAACGGTCAGGCCGGCAATGCTTTTCCCATCTCGGTGGTCGAGAACAATCTGGGCATCTTCACGATAACTTCGAATGGGCAGGGAGCGGGGATCGTAACTTATCCCGATTACAGCCTGGTATCGGCAGCCAAGGCCGCCAACTGCGGCGGACCTGGCACCACCTGCGGCGCCGCCAATCCGGGAGACACGCTGATCCTGTGGGCCACCGGATTGGGCCCGGTGAACGGAAGCGACACCACCGGGGCGGGGTTAGGCGTCAACATGCCCGGCGTTCCCTTGACGCTCTGGCTGGGCGGCGTGCAGGCTTCCGTCCCGTACCAGGGGCGGTCCGGCTGCTGCATCGGAGAAGACCAGATCGTGTTCAAGGTGCCGGCGAACGTTCCCACTGGATGCGCAGTGCCATTGACCGTGCAGATCGGCAACGAGATCAGCAACAGCACCGTGATGCCGGTGGCCAGTGGCAGCCGCACGTGCACTCCGACGAATCCGGCGATCACGCCATCCGTGATGCAGGCGCTGAGCGGCACCGCGCCGCTGACAATTGGCACGGTCGGCCTCGAGCGGCAGGTCGACAGCACCAGTAACACGGGTTACGTCGACAACGGCACGGCGCAGTTCGAAAAGGTCACCGTTCCCGCCGGGTATGGGCCGTTCGCGGTTTCCTATTTGGATAGCGAACCCGCCGGCACGTGCGTGATCTACAACAATCTCAGCGCTTCGATCAACCCGCCTTTCGGGTCGGTTGTGGGAATCGATGCCGGGCCGAGCCTGACCGTGAGCGGCCCGAACGGCACGGAGTCCATGAACGTAACGCCGGGCGTGATCCCAACGGAATACGCCGGCACGCTCAATTCGGTGGGCAAGTTCTTTGCCCCAGGCGAATATACAATCACGGGTCCCGGCGGCGCCAATGTCGGCAGCTTCACCGCGCAGTTCAATTTGATCACGCCGCCCACCTGGAGCAATCAGACCGGCCTCGGCACGGTGACTCTCGCCGACGGGCTGATCGTCAACTGGGGCGGCGTATTGGGCAATAACACGATTACGATTGAAGGCGTCAGCGCCACGGACAAGACTCTCACCAACGGAGCGGCCTTCAGTTGTGCCGCCCCCGCCGGTGCGGGCACCTTCACGGTCCCGCCGGCTGTGCTGCTGGCGCTTCCCGCCGGCAGTTACGGCACATTGTCCTTCATGCCGGCCACCGCTCCGGTCGGCTTCACCGCCACCGGACTGAGCCTCGGATATGCCACCAGCAACCTATTGACGGAGATCTCCACGACGTTTCAGTAGAGCAAGGTGGGGCGGACGACGCCCTCGTCCGCGCGCGACCCACAGGTCGCGCTCCTGCGCCGGCTAAAAACAGGCGGCTCGCTTGATGGGAGCTGCCT
>JBAVIH010000318.1:0-30273 GCA_049686695.1 Bryobacteraceae bacterium | reverse complement strand
GCATGCTTCAGCTTGCCAACGCCCGCGTGCGGGCGCGTTCTTCTTGCATTTCAGTGGCGCAGGCGCTCGGCCTGCGAATCGGCAATACGTCGACACCGAACCGTTTCTTTCCCGGCTCGCTACGACTCGGATTCGAGCGACATCACCGGCTCGGTCTGGCCTTCTTCGGCGAGTTTCTGCATCAGGTGCGTACCGTACTCGAAGCCTTTGTCGAAGGCCTGCAGGTTGAGCTTTTCGAGGGCCGGCGGCACCGAATCCTTGACGGCGTTGCGCAGAGCGTCCGCGCCGACAAGGCCCGTGACGGCGCCGAGGAAGCCCACCATGACGATGTTGAGCACCACCTTGCGGCCCAGTTCCTCGGCGAGGCGGGTAGCCGGCACGCCATAGACGCGGGCGCCCGCAGGCACGTTGCCGACGTGCACCAGGTCCTGCTCGATGACCAGGATTCCGCCGTGCTTGAGCTCGGGCGAAAAGCGGGTGTAAGCTTCCTGCGACATCACGATCAGCACGTCGGGCCGGGTGATGTACGGGTACAGAATCGGCTCGTCGGAAAGAATGCACTGCGCGCTCGAGGATCCTCCGCGCGCCTCCGGGCCGAAGCTCTGCGTCATGGTGGCGTAGCCGCCCTGGAAAATCGCCTTGGCTTTGCCCACCACAACCGCGGCCAGGATCACTCCCTGACCCCCGAAGCCGGCAACGCGAATCTCGGTTAGCATTCCGCGCACCCCACTTCCGGCTCGGCGTAGCGGTCGCCCAGGCTTTCGTGCATCTGCGCCTGCAGCAGCTCGTAGTAATCGGGCCGCTCGCGGTCGACGAATTTGCCGACCACGATCTCGCCGGACTTGGTCAGGCTGCACTCGCCGGTGGGCGCGCCGTGGCGAATCTTGCTGGCCTGCTTGTAGTACTTCATGGTGTCCAGCCCGTCGCCCATCTTGTTGCGCCGCTGGTAAAGGGTGGGGCAGGGCGAAACGATTTCGATGAAGCCGAAGCCCTTCTTCTTGAGGACCTCTTCCATGGAGCGGGCGAGTTGCTTGACGTGGTAGGTGGTCCAGCGGGCGACGTACGCCGCTCCGCAGGCGTCGGCCAGTTGGACCAGGTTGAAGGCGGGCTCGAAGACGCCATAAGGCGCGGTGGCGCTGATGACGTGGCTGGGCGTGGTGGGCGCGGTCTGCCCGCCGGTCATGGCGTACGTCAGGTTGTTCACGCAGATCACTTTGATATCCATGTTGCGGCGCGCGGCGTGGATGAAGTGGTTGCCGCCGATGGCGAACAGGTCGCCGTCGCCGGAGTAGACCACCACCTGCAGTTCCGGGTTGGCCAGCTTCAAACCGGTGGCGAACGGGATGGCGCGGCCGTGCGTGGTGTGGAAGGAATCCATGCGCATATAGCCGGCCACGCGGCCGGTGCAGCCGATGCCGGAAACGATGGCCACCTTGTCCAGGTTGGCGCCGGAGGCGAGCAGCGCGCGGGTGAAACAGTTGACGGTGGTACCGATGCCGCATCCGGCGCACCAGATATGAGGGATGCGCTCGGTGCGCAGAAACGGCTCGACCGGGTTAAAGGAACCTTCCGGAATCTCGCATTGGATCTCGAGTAATTGTTCGCTCACTTGGCCGCCTCCATAATGGCTTTGAGAATCACTTCCGGGTCGTGCACGGTGCCGCCCGCGTGGCTGACGGGGACCACCTTGGCGCGGCCGGCCGCGGCGCGTTCCACTTCATGCACCATCTGACCCAAATTCAACTCCGGCACCACGAATGCCTTGACGCGGCCGGCCAGAGCCGCGATGTGCCGCTCCGGGAACGGCCAAGCCGAAATCAGACGGAACTTGCCGGCCCGGACGCCCCGTTTGCGGGCCAGTTCGATCGCCCGTTGCGCCACGCGCGAGGTAATGCCGTAGGAGACCACCGCAACTTCTGCATCTTCCAGGCCCGCCGTATCGCAGATGGCGCGGCCATTGGAAAGCGGCTTCAGCTTGTCGAGCAGGCGCCGCACCAGGCGGTCCTGCGTGGCCACGTTCATGCTCGGGTAACCGCGTTCGTCGTGGGTCAGGCCGGTGACGTGGAAACGGTATCCATCCCCCGCCTTGACCATTTCCGGCACTTGGGTTTCGTCCGGCTGGAAAGCGTGGAACTCGGCGGGCGGCTTGTGGGTGTAGCGCCGCGGCGTCACTTCGATCCGCTCGGCCGGCGGAATGATGACCTTCTCCGTCATGTGGCCCACGCACTCGTCGAGCATCATCATCACCGGAACGCGGAACTCCTCGGCCAGGTTGAAGCCGGTAATCGTGAGATCGAAGCACTCCTGCGGGGAATTGGGGCAGAGCGCGATGATGCCGTAATCGCCATGCGATCCCCACCTGGCCTGCATCATGTCGGCCTGCGCCGGCAGCGTCGGCAGGCCCGTCGAAGGACCGCCCCGCTGCACATTCACAAACACGCACGGAGTTTCGGTAATGGCCGCGTAGCCGATGTGCTCCATCATCAACGAGAAACCCGGACCCGAAGTCACGGTGAAGGCCTTCGCGCCGCCCCACACGGCTCCCTGAATGGCGATCGAGGCAGCCAACTCGTCTTCCATTTGGATGAAGACGCCGCCGACTGTAGGAATTCTCGACGCGAAGCGTTCCACTACCTCGGTCGACGGCGTAATCGGATAACCTGCGGCAAATCGCGCACCTGCTGCGAGCGTTCCCTCACAACATGCATGGTCACCGTCGAGAAAATGAACACCTGTTAGTACCCCCTTGGGGTCAGCGTGCATAGCGCGCTCCATAGATCGCAAAGTCGGGACAGTACATTCCGCACAGGTCGCATCCACTGCACTTGTCCGACGCTACGACGTGGGGGGGATGGTAACCCTTGGAATTGAAAGCGGAAGAGAGAGCCAGCACGTGGGTAGGACAGAACTCCACACAGAAAGAGCAGCCTTTACAGCGTTCCACATTGATGGCGACGAAACCCTTGGACACAGAAACCCTCCATGAAGTCTTCGGTTTCTATGCTAGCAAGCTTCATGCCATTGAGTCTATTAGAGATCCGAATCGCCGTTATTAATATTATTTTTCGGCCGGGCGGGTTTGCGGCGCGCACAAAGAGCCCGCGTCCGAGCTGAGAGAGTACCAGCTCGGACGCGGGTTTTTGACCACAACACAGAAGCGGGCGAATCCGGTTGTCACGCGAGGCCCAGCCGGGCCTCTACTGGCCGGGGCCGGAAGAGGCGGGGGCCGGCGACTTGGCGGCGAAGGTCAAGCCAGCGCCAGCGGCTGTCGCTAGAGTACTCTGATTTCGCGGTTGCACGGCAACCACGGCAACGGCGGACCTGGATGGATCCGCCTGGCTTTGCGCCGTGACGATCACTGCATACGGCTTGGCGATTCCAGCCGGCGCCGTATAGACGCCCGCCGCAGTGACCGCTCCGGGCAGGGCTCCGGCCGGCGCACCGGGAGCCAACGAAAGGCTCCAGGACACGCCGCGGTCGGCTGCCCCGGCGACCTTTGCGGAGAACTGCCGGCTGTCGGCCGAACTCAGTCTCTCGAAAGTCGAATCCAGAGCGACCTGCACGTCCGAGGTGCTGCCACGCTGGTTGTTGGCCACCAGCACGGTCTGGCCGGCTCCCTTCGCGTCCGCCCAAGTAATCGACAGATTGTCCTGTGCGTTAGCCGTGCCGGCTAGCGAAACGACCGGGCCCGGCAGCGCGGCCAACCGCCGATACGGAACGCCGACGGCCGTCACGTTTCCGGCGCCATCGGTGGCCACGGCCTTATCCCGCAGGCTGGGGGACAGGGCCACGCAGAGATAGCTCTGATTGTTCCAACGCAGTGAGAAGACGTGCATGTAAGCCGGCAGGCGAACCTCGCGCCTGGTGGCCGGATCGTTGTAAGTAATGTCGTGGATGCGCACCGCCGCGGCCGCTTCCAGGCGGGGCATGGCGATCCGGAAGACCACCGACGCGCCGGAAACGCCCTGCGTGAGCTGGTAGTAGCCGGCCGTGCCGGTCACGGTAGAGGCACTGGAGCCAGGCCACAAGTCGTCCCCATTCACGGTAACGCGGCTTTCTTCGCCCGCCCCTAGCACCATCTTCGATCCAACCGGCTCGATCAACCGCAGCGGACATACGGGACGCCCGAAGAGGGGGACCAGCGAGCCCGTCGGCGACAAACGCGAGAGCTCGAAACAGCCGAAGGCGGAGAACGGCGAGGTGACCTCCAGCGGAACCGAACCCGTGTTGCGCGCAGTCAGCGTCAGCACGGCTTCCTCACCGGGAAAATAAACACTGCGATCGACATCGACTGTGCTTACGAGCCGGCCACTGTTGCCTACTGGAGCGATAGCAGGTTGCGCAATCAGAGTGCAGCTCATGAGCGCGGCTGGAATGGCCGCTTTGAAGAGAATTCCGACGGTTGACATAATGAACCGAGCCTCCTTAGACCCGCATAAGCTGGGCTGCCCCAGCGAAATCACAAGCCCGAACACGAGCAGGGGAACTTCCCGAGAGTACTATATGGATCATCCTGTAGCTACTAGTACCATGCTGGGGACAACGTTGCCAAGACTGACTTTGGTTAAGTGTCACCTGCCACGAAGGAGAGATCCTGGAGGGTGGAATCGATCACCCGCACGGCACTGCCAGGACTACTTCTTCCCCTTTGCCGCCAGCCTTTCCAAATCCAACAAATGCAATGGCTTAAAGGCCTCCTTCGACCACCGGCAGGAGGCCGGGAATTCAACTCCCACGAAGAATCCGATTTCCTGATAAACGCAATAGCGCACCAGCCCGGCGAAGCTCTGTTTGGGGCAGTCCCAGTGAACTTCGGTGCCCAGAGGAACGGCATTTTCCAGTTGCAGGCAGGCGCCGGAGGGCGAGATATCCTCGAGCAGCGCCAAAACCCGCCGCGGTTGTTTCTGCTGGTCCTCCCAGCGCACTTCCACCATATCCGCACACATCATCCGGCCTTCTCTGCGGTGATCCTGCATACAGCCTTCTTATCGGCTGTTGAGATGAATCACTTTAGCCGGCGGCTTGGGCCCGCTGGCGGGCAGGGTGTTCCGGATTGGGCTGATGGGCTACGGATCGACCGCCGATAATGCGCTCCCGCTGCTGGACGCGCTGGAGGAAGCGCTGGCAGAGCAGGGCCACCATCCGGCGGCGAGCGGCATAGCCGCCGCCGAGATCGCGCTCGACGCTGCGCGGTGAGGCTTGCCACGCATCCGGTCTCAGCCGGCCACGGCCAGACCGGGGTGGGGCGTATGGGTGTAGCTCAGACGCGGACCTGGGCGGCCACAGCCGCAAGGCGAGCATTCCAACCCCGGCGGAATTCGGCGGGATCCGATGCCTTGCGGCAAGTGCAGGCCCTGGTGCGCCTCGCATTCGTAAGCGCAGACTTTCCGGTTGCCATCCAGCAGCAGGACGTAGACGGGCACATGGAACAGCTCCCACAACTCATCTCGCTGGCTGTTATTGAGGAGAGGATCGCCTTCGTTCTGCAAAGCAAAAACCGCGCGGCGCGGTTCGACGCGTCGCAACGCGGCTTGGGCGAGTTGCTGAAAAGTTCCCGATATCGCCATCGGGCGCCCGTAGGAGGACGGCGCCGGCGTGGCCCTGACGGACGGGTAGAGAGGATGCCGGACGCGGGGTTGGAATAGCCAGAACATTTCGACTATTACGTTGTTCCAAAACACCGGGACTCTCAGAATTCTGCGGCCGAATTCGGGATAAGACCAGCTCGCGTAAGGGGATACCCAAGCCATTGCCAGGATAGACAATCGGCTCTCGTCAAGATCGATGCGATTTCGCGAAGCTCCCGGCCGCTTCGCTCTACGCGCCGATGGCCAGGTGCAGCAGGCGGAACGCGGCCCAGGCGATCAGCGCCGCCATCGGAATGGTGAGCACCCACGCCCACACGATGTTGGTGGCGATGCCCCAGCGCACGGCCTTCATCCGCTGAATGCTGCCGACGCCGGCGATCGCCCCAGCGATGGCGTGGGTGGTGGAAACCGGCAGGCCCAGGTGGCTGGCCAGCAGCACCGCGCCCGCCGCGCCGGTTTCGGCGCAGAATCCGCTGCGCGGTTTCAAGCGGGTGAGGCGCGTGCCCATGGTGCGGACAATCCGCCAGCCGCCGCTCAGCGTGCCCAGGGCGATGGCGGCGTGGGCGGCCAGAATCACCCATAAGTGGATTTCGAAAGCCTTCTGAAATCCCGAGGCCACCAGCACGCCGGTGATGATCCCCATGGTCTTCTGCGCGTCGTTGGAGCCGTGGGAGAGGCTGAAGGCGGCCGCCGACACCAACTGCAACTTGCGGAAATAGAAATCCATCTTGCTGGGAGTGGAACGCCGGAACAGCCAATACACGGCAATCATCAACAGATAGGCCGATATCATCCCGATCAGCGGTGCGGCAAGAATGAAGACGAGGGTCAAGCTCCACTGGCCGGCGATCAGCCCTTCGAAGCTGTGGCCGATGCCGCGCACGATGCCGGCATGCGCCACGGCCGCGCCCGCATAGCCGCCGATGAGCGCGTGCGACGAGCTGGTGGGCAGCGCCAGCCACCACGTAATCAGGTCCCAGATGATGGCGCCCGCCAGACCGGCCAGGATGACGTAGGGCGTCACCAGGCCCAGGTTGACGAATCCTTTGCCCACCGTTTTGGCCACCGCCGTGCCGAACAGGAACGCCGCCACGAAGTTGAAAAACGCGGCCCACACCACAGCTTGTCCGGGCGAAAGCACGCGCGTGGCCACGATGGTGGCGATTGAGTTGGCGGCGTCGTGGAATCCGTTGATGAAGTCGAACACCAGCGCGATGCCGATGATCAGGACGGCCAGCTCAATGACGGTCATCGTCAACTGTTCTTGACCACGACATTCTGCAGCACGTCGGCCACATCCTCGCAACTGTCGATGGTCTCTTCGAAGAAGTCGTACACTTCCTTGAGCTTGATGAGCAGGATCGGATCTTTCTCTTTATTGAACAGATCGGCCACCGCGCCGCGGCCGATCAGGTCGCCCTCGTTTTCCAGGCGATTGATCTCGATGCAATGCTCCATCAGCGGCCGCCCCGCTTCCAGCGCCTCGAACGCGCTGTGCATCGCCTTGGCGCAGTTTCGCACGATTTCCGCCAGCGTGATCATGCTGGGCGGAATCGGGTCGATGTGGTACGACAGCAATCGGTGCGATGTGTCCTCCAGGCCGTCCAGCACGTTGTCCAGGGAGGAAGAAATGTTGTGAATGTCCTCCGGGTCGAGCGGTGTGATAAAGGTCTGGTTGAGGCGGGTGAAGATCTCGTGAATGAGTTCGTCGCCGCGGTGCTCGAGCACGTTGATTTCCATGGCGAAGGCGGCCAACGTGGAGTTGCCGGCGCGCACCCCGTCCAGCAGCAGGCGCGCTGCCTCGGAGATAATGTCCGCCTGCTTCAGAAACAGGCCGTAGAATTTCTCTTCGCGCGGAAGGAGTCTCATATCAAGAGGGGATCAGGAGAAGCCCCATCTTAATCGCATTGCAACAACCGGGTCAATATAGGGTTACAGTTCGGTAACGATGGGAAACGGCTCGGCGGCTTGGTCTTCCCCGCCGGCGCCATCCAGCTTGAGAAAACGCGTGTCGAGCAGGCGTCCGGTGTCGATGTTGCCCATGGCCGAAAGGATATTTTCCTTCAAGTGGGGATATTCCTTTTCGAGGCCGGCGAACAGGCCGCGGAGCGAGCCCCGCACGGTGCCGGTGCGCTGCGAACAGCCGCAGGGGACCAGCGGAACCCCGCGCGATTCGGCGAAAGCGCGCGTGAGATCCTCGGTGACGAACACCAGCGGACGGATCAGCCGGAAGTCGCGCTCGCGCGACCAGGTGACGGGCGGCAGCGCGCTCAGTCTGCCGGTAAACATGGTATTGCGCAGCAACGACTCGCAGAAATCGTCGGCGGTGTGGCCGAGCGCGATCACGTTGGCGCCCAGTTCGCGCGCGATTTGATACACCGCTCGGCGCCGGTAGCGGCTGCACAGGTCGCAACCGTGCTCGGGTCGATCGGCCAGCAGTTGGAGCGAGGGCGCATCGCGAAAGTAGGTCCACGCCACGCCGCGCTGGCGCAGATATTCGCCCAGCGGCTCGATGGGGCGCAGGAACTTGCCCTGTTCCACGGTGAAAGCGCAGACCGAGAACTCGATGGGTGCGCGCTGGGCGAGCGGCAGCAGCGCTTCGAGCAGGGTGGCGGAATCCTTGCCGCCCGACAGCGCCACCGCAACCCGATCTCCATCGCGAATCATCCGGAAGCGATGGATGGCCTCCCCTACCTTGCGCAGCAGCGTTTTTTCGAGATCCACTGCTTCGATTATAGCGACGCGCCGTGGCGCGGGCCGTCAGGCCTGCTGAGCCGGGAGTCCTCCCGGCTTTTCTTCCGCCGTGAATCAACGAGACAGGTCGAGATGACCCTCGACCCCGCGGGACAGCCTGCGCCACACGCGCGCTAGTTGCTCCCGCTCTTGGCAGGGGCCGGAGTCGGGGCCGCGGGCTTGGCTGCCGGCGGTTTCGGACGCCAGAAGGCGGGGTCCTCGTCCTCGATGTTCTTGGAAACGTAGCTCATCCTGGGGCTCACCTGAAAGAGGTTGACTTCCTCCGATGCGACTGCGGCGGCATCGAACTCGTTCAACTTCCTGACTCCGTCGGCGCCCAGGGCGGAGGCGAATGCCTGGTTCAGCGCGTCCCCATCGTCCAGCGGCTTCAGGGAAGTGAGACCCTCCAGAAACAGGAAGGTCCCAGCCGGCGCGCCTGCCTTCACTTCATAACCCAGGAAGCTCCTGTCGGCGTTGGCCCTGTCATATGCGCGGATCACCACGGCGGCCTCGGCCAGGAATTCCGCCGTGTGTCCCGGCCGAATGTGGTAGGTGAACACGCGGACGAAGCGCAGCTTGCCGACATCCAACTTATCCGGCCGGTAGCTGAGCTGCGGGCGGTAGACGGCCCACAGGGTGTTGCTTCTCTCGCGGAGCGCGCCATCCTGCGCATCGGCTTCCTCAATCGCGCTCTTCAGCGGTTCCTTGTCGGTCTCGGCCTGCCATTTTTCGGACGCCTCGAAGGACGGGAACGCCTCGATGAACCACACCTCATTGGCGCCGGACTGCGGAGAGAGCGCCAGGTAGTGACCGGGATAATCCGCCCTGCGGAAAGCCCTCACGAACGCCGCTTCGGTCTTCTCGTGCGCGGCGAACTTGCCTTCTTTGATCAACTCGCGTCCTATCTGGAGGACCGGAGGCGGGTCCGACTCCTGCGCGAGCACTCCCAGTGCGCCCCCCGCGGACAGGGCGGCCAGGGCAATCAGCCTCTTCATCGTTTTTTCCCCTCAACTTTCCGTGGCGGCGCCAGGCTCGGCGCCCGTCATCCCCGCCAATGTATTGAGGCTATCACAGCCAACTGGCGCCAACCTGCGCTTTTGACACAGCGGACTTACAGCACCCGGGTTCTATACGTACCCGAAGCCCAATCCCGCACGTCTCAAGCGGCAGACATTGCATGGGCTCTCGAATGTGGTTTCCAAGTCGTGTGGCTGTGGTCGTGACGTTCGGCATTGGCCTGGCGGCGGGTCTCGTAGCGCGGGACGAGGAGGAGGTCAGGATCAGGTTGGACCCGAACACTCCATCTCAAACGGTGCGCGTTTCCTATTTCATCAAGGGTGGATTCGGCGGTTTTGGCGGTTCCAGGGAAGGCAGGAAGGACTTCGATCTTTTCCTGCCGACATACCAGGGCGATCAACGCGCCCAATCAATCAAGGCGGTGGTCTACGCAAAGGGATGCGAGATTGCAGCGTTCGCGCTGGACCCGCTGCCGCCGGGCCCCAGCCAGCTTTGGTTCGATTGCCGGAAGTTGGGTACGGTCTGGTTGAAAGGTGTCGTGACCGGCCATCCTCATCCGTCGGAACTGACTGTTGGGCTGGTGTACGTGGCTAATTGGAGCCCCAGGTTCTTCGGGTTCAGCGATGGACCCGCTATGTCGCTGCCTATCGCGGAAATTGCACCCGACCGGGACGGCAGGTTTGCGGTCGAGGTGCCGGATTTCGCCAACGACGGCGTCACGAAATCATACCAGGGGCAAGCCTACTGGTCGGTTATGGCATGGCAGGCGGGAAGCAACGATCGATACTGGCTCGACGCGGATGGGGAGATCACCGGGTTCCCGGGCGCGCTGACAATCGACCGCGACTATTCCAAAGAGCTTCAGTTCCGCGCGCGGCACTTCTAGGAGCCGCGGCGGGAAACGCCGCCGGACCGGCTAAACTTCCACCAGCGGAGCCAACTCGGCGGCGCACGACACGAGGTCCGCTGGATGGAACGGCTTGCGAAGCGTCCGGCAGCGGCGGAAACGATTCGCCAGCGACGGATCCGGAAACGCGGCAACGTAGATGAGGGGAAGCGTTTCGGCGAACTCGAGAAAATGCGCCGGTACGTTGGTGATCAGCAGGGAAACCGTACCTGGCGCTTCCCGCAAGGTCCGCAGGGCGTCTTCCAGCCCGGTTTCGAGAGCCAGATGCCCCTCGCGCGTCAGAATACCCCCGACAAATCTGCAAATCAGCGGGTCTTCCACAATCAGCACGCACCCGGAAGCGCTTGGCCGCATCTATTGTCCTATCGGGAGAGACGCAAAAGGCATATACAGACCCTGAATGTACTATTCTGCGCGCTACCACGGGCAACTCACAATACCCACTGATGGGCGTGGTGGTATCCCTAACCGTGCGGTAATTGAAATGCCAGTAAGTCGCACCAGCGCCCGAAGACCTGTTGTGCTAACTCCGCCAGACGCGCGGCACTATGTTCCGGGTCGATCGGCGCCTGAACTTCGCGCACGTCCCCGCAATTCAAATCCTGCGCGCACCACGCGGCGATCATTTCGGGGGTGACTTCCAGATGAAACTGGAGGGCATAGGCGTTCGAACCCACCCGAAAAGCCTGGTGGCGGCAGGCGGATGAGGAGGCCAGCCAGCGTGCGCCCGGCGGCAAATCGAAGGTTTCGCCGTGCCATTGAAACACGGTTTCGCGCGGCCGTGCGCCGGCAAACAGAGGGTCGGCGGCGCCTTCGCCCGTCAACTCGATCTCGAACCAGCCGATTTCCTTCAGCGGGTTCGGATAGACGCGGGCGCCCAACGCTTTGGCGATCAACTGCGCGCCCAGGCACACGCCGAGCACCGGGCGGCGCGCCTCAACGGCCTGCGCGATCCAAGCCACTTCCCGCTCCAGGTAGAGTAAGCCATCATTCACCGACATAGCGCCGCCCATGAAGATCAGGCCGTCATAGCGCGCCGGATCGGGCGAGGCGGCGCCGGGCTGGTAGAGGTCGGCATAGTCGATGCCGATGCCGCGACGCGTCAGTTCGGGCTCGATGCGGCCGAGATGCTCCTGAGGAACGTGACGGAAGGCGAGAACGCGCATAAGCCTGGGGAAAACGAATTCGCGTTTACTTGTTTTGGGCTACCTGAAAATGGCTCAAGCCCGATGCGTAACGCTCGACGCCGCGCACCAGCGCCTCGGCCACTTTCTGCCGGTATTCGGGCTTGCGCAGCAGGGTTTCCTCTTTGGGGTTGCTGAGGAAGCCGATTTCGGCCAGCACGGACGGCATGCTGGCGCCGATCAGCACCACGAAGGGAGCGCGGCGCACGCCGCGATCGTGCTCGCCGGGAAAGCCTTTCACGTACAGACCGAACAGCGACGACTGGATACTTCCGGCCAGGTCTCTGGATTCCTCCGCTTTTTCGTGCAGGGTGATCTTCTGGATCAGGTCGCGCAACTCGGAAATGCTCTCGGCCGAGTTGGCATTTTCGCGCGCGGCCACCACCAAAGCGTCCCTGGCCTCGGTGAAGTTGAGGAAATAAGTCTCCACGCCGGACACGCTCGGCACGGTAGAAGCATTGGCGTGGATGGAAAGGAACAGGTCGGCCTTCTTTTCGTTGGCCAGCGCCGTGCGGCTCTCGAGTGGGATGAAGACGTCGGTGGAGCGCGTGTAGATCACCTCGGCCCGCAGGCGATCCTCGATCAGGGCGCCGGCGCGCAGGGCAATGTCCAGCACCAGGTCCTTTTCCAGCAGGCCCTTGGCGCCTGCCGTGCCCTGATCCTGGCCGCCATGGCCGGGGTCGATCACCACGCGGTTCAATTTGAGGCCCAGCGCGCGAATCAGGGAAGTTTCGCCGTTGGCGGTGCGGCGCGCGGCTTTGCCCACCTCCGGAGCGGGCAGATCCGCCGACTTGGTTGCATCCTTCGGGAGCGGAGCGGCTTCGGCGATCTTTGCCATTAGCGGCGGATTGGGCTGCGCCGTCGAAGCCCTCGTCGGCGGTGGATTAGGCTGTGCCGGCGGAGGCGTGACGGCCTTCGCCACCAGCGTTGGGTTGGGCACCGCCGGCGAAGCCTTCGCTAACGCCGGCGGATTCGGCGCTGCCGCCGCGGGAGTGAGCGAAAGTTTCAACGGTTCCGGCGCGACTGCGCCAGGGGCCGCTTGGCCGGCCTGGATGGTGGGCGGCGGCTTAGGTAGGTCCGGCTTCCTCATGTCCAGTTCCGGAACCACCAGCTTGGTAGGAATTGGCGGGGCCGGCGACGCTACGCTACGCAGTTCGATGATCAGCCGGCCGGGATTGGCCAGTTGCGTGGTGGTCGCATGGATATCGCCGGAAAGGTCGATCACCACCCGCGTAGTTCCCGGACTGGCTTCCGCCACGCGAATGCGCTTCACCACCGGGTCCTCGACATCTTCCGCGTAATAGCGGACGCCGAGCCCGTTGTGCGCCTTCGAAATATCGAAATAGATGCGTTCGGGGTTGTGCAGGCGGTCCGAGCGGTAGTGGAAATCGCCGCTCACTTCCACCGCGATGCGGGTCACTTCGCCCAGCGACCAATGCCGCACGGCGGTGACGGCAGCCGTGGGCGCACTTCCGGCCCGCGCCACCAGGGCCCAGCAGACAACCGAAAACACGGCAAGACGCTTCATATTCGCTCGCCACTACTGCGAAACATAACGAACCGCGCCATCCTCGCCAACTACTTCCCGCACATGCGTCGTATCGTCGGTCTTGACTGCCACCGGCGCGGCTTGCGGCTGCGGATTAGAGACCGCGGCCGGCGCGGCTTCGCGCAACCGGCGCGCCACCAGCCTCAAATAATTCTGCGTTTCCGGGTACGGCGGCACCGTGCCATACTTCGCCACCGCGCCTTCGCCGGCGTTGTATGCAGCCAGGGCCAGCGGGTAATCGCCGCGATACAGGTCCAGCAGGTACCGCAGGTACCTGGCGCCGCCCTGAATATTGTCGGCCGGGTCGAAGGCATCCAGCACGCCGAAGCGCCGCGCGGTCGAAGGAATCAACTGCATCAAGCCGAGCGCTCCCTTGGGCGACACCGCGGCGGGATTATAATTGCTTTCCACCTTGATGACAGAATGAATCAGTTCGGGCGGCAGCGAGTGTTGGGCGGCGGCCCGTTCCACCGCTTCCGCGATGGCTGCGGCTGGCGTGGGGCTTGCCGGTTGGGCGCTCGATGCGGGGATGGAAGCCGCCGGCCGGGCCGTCCGGTCCGGTGCGTCGTGCCGGCTGATCACCACCACGCTTCTCACCAGCCTCCCCGTGCGCTGGTCGGCCCTCACTACGCTGACCATGCGTTCCGCGGCGCCTGCCGTGGAGGGCGAATCGGCCACCGCCGCCATCGCCGCTGCCGAAGCCAGGATAAAACAAAAACACCGCAAAATGTTTTCCCTCTCAGTATAAAACAAAAAAACGCTTTCGGGAAGCGCTTATTTCCAATGGTATCATTTCCCTGTGAGATGGGCCGGATTCGTACCGACTGGCGGCCTCGCCGGGCGCACCGGGAGCGGCAAGGCGCTACTTCCCGTTACCGAAATTACGCATTTTCCAATTGTTAACACACAGGGAGAAATCCGCCACCCATGACCAGTGACCTGCACCCGCATTACATCGAGTTCCGTCACGTCTATAAGACGTTCGATACTCCGGTTTTGGTCGATACGAGTTTCTGCGTCAACGCGGGCGAAACCGTGGCCATCATCGGGCGCAGCGGCGTGGGCAAGTCGGTGACGCTTTCGCACATCATGGGTTTTCTCAAGCCGGACGCCGGGCGCGTGATTGTGGCCCATGAAGATATCACCGATATGGACGAAGCCGAGCTGCGGCGCATCCGCAAGAAAGTGACGATGGTCTTCCAGTCGGGCGCCCTGTTCGATTCGCTCACCGTGGCCGAAAACGTGCTCTTTTCGCTCGAGCAGCGCGAGGACTACGACGAGCAGAACAAGGAAGACGTCGTCAACGGCCTGCTCGGAATGGTGGATATCGCCGAAGCGCGCGACGCCTACCCGGCCGATCTCTCCACCGGCTATAAGCGGGCCGTCGCCATCGCGCGAGCCATCGCCGCGCAGCCGCAATGTATCCTTTACGACGAGCCCACCACCATGGTCGACCCGATCATGTCGGACCACCTGGGCAACATGATGCTGCGCCTGAAGCGGCAGCTCAAGCTCACTTCGGTGGTGGTGACGCACGACCTCGACCTCATGTACAAGGTGGCGGACCAGGTGGTTTTCCTGTTCGAAAGCGGCGTCATCTACTTCGGACCGACCGATGGCCTGGCCAAGTCCACGCATCCTTGCATCCAGGAGTTTCTGGAGATGGACCGCGTGGAGCGCGTGTAACACCCGCGGAAAGCCACTTAGGGCAGGGCATGCCCCACCATTACCGCGGCGGGGCGACGGGGATAGTCAGCGAGCCGGCCAGGCTGGTGGCGCCATCGGCAACGATAAGGCGCACGACTTTGGTCGTTCCGTCGATGACGTACTCCTTCGTGAACGGGAAACCGTCTTTGAGGTAAGCGTCGTACTGCGCCTTGGTGAAACTGGGTGAGATCGGGTCGATGGTGGGATCTCCCTCGGGCGCCTTGGCGTCGCGCGCGGAGAACAGCACGGTCAACTGGCCGCCGAATTTGCCGCCGCTTTCGTGCAGCAGGAGGTCCGGCATGGCGACGCGCAGATCGACCTTGATCGTGCTGGGGGCCTTGCCGGGCGAGATCGCGGCGCGCAAACCGATGTCGGATACGTCGTAGGGGCTCTGATAGGCGGCCCGCAAAGCGTCCATTTGCCGCTGGTCCGGCGGCCGCGAATCCGGCAGCGCGTAGTAACGGGTCTTGGCGATCAATTTGACGCCCTTGCGAGCGCAGGCAAGCTTGACGAAGTGGAATTTATTGTCCCAATTGCCGGCGGACGGGTCGTAGGCGATCACGTACCCCGCGCTGGCGCTCTCGTTCAATTGCTGGATCACCTGCCGGATGTCTCCGCCCTTATTGCCGTACGTCAGGCTGCCGCCGGTCAGTTGAGCCATGGCTTCCATATCCGTGGTTTTGTTCGTATCCAAGTCGGTGTAGGTGAGCAGATTGACCACGGTCCCGTATAGATCCAGGGTGACGCTCAGATGTTCCGCGTAGAGCCCGCAACCGACCCAAATGCCGGTGCAGGGGTTCTTGGTATTCTCCTTGTAGGTAGAGGGAACGCCACCGAGAATCCAGATGATGTCGCGACGCCCCGGGAAACCCGCCAACTGCTTGCCGAACGTCTCCAGCGTGACGTAGGATTTCTTGGTGACGATCTCGTCGGCCATGCCGGAGGGCCTTGGTTTCAGACTCTTGACCTCCTTGGCCAGCACAGCCTCGATGTCCTGATTCCAGGTCTTGTTGGGCGCGGCTCCGGGCGAATCCGGGAACGGGTGGATGGGATCCAGCGTGCCGAGCGGCGTGAGCACATAGAAATAGACCGAACCGGCATCTTCGATCTGTTTGAGGGAAGGGCCGAGTTGCCGCGCGGTGTACACACACTCGGCGCGCATGTGGTTCAAGCAATCGAACAGAATTACGGTGGTGTGCGGCGGCGGCGACGGCCGGTTGGTGAATTGGCTGGAGTCCGCGGCAGTTGCCGGTCCAAAGCCGCCCGCGTGGAACAGGGCGATTGTCTCCGGCTTGCCCTCGTCCACGATACTAAAATCGTTGGCCGTCAGATCGCCGACCGGCTTGCCCTGCTGGTCGACAGCCACCACATTCAGCCGAACCAGCTTCACCGGTTCCTGCGCGGAGGCGGCGACGATCAACGCGCCCGCCGCCAGACCACCGCAGAGTGTTCTCAGTACTGCCCTCATGATGTTTCCTTTCTCTTCCGGCGCGCTCCGCTTCGCGATTCGGGTCCGACCACGAACGTCTTCCGAAACTCTCGTGATGACGGCGGACTTTCAGCGCCGGGACTTGCCTGAAACCTAGTACTCCATAATCGCGCGGATTGCCCGGTTCGTCAAAGCGGTGGCGGCGCGAGACTTTCCGGGAACTTTGCGGGGCGGCTCGCGTATGCCCCATAGAGCGCGGCGGCCATGGCGGCGCCGCGCGCCTGGCGGACCCGGCGCGGCCGCCCACTTTGCGTTAATGTTGGATCAGGGGCGGCGTCCTCATAATGATATGAAGGCGTTTCACTTCCGCACTCGGGGCCTGCCGGCGGAACTGGCAGGCTGAATCGGGCGACATGAGAGCATTGGCATCTTACCGCGAAGCGATGTTGGTCGCCGTGCGGAGCGTATTTTCGAGCAAACTGCGCAGCTTTCTCACGCTGCTGGGCGTGATTCTCGCCACCACCACGTTGATCGTGGTGATGTCGATGGTGCACGGGATGGACGTCTACGTGGCCCAGCAGGTGTCCGACATGGGGACGGACGGATTTCAGGTGCAGCGGATTCCGCTGCTGGGCGACTTCGATCCCAAGAAGATCATCGAGCTGGACCGGAGAAATCCCAAGCTGACCCTGGAGGAGTTTCAGTACCTGAAAAGCCAACTGACGCTGGTGCGGGAATTCGGCATGTCGGCGGACCAGAGCGTGAGCGTGCATTACCGCGGGCAGGTAATGGATGCCGTGGGGATGACGGGGGTTACCTCGAACATGGCCGTGATTTCGGATCTGGGCGTGACCGCGGGCAGGTTCATCACGGACTTCGACGACCAGCGGCACACCAACGTGGCATTCATCGGGAACGACGTGCGCGAGCGCTTCTTCCGGGACGCCGACCCCATCGGCAAGACCATCATGCTGGGCGGCAAACCGTTCGAGGTGATCGGCGTGTCGGACAAGAAAGGCTCGGTGTTCGGCTTCTCGCAGGACAACTTCGTGATGATCCCGCTCGGCACTTTCTTCAAGGTGTACGGCACGCACTCGGAGGCGAGCTTCCACGCGCTGGCGATCGATCACGATCACCTGGAGGACGCGCAGGACGAGCTTCACATTCTACTGCGCGCGCACCGCAAGCTGCGCCCGAACCAGGAGGACAATTTCGGGCTGCTGAGCTCGTCGTCGCTGGTGGCGCTGTGGGACCGGATCACCAAGACGCTGGCCACCATGGCGGTGGGCATCGTTTCGGTGTTCATGGTGGTGGGCGGCGTGGTGATCATGAACATCATGCTGGCGGTGGTGACGGAGCGGACTTACGAGATCGGGATTCGCAAGGCGGTGGGCGCGCGCAACGGGGACATCATGCGGCAGTTTCTGATTGAATCCTCGCTGCTGTCGGCGACCGGCGGGCTGATGGGAGTGGTGCTGGCCTGGCTGGTGACGGTGGTGGTGCGGTCGATCACGCCGATGCCGATGGTGGTGCCGCCGTCGGCGGTGGTGGTGGGGGTTGGCGTGTCGGCGCTGGTGGGCTTGTTCTTCGGCGTCTATCCGGCGCAGCGGGCGGCCAAGCTGGACCCGATTCACGCGCTGAGGTGGGAGCGATGACGTTCTCCGAGATCCGGTCTTCGGCCGCGATGGCGTTCGCCACCGTCCTCGAGCACAAGACGCGCAGCTTCCTGACCGTGCTGGGAGTCATCATCGGCACGGGCGCGGTGATTGCGGTGGGCTCGATCATCACCGGCGTCAACGACGTCATGACGGACCTGGTCAGCTCGATGGGTCCGGAGACGATTCTTTCCTTCCAGTTCAAAGCCACCTTTCGCGGTTCCATCACGCCCGAAGAAATGAAGCGCAAGCCGTTCACCTGGGAGCAGTCGCAGGAACTCCAGGAGCGTTGCCCGTCGGTGGCGCACGTTTCGCCCTACCTGCTGACGCCGAACGTATTCGGGCCCGGACAGTGGGCGGACCACGTGAAATACCACGGACGGGACCTGTATCAGGTCGACTTCGCGGGAACCGAAGAGGGCTACGCCGCGGGCGAAGGCCAAAAGATTTTGCGCGGCCGGTTCTTCACCGACGAAGAAAACCGGCGGCATCAACCGGTGGTGGTGGTCGGCGAGAACGTGGACAAGGCCCTGTTTCAGGGCGAGGACCCGGTCGGCAAGTGGATCGAAGTGGATGGCCACCAGCTTCAAATCGTCGGCGTGATCGGGCAAAAGCTAAGTTTTCCCGGGCAGCCGGATCAGCGCATCCTGGTGCCTTTTTTCACCATGCGCAAAATGTTTCCGACCGCCAACCAGATCATGTTCATCATCATCGCCAAGAAGGGGATGGTGGATCGCGCGATCGACGAAAGCGAAGTGGCGTTGCGCATGATGCGCAAGACGCCGCCCAACAAGCCGGACGATTTCTGGCTTTCGACCGGCAGCCAGATGTTGCAGGATTTCCACCGCATCACCTCGACGGTGGCGCTGCTGATGGTGGGGCTGAGTTCCATCGGCCTGCTGGTGGGCGGCATCGGCGTGATGAACATCATGCTGGTATCGGTCACCGAACGGACGCGGGAGATCGGCATCCGCAAGGCGGTGGGCGCGAAGCGTTCCGATATCGTGGTCCAGTTTCTCACCGAGGCGGTGGTGTTGACGGGCCTGGGCGGCCTGGCGGGGATGACGCTGGGGTGGCTGATTTCGGTGATCTTCCGGCTGATCTTCCCCAGCCTGCCGACTTCGGTGCCGCTGTGGGCGGCGGCGCTGGGGGTGGGCGTGAGCGTCGGCGTAGGCTTGTTCTTTGGCACCTGGCCCGCCATGAAAGCCGCCCGCCTGGACCCGGTGGTGGCGCTGCAATACGAGTAGGGCGAAAGCCGCTCTTGAGCTCCGGCTCTCTACAGGCTTGCCACGATTTTGTTGCGAGGTATGCCCTTGTGCCGGGCGACGGTGCGGAGGATCGAACTGAACGTGCCGAGCCGAAGAGGGTGGTGGTCCGGGACAGCGATCCGTTGGTGAGCCGGTTCGGAAGTTTCCAGGATGATGTGGCTGCCGGCTTTGTGCACCTTCGTGTCCGGCCATCGCCGGCAAAGGGTGTCCGCGAGGTGCGCACCCGAGACGTTGCGAGGGATCTTCATGCGACGGACAGAATCTCGTCGCGGACCAGGCGGAGGCGAATTCGCGCTGGCCCTGTGCCGTCAAAGAAAAACGCAGCGGTTGCTTCCACCACGTTCTTCCGCAACTCGTCCCAAGTGTCCCCCTCCGTGAAGATGTTCTCCGTCAGGCACTCGGCGCAATAGCCACCGTCGGCCTCCTGGACGACTTCGAACACCAATTCAGGCATACGTCCATGATACGGCATGTATCTTCAGTCGCTCCCGCCCACTTCACTGAGCGGCGACGTAAACCTGGAAGCCCTGGCTGCTCGACGAGGGCAGGGTCAGATAGATCTGGCCGCCAGTGGGCGAGCCATTGTCATAGGGGACAACTCTGAAGCTGATCTGGCTGGCCCCGGCGATCAGGTCTGGCGCCGGGCCCGCGTACGCCACATCGAGCTGGATGGGAGCCCAAATGTTGCCGATGGGCTCGTTCGTCGGGATTGCCTCCACTCCAACCGGCAGAACGTTAGTGGGCAGGGGAAGCCCAGGCCCCACCAGCGAACCATCGGCCTGGGGCGGGGCGATCGGACCGAGCCCCGTCGCGAAGACCGTGACAATGGAGCCACGGAGCGCGGGATTGCCGGCCGAGTTGACGGTCCCATCCTGATTCAGCGCCGCCGCGTAAACGCCATCCACCGTGAACACACCCGGAGCCGTCTGCGCCACCGGCCAAACCAGGCAATTGGTTTTCACGTTGTTGTAAGCGACGCAGATCTCGGTGCTCAACCCCGGCGTCAGCGACCACGGCGCCACCAGATTGATCTGGCCGTCCTGCACCCACAGCAGCGGCGCCGGCTTTCCGTCGAAGGTCGCCTCCACGTTTGCCAGCAGGGTTGGGAACGGGCTCTGCAGGCTGGCCTGCGCCCGAACCCCTTGCTGGGGCCCGAGCCCGTTGCCAAGCAACGTCACGATCTCTCCCGGCGCCACCGCCCCTATGTTGAAGCTTGCCGCGTTGCCCAAACAGGCCAGTGGAAACGTTTGCGCGTCGGCGTTGGGCGAGAGGCGCCACACAACGGAGGTTGAAGAAGTCGTCGCCGCAAATGGACCGGCTTCGCTGGGCGCGAAGGTCGCACCGGCGCTGCTCGACACGAAGACAGTCGAATTCGCCCCCGTGGCAATCAGCGGGGCTACGCCCAGAGCGCCCGGGATGTAAGTGGTCTGCAGCAGGGAACCATCGGGCGCAAACACACTGAGTAAGTTCCCAACGCACGGAGCAAGACTGTTCCTGGCCACGCCCAAACCGGGCGCGTATCCCATGAGGTACGCGTTGCCGGCCGCATCCAGCGCCAGCGTGGGAAAGGCGTTCAGGGATGCGAGGGAGATGGCATTCGAGAATTTAATGACGCCGTTGGAATCGAAGCGCTGCAATGCTCCGGACTCAGCCGCGTTGACGTACGCCACCACCGCATTTCCGTTCGCATCCACCATCACCGTGGCGGCATCGATGTTTGACGATGCCGGAAGCGTGCTCGAGTAGAATCCGGCGGAACCGTCCGGCGCCAGCCGCGCGAGAAAAGAGGCTGCGCCAACCGGCGCCGGCACGTATCCCGCAATGTACGCCGCGCCGCTCGCATCGACGGCAATCGAAGCCGGCACGCCCGTCACATGTGCCGCGTAATCGACTGCGGTTCCGGTTGCAGTCAGCCGGAATACGCCCGCCTGCCGGTTCGCCGCATCGAGAACACCCGCCACGTACGCGCGTCCCTGGGAGTCGGCTGCAAGAGCGAACGGATAAGCCGGCAGGAAAAGGCCGACCGTCGTCTTCCATGCGAGGCCGGTCCCGCTGGCAGCGAGCTTGGCGACGGAAATGGATGTATCGCCAGGTAGCCACTCGGGTATCACGTACACGCCGCCGTTGGGATCGACTGCCATGGTCGCCGCCCGGAATCCGAGGTTGTTCTGCCACAGGATGGTCTTCGCGTCCAGCGACATTTTCGTCACCACGCCGCCGGTCGCGCCGTTAGTGGCCGAGAGGATGTAGAGAGCCCCGGAGCCATCCGTGGCAATCTGCATGACTTCGGGGACAAACCACTCGCTGTAGTCCAGCCCCAGCAGAAAACCTGAGGTCGCCGCCATCGCACCGGCCGCGCTCAACAGCGCCAGACACACTAAGGCTCTGACACGCATGATACATCCATGGGAGCACGTCGAATGCCGAAAAACCATCCCTACAATCATCAACTTCCCAAAGTAAGCGTGTCGATTAGCCACAAGGCCATACGGTTCTTGCCACAGGACGCCGTGCCGGGGAGTTGCGGCGATTCTTATGCGCAACATCTACATCCACCGCAGAGCCCCGGCTGGGGCGACAGAAAATAGCCCAGTGCGCGAGCACTGGGAATTCAGCATCGAATCCCGCAGCCCCGGAACGGGGCGTAAGAGAACGCCAGGCCGCAAGTGAACGCACGGCCGTTCTTTCGCCCCGTTCCGGGGCTGGGTGATTTCACGGATGGTCCCAGTGCTCGCGCACTGGGCTATTTTCTGTCGCCCTGCCGGGCTGGCGACGTGGAGCGTTCGTCGACACCGCCCGGCCTGCTTGACTGGCGTCGCGAATCGAGGTCCAATGGAGGCCGCTGCTGCTGGAGCTGGAGCTTGGGTTGAGGGACGCGTCTACGCAGGAGCCCCTGGGCGAGAGACGGTTCGAACAGATGGAACACATGACATCGGCGACTATCAAGCTCTTTCTTCCGCGCGGAGATGCAAAGAGCTTACGCACCGCCGAAATTTCTAACTGGACCGGCAAAGCCGTTGCCGCGCCCCGTACTGAGCTAGACGATCCTCTAACCCGTGAGGAACTCGATAAGGCCGGAGTCTATATCCTCATTGGCAGCGACCCTCTTACCAACCAGCCCCGCGCTTACATCGGCGAGGCGGAGGTCATTCGCGACCGATTGAAGCAGCACAAGACGAAGGACTTTTGGGTTTCGGCCATCGTCTTCGCCAGCAAGGACGAGAACCTGACCAAAGCCCACGTGAGGTATCTCGAGAGCCGCCTCCTCGCCGAAGCAAAACAGATAAACAGGTTCACGCTCGAGCAGAACGAGGCTGGCGGATCGAGGCTTCCCGAATCAGACACCCAAGACATGGAGGTTTTTCTAGCCCGTATCCGGCAGCTCCTTCCCGTCCTCGGGTCGGACATTCTTGCGCCTATCGCTCAGGCTGCCGCGAAAGCTCAGCCCGGCGGAGTGCTGTTCTGCCGCATCAAGGGAGCCGAGGCACAGGGCCAGCGAACTGCGGACGGCTTCGTTGTGTTCCGCGGCTCCGCCGCCGTCCTGGAACAGCGTCCTGCCGCCGAGAACTATCCCTACGTGGTGGCCCAGCGCAAGCAGCTCATTGCCGATGGCACGCTCACCGAGGAAAATGGGTTCCTGGTGTTCACCAAGGATGTCGAGTTTTCTAGTCCGTCCGCAGCTGCGGTCGTCATACACGGTGGTAGCGCAAACGGCCTTCTCGTGTGGAAATCCGAGGACGGAGTACCACTCAAGCAGCTCGACGAGCAGGCCTAACGGCCTAACTTGCAGCGCCAACTACCGCCATCCCTACGCCGTCTGCCTCTGCATCCCGCTCGCGCGCACGGTTGCCAGCGCTAACAGCGGGAAGTAGTCGCGGTATAAGTGGTAAGTCAGATAGAAGACGTTGGGGAAGCCGGTGCCGGTGGCTTGCTCTTCTTTCCAGCGGCCGTCGGGCTGCTGGGTTTCTACCAGGTAATTGACGCCGCGCTCGGCGGCGGACGAGGTCGTGTCGCCGGCGGCGCAGAGGCCGAGCACGGCCCAGGCGGTTTGCGACGCGGTGGAGGGGCCGGCGACAAAGTGGTTGTCGCGATAGCTCTGGCAGGATTCGCCCCAGCCGCCATCGCGATTGGCGACGCTGCGAACCCATTGAGCGGCGTTGCCGATGGCCGGCTGCGCCTGGGCGCCGCCCGCCACGCGCAGCGCGCGCAGCGCCAGGAACGTGCCGTAAATGTAATTGACGCCCCAGCGGCCGTACCAGCTTCCATCGCGCTCCTGCGAGCGAAGCAGAAACTGCACGCCGTGCTGGATGGCGGCGTGAGTGGTGGGCAATCCGCGCTTGACCAGGGCATCGATCACGCGGCCAGTGATATCGGGGCAGGTCGGATCGAGCATGGCGTTGTGGTCGGCGAAGGGCACCTTGTTGAGAATCCGCCAGTTGTTATCGGCGTCGAAGGCCGCCCACCCGCCGTCGGAGGATTGCATGCCGAGGATCCAATCGATAGCGCGGCGTTCCACGCGGACCTGCGCCTTGGCATCGCTGGCCTTGGCGTGGCCGAGCGCGAGCAGCACCATGGCGGTATCGTCCACGTCCGGGTAATACTCGTTGGCGAATTCGAACGCCCAGCCGGAGGGCACCAGGTCGGGCCGCTTGACGGCCCAGTCGCCCTTGCGGCGCACTTCCTTCGAGAGCATCCAATCGGCGGCGCGGGTGAGGACGGCGGGCGAGGGCGCCCAGGATTCGGTCCCGGCGCGCACTTCCTGCAACTGGCCGAGCGCATAAGAGCAGATGGCGGTGTCCCACAGCGGCGACACGGCGGGCTGGAACTGGAAGTGGTCCTCGTCCTCCAGAATCAGGTTCTCGAAGTGGCGGACGCCTTCGACCAGGTCCGGCTGATCCTCCGGGTAGCCGAGCGATTCCAGCGCCATGATGTAGTACATCATGGAAGGGTAGATGGCGCCGAGGCCGTCGGTGTGGCGGGTGCGCTCGAGCATCCAGCGTTCCGCTTCGCGGATGGCGCGCGCGCGCACGTTCTTGAGGCCGCGCTTCTCCCAGAGTTTGACGGCGCGATCCACCTGGTGGAAGAGGAGGGCGGCGGCGTCCCCCTTGGGCAGCGAGAACCTGGCGGTGGGACGGAGCAACTCATCCACCGCTATTCCGTGCGGCGTGATCTTGGTTTTGCCGATGGCTTGCACGATGGAAAGCGGCACCAGGATGGCGCGCGTCCAGGAGGACATTTCATAGAGGATGTCGCCGGGCGCGAGCACGATTTCCGGCGGAACGCTGGGCGCCCAGCGGCGCGGAAACAGGCCCAGCAGGCTGAAGTTGATCTTGGTATAGCTGTTGGCGGCTTGCAGGCCGCCGAGCGCTACCACGCGATCGCGCGCGCGGCGCATGGGGGCCGAATCGGGATCTATGCCGGCGATTTTTCCGGCCAGCTTGCAAGCCGTATAGGCGCGGGCGGTCGCATTAATTTCCGACGGGCCGCCGGGGTAAATGTTCCAGCCGCCATCGGGGAGCTGACGGCGAAGGATAGCATGGCAGGCTTTGCGGATTCGCACCGAGTCGGGTGGGCGCCATTCGCCATCGGCGTCCGGCTGGTGGCGCCAGAGGGCGTAGAGGATGTAATCGGATTCGAGAGTGGTGTCCGCCGTGAGATCGCCCCACCAGCAGCCGGCGGATTGTTGCAGCGATTCCAGGGCCTGCGCGGAAGCGGTGAGCGAACGATCGATGCGCGCGGCGCGCGCGGCCGCGGTTTCCGCAACAGCCGGAATATGGGCGTGACGGCGGGATACCTGTTCGATCCACTCCATAAAGATAGTGTAGCGTTTCGGCCGGGAACCGTCGCCACTAACGAGTGCGTGCCAGGCTGAGTGGCGCCGGCCTGGAAAAACAGAGGGCAGGCTAAAGCATGCCCCACCCGGCTACTGCTCGATGAGGGCGGCGGCGGCCTGGTCGAGGAACCAGACCACGTCGCGGCCGGGCCGGGTGGCGATTTGCGCGGGATACTTCATCGGATCGTACTCGCCTTTGATCACCGACCGCAGAGCCTCTCTCTTGTCGTCCCCTGTAACCAGAAAAACCGTGTGCTTGGCGGCCACCAGGACGCCCGGCAGCAGGGTGACCCGCCACTGGCGAAACTGCGCGGCGAAGGTGGCTGCGGCGATGCCCTGGCGGTCCTCGATTAACGGGTCTCCGGGGAACAGACTGGCCGTGTGCGCGTCCGGCCCCATGCCGCGATGCACCACGTCGAAGCGCGGAAGTTCTCCTTCGTTCAATCCGAAGAAGCGGCGGATCTGCTCGGCGTAGTGCTGGGCCGCCGCTTGCGGAGCCAGTTCGCCGGCCACGCGGTGGACGCTCGACTGGGGCACGCGCGCGGGCAGGATGAGATGCTCGTTGACCAGCTTGAAATTGCTGGCCGGGTCGGAAGGCGGCACCACGCGCTCATCGACGAAGAAGATGTGGGTGCGGTTCCACGGCAGATCCGACGCCGCCAGCCGCTCGAACATCCACTTGGGGCTTGTGCCGCCGGACACGGCCAGAGTGGCCAACTCCTGGCAGGCAAGCGCGGCTTCGAGCGTGGCGACGATGTGGCTGGCGCACGCCTCGGCGGCGGCCCGAGGGTTCTGGCCGATCTGGTAATGAACGCTCATTCAATCGGTAGCATACGCAAACGGCGCGGCGGACGCCAGGGTTTTTTCGAAGACCGGGTCGCGGTGCAGGATGCCGAGTTCCTCGCGCAGCAGCAGATACTCGTCCGGCTTGGGCAGGAGGGTGCACTGCGAGAGCCCGTTGACGGTGGCCACCAGGTGGCTGTCCTGGCGCTCCAGGCGGGCGTGAAAGTCGCCGCATTCGAGCTCGGCAAAGGTCCCGAACGTTCTGGTGCGAATTCGCACGGTGGCGGCGATGCCGGCCGAATCGAGCGAGCCGGCCATCCAGGCGGCCATGTAAAGGGCGGTAGTGGTGACCCCGCCCCCGTCGGACACGGCGATGCGCGCGCCACCGGTGATGCGGGCGGCATGGCGGGTGTCTTCGAAGATCTGCGCCAGGGTTTGCCGCCAGCGGGTGAGGCGGGTCCAGGCAAGGTCGCCGATCAGCATGCCGCGGGAGGATTCGTCCGCCAAGCGCCGGAGGGTGGCGGGCGCATCCGGCATGGCGCCCGAATCCACCACCACGCGCCGCGCCATGGCGGCCAGAGCGCGGAACTCGGCCATCTCGAGCAGGCGCGGGCTGCGGCACCACAGGATCACCGGAAGATCCGGCACTTCGAGCGGCAGCACCACCGACGGCACATCACCGAGCGAGGCGTCCGAACAGACGATCTCCACCTGCTCGCAACAGATCTGGCGGCGCTGCCCGAACGGCATCCAGCACTGGGCGAACACGCGCTGGGCGATCGAGCGTTCGCCCGCGCCGGTGCGGCGGATGACGATGGTGCGCGCGGGATGCTCCGGCATCAGGGCGGCGATGGTTTCGCCCAGGGCGGCCGGGTCCTCGCGGTCCTCGGTGATGACGATCAGGGTCATCGTGCAGGCGCGAAGCACCCCGTGCGCCGCTTCGCCAGCTTCCTGCTTGCCGGTGGTCACCCAGAGATCGGCGAGATCCTTGAGGATCTTCTCGGGAGGCGCGATCGCCATCACGGTTTCCTCCAGGTGTGGCCGCGGCGGGCCAGCATCAGGTCCGCGTCGGCCGGTCCCCAGGTTCCGGCGGCGTAGTTGGGGAAATCGAAACTGCCGGCGCGCCACACGTTCTGGATGGGCTCGACCACGGCCCAACTGGCTTCCACCATGTCCTGCCGCGTATACAGCGTGGCATCGCCGAGCAAGGCATCGAGCAGCAGCGTCTCGTAAGCGGAAGGCGAGCGTTCGCCGAAACTCGAGCCGTAGTTAAAGTCCATCGACACCGGGCGCAGTTTCATGCCGGCGCCGGGACGCTTGGAGAGGAACTTGAGCGAAATGCCCTCTTCGGGTTGAATGCGCACGATCAGCAGGTTGGGCGTGCCGTCCGCCATCTCGCCATCGAACATGGCCAGCGGAGCCTGGTGGAAGTGGATGGCGATTTCGGTGACTCGCTTGGGCAGCCGCTTGCCGGTGCGCACATAAAAAGGCACGCCCGCCCAGCGCCAGTTTTCCACGAAGAGGGTCACCGCGGAATAAGTATCGGTGGTCGAGACCGGGTTGACGCCGGGCTCCTGGCGGAATCCGGGAACGTCTTCGCCGCCGATTCGCGCCGGGCCGTACTGGCCAGCCACCGCATTCTCGCGGATCTCGTCGGGCGTCATCGGCTTCATCGAGCGCAGCAGCTTGGAGCGTTCGTCGCGCACGCTGGTGGCGCGGAAGCTGGCGCAGGGTTCCATCGCAATCGTGGCCATCACCTGCAAGAGGTGGTTCTGGATCATGTCGGCCAGCGCGCCGGCTTCCTGGTAGTAAGCGCCGCGGCCCTCGACGCCGATCGATTCGGCGGCGGTGATCTCGATGTGATCGATGTAGCGGCGGTTCCAGAGCGGCTCGAAAATCCCGTTGCCGAAGCGAAAGGCCAGGATGTTCTGTACGGTTTCCTTACCGAGGTAATGATCGATGCGGTAGACGTCGGATTCGGCGAAGACGTCGTGCAGGCGATCGCTCAGCTCGCGCGCGCTGGCCAGGTCGTGGCCGAAAGGCTTCTCGACCACCAGCCGGCGCCAGCCGGAACCGTGCTGCAGGCCGGCCGCGCCGATGCCCTGAGCCGCCAGCGCGTATTGGCTGGGCTGGGTGGAAAGATAGAACAGCACGTTGCCGCCGGTCTGGCGGGATTGGTCGATCTCCGCGAGTTTCTCTCCGATGCGCCGGAACAGCGCGGCGTCGCCGAGATCTCCCGCTACATAATGGAGGCCCTCGGCGAACGCCTTCCAGAGATCTTCGTCCAACTTCGTGTCTTCGGAAAACGCGGCGACCGCCTCTTTCATCTTTTCGCGAAACTGGTCGTCGGTGAGGGGCGTGCGCGAAGTGCCCACGATGGCGAATCCGGGCGCCAGGCGCCGGTCGTAGGCCAGACGGTAGAGAGCGGGCAGCAGCTTGCGCTTGGTCAAATCGCCGTTGGCGCCAAAAATCACCGCGGCGCACGGCGGGATGCGCCGTTCGAAGCGCAGCGGATCCTGGAATGGGTTCTCGGCGGGCATTGGATCTACATTATCAGATGCGAGACCGCAGAGAACGGGCAAGCTAAAGCATGCCCCACCCCCGTGCATGCCGCCGGTGGGGCATGCTTCAGCTTGCCCGCGTTACCCGGTTTCCGTCAGCTTTTCCACGCGCACGCGGGCGATGCGATTGCGGTCCATCTCGATCACCGTGTAGCGGCGGCCTTCGTACCCCACCTGGTCGCCCGAGCGCGGGATAGCGCCGAGGCGAAAGAGCAGGAAGCCGGCCAGCGTCTCGAAGCCGGCATCCGCCGGGATCTCGATGCCGAACTCGGATTCCAAATCGCGGATGCGCGTGGCGCCGTCCAGTTCGATCTCGCCGGTATACGCGTCGCGGCGCACGTCCCTCTCGGCGTGCTCGTCCTCGATGCGTCCCACCAGGTGTTCCAGGACATCCTTGAGCGTCAGCATCCCCACGATGGTGCCGAATTCATCCACCACCATGGCCATGTGGGAGTGGCCGTCGCGGAATTGCTCCAGCATTTGCGAGAGCGGCTTGGTCTCCGGCACTACCAGGTGCGGGCGCAGCAGCCTGCCAATGTGGAAACTGCGGCTGGCCTTGCCGGAGCGAATGGCGCTCCGCCGCTCCTCCCAAACCGGCAGCAGGTCCTTGTAGTGCAGAATGCCGACGATCTTCTCGGGCGAGCCCCGGTAGACCGGCAGCCGGGAATGTTTCCTGGCAATCATGGTGCGCAGCACGTCGTCCAGACCGGCGCCGGCTTCCACCGAAACGATGTCGTTGCGCGGCACCATGATCTCGCGCGCCACCACGTAGTCCAGATCGAGCACGCGGTGGATCATGTCCTCCTGAGCCTCCGGCAGGTATCCGAGGCCGCGGCTGGAACTGACGATCAGCTTCAGTTCCTCGGCCGAATGGCCTCCGCCGTGCGGCGCGTTTTTCAACTTCAGCGTGCGGGTGATTACGCCGGCGGAGCGCTCTACCACCACTACGAATGGCAGGGACACGCGGTAAAAGAGCAGCAGCGCCGGCGCCACGATGGCGGCCAGCTTGTCGGCCTGGGCCATCGACAGATTCTTGGGAACCACTTCGCCCAGTACCACGTGCATGTACGAGATCGCCAGGAAGGCAACCGCCAGGCAGGCGCCCTGTAGAATGTTGGCCGCTATCGGATTGGCCGGCGTGTGCAGCCTGGAAACCAGCAACTGGTACAGGGTGTTCTCGCCGGCCCAGCCCAGCCCCAGGCTGGCTAACGTGACGCCCACCTGCGTTACCGACAGCAGCCGCCCGGGATTCGAAAGCAGGTTGAGAGCGGCCTGCGCGCCGGCGGAGCCATTCTCCGCCATTTGCCGCAGGCGCGAATGCCGCACCGAAAGCAGCGCCACCTCGGCGCCCGCGAAGAAACCGTTCACCGCGATCAGCAACACGACCAGAACGACTCGAAATGGGTAATAGGTCACAGTCCGCCGAACACATTTTAGCGGAGATCTCGAAGCAAAGCGCGTGCCCGCACAGTTTATGATGAGAGTCGGCTCTCCATGTCACATTCCGCGCTGGCACGAATCGTCAAAATCGTAAACCTGGTTGTGGCCGTGGTGGTGGTGGCGGCCCTGGCAGTGGTGTATTGGTGCGTCTGGCGGCCGCTGCCGCAGCGTTCCGGGTCCATCGAAGTTACGGTAGCGGCGCCGGTCGCGGTGCAATTCGATGCGCACGGCGTGCCGCACGTGGCGGCGTCCAGCCTCGAGGATGCCCTGTTCGCGCAAGGCTACGTGACCGCGCAGGACCGGCTGTGGCAGATGGATGCGCTGCGGAGGCTCGCCGCGGGCGACCTGTCGGAAGTGGTGGGCGCCGGGGCGCTCGAGTCCGACCGCGAATCCCGCCGCCTGCGGATGCGCCGCATCGCCGAGCGCGCCTACGTCGATTTGCCGGCGGCGGATCGCGCCGCGATGGCCGCTTACGCCCGCGGCGTCAATGCGTTCGTCAACAGCCATCTCGGCAACCTGCCGCTCGAATTCCGCCTGCTCGGCTACCAGCCGCGTCCGTGGAGCGTGGTGGATTCGCTGCTGATCTGCCTGCACATGTTTCGCACGCTCAGCGCTTCCT
>JBAVIH010000317.1:0-17171 GCA_049686695.1 Bryobacteraceae bacterium | reverse complement strand
GGACCACCAGAGTCTCACCGCGCCGCAGACGCCGGCTCCGGTCAGGCGATTCGTCCGACCATAGGAACGGCTGTCGGCTATCCAGCCACGGCTGCATGCGTGAGTCGGCGTTCCGAATGTACTCACCCCACGCCTTCAGGGTGTCGGGCTGCAAATCAATTGCGCTCAACAGGCCGGGAAGGCCCGCCCCGAGCAGTGCCAGTTCAAGTGCTATGTTCACGGCTTTCATTTCTTGCCTCCTGTGCGCGAACCTCGCCATGTAAGAGAGCAATCGGCCGGCCAGAATGCCGCGTCGCGATTTGGCTGGAGTGAATGGTCATTACACGTTGGTTGGCAACCTACGCCAAAGCGATTCTGCCAACATGCTGGCAGGCTACCGGCACGTTGGCAGCACGTAGTGGACCGGTTCGCGTCACGGTATGAGCAGCCCAGTTAGATGTCCGCTTCGCGCGAGTACGATTTGCGGATGCCGAGCTTATCCATCCGAAACTGAAGCGTGCTTCGCTTCAGACCGAGCCGGGCAGCAGCGCCCCGAGGCCCGCTCACGACCCAATCGGTGGCCTTGAGCGCTTCCTGAATCGTCCGGCGTTCGACCTCTTCGAGCGTTTCCGGTTTGCTTGTGGCGGCGGAGACGGGCTGCGTGTGGAAACCGGCGAGCGGCACATTGAGAATCGGCCCGGCGGACAGAATTACCGCGCGCTCGATCAGGTTCTGCAACTCCCGGATGTTGCCCGGCCACGGATAGCGTAGCAACGCACTCATGCTTTCCGAGGGAATCGTATCGATGGCCTTGTTCATGCGCCTGGCGAACTGCTCCACGAAGTGACGCACCAGAAGAGGAATGTCGTCCTGCCGCTCCCGCAGTGACGGCACATAGATGGGAAAGACTTCCAGACGGTAGTAGAGGTCCATCCGAAATTTCTGTTCCTTCACCATGGTGGCCAGGTCCCGATTGGTCGACGCGATCAGACGAGCCTCGGTGCGGAGGGTACGGGAGCTGCCAAGGCGTTCAAACTCCCGTTCCTGCAACACGCGGAGGAGCTTCGGCTGGAGTTCCAGAGGAATTTCTCCAATCTCATCGAGGAAAACGGTCCCATGGCTTGCCAGCTCGAACCGGCCGATGCGCTGCGCTATGGCGCCCGTGAAGGCACCCTTTTCGTGCCCGAACATCTCACTTTCCAGCAGACCGGTCGGAATGGCGGCACAGTTGAGCTTGACGAAGGCGTTCTTGCCGCGGGAGCTCAGGTTGTGGATGGCTCGCGCAACGAGTTCCTTCCCCACTCCGGTTTCGCCGTATATGAGCACGGTCGAATCGGTGGGAGCTACGGTCTCCACCTGTTGCAGCAGCTTCTGAAGCGCCGGACTGCGGCCAATAATGGAATCGAAATTCATCTGGCTGCGGATTTCGTCTTCCAGGTAGAGCTTCTCCTGCGCCAGCTTGTCTTTGAGCTCGGCAATTTGCCGATAGGCCAAGGCATTTTCCACCGCGATCGCAACCTGCGTCGCGACCTGGCGGACGAAATCGACCTCATCCCCGGTAAACGGATTGTCGTGCAGCCGGCCGAGACACAAGACGCCCAGCGTGCGGTTCCGACTGACCAGCGGAACGTCGCAGAGAGCCTGAAATCCCTCCGCCACCGCCAGATTGTCGACGTCCAACGCGGCCAATGCCTGCGCGTCCAGCGCAATGGGTTCACCGATGCGAAATGCCCGGTTGGTCGGCCCCTCGGCGGCCGGAACCTTGCCTTCTTCGCGAATGAGACCTCGCCCTTCGGGAAAATCAACCGCGTGAATGCGCAGCCGCTGGTCGCTCGGATCCGGCAGCGCTATACCCACTGAGTCGCACTTCATTACGTGACGGACACTCGCCGAGATGGCTCGCAGGAGATCGCGAAGCTCCAGATTCGAGATGATGGCGTTGTTCAGATCCAACAGGAGCTTCAAGCGCTCATTGTTGCCCCGTAATTCCGCGTGGGTGGCCCGTGCGATAGCCGCGTCGACTGGCTGCAGCGGCTCTGGCGGGACTTCAGCGGACGAATCCATGCAATCTTGAAGATGCAGTTCGCCACGATCCGTGACAAGCTGATTTGTCACCATGCGGCGGAATTTGCATCCTAGTATTGGATGCACCTGAGTTGAGCAGCCCTCGTTATCGGCCTGTTCCGCTTCAGTCGGCTCCGTCCATCGCCGAGTACGGTTCTGTTCCCCCCGAGCGCCGTGCCGTCCCAATTTCGCAGCTCCACCGATTTCCAATGACGCGCCACCCCATATCCGCCGCACGTTCCGCGAGTAGGCCCCAACCGATTCCGCAACCACCCGGCGACTGCGCGCTCCCCGCATTCCGCTCAGGAATTGGCCGGCGAGCGATCCTCCGGAAGCGGTCGTCATGACTGCCTCTCGGGCGTCCTGCTTGATCGGCCATTGAGACTCTGTTCCGGAGTGTTTCCCGTTCACCCCTTATCGCTCCGGCACCGCTTCGGCGCTGTAGCTGCGCCCGGCGGACTGCGGGCTTCTGCTTTTTCCGGACTCCTTCCCCAAAGCGAGTTTGGGTCCCCTTCCGCAAAATGCAGCCCTTGCCTTGGGAGCAGCGCGCCTCGCGCCCTTCGGGATGTGTGCCCCGAGCGAACGGGGCAGAAACGGAGAAACACCATGTTCCAAAACAGAGTTACTCTCATCGGCTTTCTCGGCAAGGACGCGGAAAAGCGAGTCACCAAGAACGACGCCCCTTACACGGTCCTCTCGCTGGCGACCAAGGATTCCTGGAAGGATCGCGCGGGCGAATGGCAGTCGCGCACCGAGTGGCACCGCTGCATCGTCTGGGGCGCCAAGTTCGCGGCCTTCGCGGCGGACATCAAGAAGGGCGCGCACCTTCAGGTGGAAGGCGAGCTACGGAGCCGCGAGTACGAGAAGGACGGCGTGAAGCATCGCATCGTCGAGATCCGAACCAAGTCGATCCTCAAGCTCGACCGCGCCAAGCAGCAGACCGAAGCCGTTCCGCAGGAGGCGGAACCGACGGACGTGCCCTTTTAGGGGGCACGTCCCCCGCGGGGGAGCCTATCGGCGCGTCGCGATGCGCCCCAAGAGACAGGGCCGGATCGTCCCGGAGGGATCGCGACGCTGGACTCGCTGGCGTCTACATAAACCCCTCGGCTAGGCAGCGGTTCGGGATGGTTTTACGCATAGAAACACGGCGGAAAATCTGCAAGACATTGATCCTACTCGGATTGCCTATACATAATTCCGCAGGGCTTTTCGGGGTTTGCCGGAGAAATCATGTATAGCGGGAATCTCAGGCGGCTTGGCATCTGCGGCGCCGTCATCGGCTGCGGCGGTGCGCCCGAACATTCACGGCTTTCCACGAGAGGCCCGGATGGTTCCTGATCCGCTCGCCAAGCTCATGGTCATCGGTGAGCAAGGCTGGGGCAATGATCCCCTCATCGAGCAGTTGACTTAGGAATCGAGACTCTCCATCCGACAGAGGCAGGACCATCGCCAACTTATCGCGAACGTCATCAACCAGTCGCGGCATTAGTTCCGGCAGATCGCCCGCCGCCGTTCGCCGCAAGACCGGAATAAGTTCGTTCTTGATCTCGTTCGGGCTGAATCCAACGTCTCCGGCCGACACCGTTCGCCAGTCTTTGCGGTTCAATGCCCCGTATACGACAAAGGCCAGCCGGAGCCGGCCAATGTCGAATTGCTGGGTTGTCAGAAGCTGATGCGCGTCGAACAGATCACGGCTGGCATGGCGCGCAAGGAGCGCGGCGAGCTTTCCGGCGGCCAGTTCATGGATATCCACGCACGCTATGTCTACAGCGCCGATTGTTCCATGCGCATACGAATCCATGCGCCGGACGGGCCACAGCGGCTGACGGAACATGTAGTTGATGTCGAGCTTCAGGTTGCCACCGCCGCCGAGGGCGCTCTCGTAGCGAAGGACAAAACGCCCTCCGGCGTGCTCGTCGCCCGGCGACCGCGCGACTATCAGTCCCTCGCGGGAACACACAGCCGTAATGGCCTCCTCCAGCCTGGGCCGTTCGGATTGCATGGCAGACACATCGACGGCCCCCACATAGTTGAGGTCAATGTCCACCGACAATCTCGGTAGGTCGAGGATGAACAGGTTTAGGGCTGTGCCTCCTTTGAGCGCGACCCGGTCTCGCAGAAATGGATGCTGGTTGAAACCCGTCAACAGATTCAGAAGATGAATCGCCTTTTCCAGAATCTCAGGCCGGAAGCCGGTCGCTTCGGATTCCTGCAATAACCGCTGGCTGGATATCTTCACGCAATTTCCTCCCAGGATCGATTCAGAATCTCCGTCGGGACGATCAAGCGCCAAGCCTTGACGAGGCGCCCTGAGCGACGCTCGCTGCGTTCCAAATAAACGGGCCGCTCTGGAAGATGTTCTCGAAGCGGCTCCAGGTGCCTGTCTTCGACCATGAGTGCCTTTCGATGCTGATCCAGGAAGAACCCAACTTTCGCCGCCGTGGTGGCGTTCTCCAGCAGCAGTGTGTACTTGACCGCCTGGTCGAGATCGAAGTACTCGACGGATTCGAGTGAGCGCCAAACCTCTTCCCAACCTCCGCCCAGGTCCGGGCGGTCCAAGAGGTCTACCATAGTGCGCTCCAGGCCAGTGACTCGGACTTCCACCCCCAGGCGATCCGCCTTGGCGACGCCGACCAATTCGTTGCCAGACCGGAGAAGCGCCTTCTGAAAGGGTACGCTGCGGTATGTGCCGCTGCCAACCCGAGCCTTTCGCACCGCTCGATGCGTCAGGAACATAAACTCTTCGTGAACCGAGTGCGCCTTGCCATGAAATTCCAGCGCCGTGTGATAAGCGAGGACTGCGTCGTCGGCCAGCTTTCCCGCCACCAGAAAAGGGTCTGGCTGGTAGGACTCAGGCTCCATTCCGAAGGGAACCGCCGCGTACAGTCCTCGCCGGAGCCGCCGCAGTCGGCCTGAGCGGACATGGTGTGCCAACAGCGACTCTTGGGAGCGGTGGTTTCGGGATTGTCGAGAATCAAGCCGGGCGGCAAACTCATCCACTGTGAAGACCGGATGCCGAGCAAAGAAATCGAACGTGGAGTCTGACATATTCGGTCGCTACCCGCAATAATACTGCGTATATTGATATATATCGTCAAACAGACTGATTGTCAATACCAAGCGAAACCCTGAGTCAGATAGCGTGTTTTGATTGAATGTGTCAATTCACCGTTCCAGGGCCGTCGAAGGTTTCGCAATGGCCTCGATCAGATGGGCTTGTGAGCTCCGGAGCAGCGGCATCGGCAGGCGGAGAAACCTGCCACCGTGCGGTCCCGCTGGATGGCGGGGTAATATGCACCGCCGGACTTTTCGGCAGTGGCCGACTAGCGTCATGCTCATTAGCCCGGCGATGCCGGACCAATACAAGTCTGTGGTGCTGTGCCGTCACATGTCTTTGATGCTCCAAGGAGCCAACACAGCCCCCCAAGAGCCCCAACCGCCAGTCCAAGGCGCCTCATGGGCTGTGGATAACTCCTGTGGGAGATCGGAATAATCCACGGGACTTTAGGGGCGCTTCTGCCCGGCCCGGAACGGGACTTTAGGGGCGCTTGGACGGGACTTTGGGGGCGCCCTTCTTTATACCTGTATTTACCTGACGAAAGACCAGTAGTAGGCAGCTCTAAACCGTGGAAATGTGGAAATCCGGCCTGACCCGAACCGCCGCCTCACGGCAGGGAAAAACAGCCGGGGCATTGTGACACGCACTGGATAACGAAAGGAAGATGGCGCATCCTTATCGCAAGGAAACGGCTGACGAAAGGATTTTGTGTCTGCCCCGGACGAACAGCCCCCGTCTCGGGCACCATGTCGGCAAGACGAAGAGGACGCTGTCCGAGCTTTGGCTCAACGGGGTGTGCGGCTTGTGCGTGGAAAGAAGGCCCCGGCAGCATGCGCTCGTGGGACAGATGCCTGAGTTGAACCGCGCCGCCGCATGGCAGGGAAAAGGCGCGAGCAGCATTTGGTGTTCTGGGCTATTTGACAATACATCAACAACTTTGTAGTATTGTGTTATGGCCCAGTCGCACAGAGAAGCATCGAAGCGGCTGTTCGAGGTGGCGGAGCAGCAGCAGGGGTTCTTCACCACGAAGCAGGCCAAGGCCGCCGGCTTCGCCGAAAACACGCATCCGTACCACGTGCATGCGGGCAATTGGATTCGGGAACATCGCGGCATCTACCGGCTCGCTCTTTTCCCGTCCACCGATCGGCCCGACCTGGTCCTGTGGTCGCTGTGGTCGCGCAATCGCAACGAGGAAGTCGAAGGCGTCTTCAGCCACCACACGGCGCTCAGCCTGCATGAGCTCTCGGACCTGAATCCGGCCAAGCTGCACATGACCGTTCCAACCGGATTCCGCCGCAACAGCGAGATTCCGGGTGTCCTCGCCCTCCACTATGCGGACCTCGCAGAGGCCGATGTCGCCACGTCGCAGGGTTACAAGTTCACACGGCCGCTCCGCACGATTCTGGATCTGATCGACGCCGGAGGCGTGGAGCGTAGCATTCTCCGCCAGGCGATCCGCCAGGCGGCCGACCGGGGGCTCATCAGCCGACGGCAGATCCACGATACGCACATGACTGAACCCGCACGCAGACTGATTGAAGATGTACTAAGGCGGGCGGCGTAATGCCCGAGCCGAAGACCTACGCCACCGCTGGGGCGTTCCGAAAGGCGCTTGAGGAGCGTCTCAGAACGGCGGCGCTGACGGAGCAGGTCGATCTGAATCGTCTGCGGCGCCAGGTGTCATTCGATCGCCTACTGGCACGGCTCTTCCGGGAAGAGCCGGCGCCCTGGGCGCTGAAGGGCGGGTACGCACTCGAACTCCGGTTCAAGATGGCACGAGCCACCGTGGACATCGACCTCACACTGCCGCATCTGGTGGCGACGATGGCCGACGGCGATGCAAACCAGGCTGTGAGGGCGATGCTTCAGAATAAGGCCGATCTTGCCCTCGGGGATTGGTTTGAATACGTGATCGGCCCGGCGGCTATGGATCTGACCGCCGCGCCCTACGGCGGATCTCGATATTCCGTGGAGGCTCGCCTCGACGCGCGCACCTTCGCCCGGTTCCATCTGGATGTGGGGATCGGCGATGTCGTTCTGCAACCGCTGGAGATCGCGCAGTGCCGAGACTGGCTGGGATTCGCCGGCGTCGAGGCTTCGCGAGTTCAGATGATCGCTCGGGAGCAGCAGTTTGCCGAGAAGATCCACGCGTACACGCTCCCGCGGAGTGCCGCGAACAGCAGGGTGAAGGACTTGGTGGATCTCGCCCTGCTGATTGGAGGAGGCGGCCTGGACAAGGTCAGACTCCTCGACGCTTTGCATCGGACGTTCAAGCGGCGAAATTCACACGACCTGCCGTCGGGCTTGATTCCACCGCCGCCAGATTGGCGCCAGCCGTTCGCGGCGCTGGCCAAGGAATGCGGGCTGCCACCGGATATTGACGCGACATTCAACGCGGTCAATCGGTACTTCCGAGATCTGCTGGTGGGTGTCTCCGAAACGCGCTAGCGAGCAAGAAGGTCCATCAAAGCAGTCGTTTACGAAAGGCGCCCCTAAAGTCCCGTGCCGGGCACACGCTCACTGTATGCCGTCCCGGTAGGGCAGCGTTCGACAAGAATATGCAGACCTGAAGCCGTTGCTTCAGGCGTTGATCAGCACGCTGGTGCGATGGCCGTGGCCCGGTTGACGATCAGAGCGGAACCGTCTGCCGAGATGCGCGCCGGACATCCCGGCCACATGACGTGGATGGCGCGGAGCCACTCCGCGAGTTTTTCGCGGAAGCGCCGCGGCCTCGCGTACTCCACATTCCCCAGTTGCGCGGCTAGGCCGCGAGACCCGAAGATCGGGACCGCCTCTTCGCCCTTGGCAGCGAAGCAACGATACGACAGCCACATGAACAGGTCGAGTGTCGCCGGCGCCGACGACAATACGCGCACGGCGTCCATGTCGGTTGGGATCGGGTGTTCCACGATCTCTTGATAGAACTCGTCGCTCAGCACGATTACGTTTTCAAACGCCTCGGACAGCGGCGCCTGGGTGGCATCACGGTTATACCAGATCGTTGCTTCGCGCAGGAAGTTGAAGCGCGACCTGTGGACCACCTTGGCCCCCGGCTTCAACGTATCCGTCCCAAAGAACATCGTGGCTCCGAAGATTCGTTCGAAGGCGCCGATCAGCCGGCGGTATTCTTTGCCGCCCTTGTGCATCCCGAAAGCTCCCAACATCTCGGATGCGCTTCGGAATCGGATGACTTGGCTCTTCTGCTGGACGGCCAGCGTCGCCAGGAAGATCGGCACGATCCGGTCCTGGCCGAACGGAACCCCGTAGTCGGGATGCCCCGTAAGCTGCAGAACGAAGCGACCATTCCGTCGTTCGTAGAGGAGCTGATTGGGCGGCAGGCGCCGGACCGGTAGTCCACAAAGGACGAACGGTCGCGAGCTGAAGCAAAGGGTTTGACTCGTCTGTTCGCGGTTCAGACGAACGAGTTCGACGCCCCTCGCCTTTTCGAGTTGCCGTTTGGAAACGACCAAGTCGCCGTGGACCCGGCGAAGGATGGAACCCGCGTCTTCCATGGGCCGGGAAGCATGATCTCCGGCCGGAGATACACCAAGCGAAAGTGTATGCTGCAATGACCACCTCGCGCGACGCCGGGCGTGGCCCGACGTGCCTCTGTGCGAGGAAGCCGAAGTCTCTTTGTGTGATCGGAAAAAGCAGCGCCGATTCCGTTACTGCGATTACTGCGTTAAGGAACCGGATACCTGTAAGTGTCTGAAACTGCGTGGTCGCAAGTTGCCAGTTATCATCGCCTTAGGCGCATATGTTCCCTGTTTTCAACGGAACAGTATTTTCCCAAGCTGGACGTCGCGGGTTCGAGCCCCGTCTCCCGCTCCATCTTTTCAATCACTTGCAAGGACATCGAAAAACCCAGAGTCCGATAGAGTCCATTAAGCGCCAATCGCTTTTTCCAGCGCGTTCACGGCGTCCTTGCGGCGCTTGAGTGATGTGATCGTATATACGTTCTCGTTCACATCGACGGTGTGCCCCATCTGCTCAGCCCGCACATGCGGATCGACGTCCAGCTCCTTTAGCAGCGAGCTGTGAGTGCGTCGCATGACCTGGAAGTTTACCCAAGCCAAACCGACCGGCTTGAGCTTGGGCAGGAAACCCCGCCGCCAGCAGTTGTCCTTTGCAACCGGCGTCGTGAGCTTCTCCGATGGGAACACCCACGCATCGGCACTGGTGTCGAGCGACGCGGCCCGCCAGTCGTCGATGGAGATGAGCAGCCCATCTGAAAGAGCGGCGTGGCGCACGGATCGAACCGACTTTGGTGAGTCGATATCGCCCCGATAAACACGCTGCCGGATGTCGGCGTAGTCCGCTTCCATCCGCGCCCACTTTAGCCCAAAAATCTCACCGGGCCGCATGCCAGCGAGCAACGCCAGTCTGGCAATCAGCAGTTCCCGAACGTCGAGGACAGAAAACAACTGCCGCACTTCTTCCACGGTCATCACCCGCGTCGCCGCCCGCCTACATTCCCTAGGCGTGAACAACAGCAGCGCCGGGCTCCTTCGCAAATATCCCTCTGCAACGGCCATATCGAATATCTGCTTGAGATCCCAACGCAGATGATCCACCACACTGAACGAAAGCGTCGTGCCCTTGCGGTCAAGGAAAGCCTGCAACTCATCCCTATCGAAGCTGCCCAAACTGCGAGGGGCAAACTCCGACGTGAGATGATGTGCTAGCCGATCCTCATTGGTCATGACGGTCGAGCGCTTCCACTTTCGCCGATAGAACGGCAAGTAAACCTGCTGCACGAAATCGCCGAAGCTGCTCTGCTCCGACGGCTCACTACGTTCGTTGTTGATGGGGGCCAGAATAGCGGCCAGTTCGGACTGCGCCTGCGCTTTCGTCATCTGCGAAACCCGGCCTAACATCCGCGCCTTACGCTCCCCGTCCTGCCACCACCTCGCCACCCATCCACCGCGAACTTTCTGCAAACTACCTTTCTGAAACCGCTTACGCATGAACTGTCTCCTTCACGCGTCCAACGGTGTCGATTGCTGACGATGAGGCCATGTTAGCATCCCCGCCGCCGGTTTCATTCAGTTTTATCCATTGCTCCAAAGCACCCCGCCGCACCAGCTTTCTACGACCCATTGAGATCGCCGGCAGCGGCGATACGCCTTCCACTTTCCCGGCAATGGCGTTATACACGTGCGCCTTCGAGCACCGCAATTCTGTCGCGACTTCCACGACAGTGAGGATCTCATCGCGGATCACAGTTCGGCCTCCAGAAATGAAATCGGATGATGGAGTATTGCGTGGCGGGAAAGCGGACCTTCTCGCCGACAAGACGGGACGAGTGGGGGAGGTGTGCGCCATCGGCGAGACCCTTCGAGCGTCAGCTACCCCGATTATGCATCAAACCAAGATTCAATGCAATATATTGTATCGATACATTTGCATTCATGTTCGACATATGCAATCATGTTGTCGATGGAACGAAAAGTCCAACAACAAACCCTTTCCATTCGAATTTCGGATGCGCTTCGGGAGTACCTGGAGCGCGCGAAAAATGTGCTCTCAAGCAGCCGCGGCGACGGCGTATCCACATCTGATGTTGCGAAGATGTTGCTGGAATCGGCCAAGGATGACCGGCTGGATCATCGGCTGGAGGTGGCCGACCTGCAGCAGAACACCGCTCAGTCGCTCTGGAACATTCGCCGGAAGTGGGAACAGAGGCAGGGATTGTCTCATGCCGAATGGCTGTTCGTAGCCCAATACATTCAGGTGGGATGCGAGGAGCTGGCCGAAGACCCCGAGCATCCCACGCCCGAATCATTCGCCCAGGTGCTCGAAGCATTTCTGGCTGTGCGTGCGTTGCGAGTGGATCGAGGCGTCGAACTCGACAGATATTATCTAGGCAACCTGGGATTGACCGATGGGGCAACACTGAATCAGCGGCAACTCGATCCTGAGGTGGTCCCGAAAGTCACCGGCGATCTGATTCAGGAACTGCGGCATTCAGACCGCCCGCCAAAGCCGGTGTTCTGCGCCCGGAACCTGTACGTGACGTTGCGAGACGAGACTCTGCCAGGAGTCGCCGCCATCAACGATGCACTCACGCCATACTTGCCGACGCTGTTCCGGTTGGCTGCGCGCGGGCATTGGCTCCGGGAACGGAAGCCAATCCGCGCCTTGGGCAGCAGGCACGCCTTTGTCTCGCCAACCTTCCCGCCAGTTGCCTCCGGTGACCACCGGCTCTCCATTCTCGTTGGAAGCGACGGCGAGATCGAAATGCTGCTTGAGATGAACCGCAAGGATGTCGCGTATCCGCTGAGCCGGTACCCGAGAGTTCGTGAATTTGCCACTATGCTCGTGCGGCTGGAGCCCGGCCGTTACTGGAAAGGGCGGGAGTTCTTCGGGTACACCAACGATGCCGTCCCCGAACGATTCTATTTTCGGCATCGGAGAAACGGCATCGCTATTTCATTCACTCGCGAGGAATGGCAATCGCTGAAGGAGTTGTTTGAGAAGGCCCTCGTGATGCCGGAGCTACAGCCGGTGTTGGAGGAGCTGTCGCTCGTCTATGGAGAGATTTAGGACAAGCCCGAAGGACGGACGGTGCTCCGCACCGGCTGAAGTGTTGACACGTCACCCCTTGCAGGGTGGCGTATGCAAGCGCCGTGATTGCGTATGGGAACGTGTTGCTCCGCAGGCGCTTGCGCTGAACCAATGGGTTGAGAGGTACGAGGCGCTCGTGTACGTTAACTCATTGACTTAACGACATAACCTTGAGACAGGCAACATGCAAGACCGCTCGCAGTTCCGCACGAAAAGTATCGGCGTTCGCGTTTCGGAAGGCGATTTCGCGCGTCTCCAAACACTGGCGGAAGACACCGGAAAACCGCTCGGCGAATGGTGCCGCGAGGTGCTTCTCAAGGTCGCCGACCATCCCTCGGGCACGCCGGTTGAGCAGGCTCTTTTGGCTGAAGTCATCGGCCTCCGCACTATAGTCGGGAACCTGGTTTACGTCTTCACCAGCGACGGGAAAGTCACCCGCGAACAGATGGCGGGCATCGTCGAACGCGCCGACTCGACCAAGATCAAACGCGCAATTGAGTTCCTGATCCAAGTTCAAAGCGGCACGGAACCACAGGCGGCCGGAGGCCGGGGATGAGTACGGACTGGAGTCGAGAAGTGTCCCCGCCGCAGCCCATTTTCACCTGGGCTGTGCTCATCGCCGCGCTGCTTTTCCCAGCGGTCCTTTTGACCTTGGTTGTCGAGTCTCTGTGGACTCCGCTCCAGCGCACGTACCTCCTGACCTACGTGTTTACGCTCCGTGGCGGGAGCGATCAGTATCGCCTTCTGGCCGTGACCTACCCGAACAATCGGAAGCTCCTCGCGAGCGATGACGACGTAGCGTCAGCCGAGCCCCCGCCCGGCATCCCGCCCAATACGGCCATACCGTTCGTTCTCACCAAAGCTGCCCGCAAGAACGGCGCCCAAAATCTCGAATGGCTGCACAACGAGTTCGATAACGCCAAGCTCCACGACCAACTCACCAACTTGATCTACGGCGGCCACACTCTCTGGGACCTCTCCAGCCACGCCGTATATGGTGGTTTTGCGGTACTGCTGTTCTTGCCGTGGGCACTAGCCCAGGACCGTAAAGCGATGCGTCAGCTTCAGGATGGCCGAGTCCGCCAAGGCCCTGTCCAGGTGACGCGCGCCGAATTCAACCAGATCAAGCGCTCAGACGGGGTTGGTCTCGCGACGATTGATTCGCTGACTGTCCGCGAACGGTTGTCGCGCCATCCGCAGCGGCACATGGTGCGCATTCCGCGCCGCGAAGAGCGTAGCCATTTGCTGCTTCTCGGAGACTCCGGGACCGGGAAATCGTCGCTGATCCGCCAACTCCTTCCGCAGATCCGCGCCCGCGGCGAGAGCGCTATTGTGTACGACCCTGCTCTGGAGTTCACGCCGCAGTTCTACGACCCTGCCCAAGGCGATCTCATCCTCAACCCTGTGGACGAGCGCATGCCCTACTGGACTCCGTCCGATGAGGTCCGTTACGCTCCAGAAGCGTTGACCTTGGCCAACTCCTTGTTCCCAGATAAACCCCGTGAGAATCCATTTTTCCCCGAGGCAGCCCGGAGCATCTTTGCTTATTTGGTAGCGCACTACAAACCGACGCCGGAGCTTCTGACCCGTTGGATGCGCCATTTCGAGGAAATCGACCAACGCCTGGAGGGAACGGCGCTGGCGCCGTTCGTAGCACCCACGGCCGGCGGTCAGCGGGCGGCGGTGCAATCCACTTTCAACCAAGCCGCCGCCGCGTTTCGCCTCCTCCCGACCGAGCAGAAGGCTCAAGGCCGGTGGAGCGCCGCAGCCTGGGCTTACGAACGTCAAGGCTGGCTGTTCCTGCCGAGCCGTCACGAGATTCGCGAAAGCTTGCGTCCCCTCGTAAGTCTATGGCTCGATTCTCTGCTTCTGCGCCTGATGACATCCGCCGAGGGCGGCTCGCGTCCGGTGTGGGTCATCCTCGATGAACTGGCGAGCTTGCAACGGCTCCCACAGTTACCGACCGCAATCACGGAAGCGCGAAAGGCTAACCTCCGGCTGGTGCTCGGTTTTCAGGGCCGCACCCAGTTGGAGGCCCGCTACGGGCTCGAATCCGAGACGATGCTCTCGCAACCCATGACAAAGATCTTTCTCCGCACCAGCGAGCCGCGCGCCGCCAAATGGATCAGCGAAACCATCGGCAATGTCGAGATCGAGCGGCTAAAGGAAAGCCGAACCGAGCCAATGTCGCGGTTCTTCGACGGTTGGAGGCGCAAGAGCAGAACCTATCACCTGGAGCGCCGCGTCGAACCGCTGGTCATGGATTCCGTGATCCAGGGCCTGCCCAATCTGAGCGGCTATTTGAAGTCTCAAAACTTGGTCGTTCCCGTGGCTTTTCCCTGGGTTCCGCCCGAGCGGAAGCAGCGCGGTTTCATCCCCCGGCCGATCGATGGAAACACGCCGGGCCAAGGTGTCGCCGCCCAGCCACCCAACCGCCCGCAGCCAACTGCGGAAAAAGTTCAGGAGCGCGCGGGAAGCCCACAACACTCCATCTTCGATTGACGAACTCGCGGTAGACGCATGGTAACCATTTCCAGACCGCTCAGCGCAAGCCAGGCGCAAGCGTATCACCGTAGTGAGTTCACCTCCTCCGAGCAGAATTACTACACGCAGAGCAATCAAATAAAGGGCCAGTGGCAAGGCAAGCTGGCGGCGCAGTGGAGTCTCACGGGCGACGTCACTGAGGAACAGTTCGCCCAGCTCGCCAATGGCCAACACCCGGAAACCGGCGAGCAGCTTATTCGCCATCGTGAATCGTTCGAGTACAAGAACGAACGAGGTGAGGCTGTGAGAACTATGGAGCACCGCGCCGGATGGGACGCCACGTTCAGCGCACCCAAGAGTGTTTCTCTGACGGCCCTGGTGGGCGGCGATGAACGCGTGCGCGAGGCGCACCGAGCGAGTGTCCGTATTGCCGTGGATGAACTGGAGCGTTACGTTCAGGCACGCGTCGGTGGCAACCATCCGGCTGAGACCACCGGGAAGTGGGCCGCTGCGAAGTTCGAGCACGACAGCGCCCGACCCGTGGACGGTTACTCCGCCCCGCAGTTGCACACGCACGTAGTGTTCTTCAATGTGACCGAGATGGAAAACGGAAGCACGCGAGCGGTTCAGCCGCGGGAGGTATACAAGAGTCAGCAGTACGCTACCGCCGTTTATCAATCTGAACTGGCGTCGCGGTTGAAAGCGCTCGGATATGCAATCGATGCCGGCAAGAACGGCGCACCGGAAATCCGAGGCTACACAAAGGAATATCTGGAGGCCAGCAGCCCGCGCAGCCGGCAGATCAAAGCTCATCTTGAAGCGCAGGGTTTGGAGGGCGCCGGACCGGCCCAGATCGCGGCGCACCGGACGCGAGACGCCAAAGTCGCACTCAGTCCGGAAGAGATGCTGGCCAAGCACCAAAAACTGGCCGCCGCATTCGGGAACCAGCCCCAGTATGTCGTGGAGCAGGCACGTAACTTTGGCACTCAGCAGGATCGCACTGACCCAGCCAAACACGCCCAGGAAGCCGTGACGTGGTCGCGTGATAGTCACATGGAACGGGAGGCTGTTGTAGACGAGCGCGAACTATTACGTGATGCGCTTAAACGATCTAGGGGCGAAGCTACGCTCGCGGAAGTCAAAGCGAATTTAGACGTACGGATTCGCAACGGCGAATTCCAGCGAGCAGGGCCGCTGCTCACGACCCGCGAGATGGTCGACTTGGAGCGTGACAACATTGCCGCAATGCAGGCCGGACGAGGCCATTTCGCCCGAATCGCGTCCGAGTCGGAGGTCGAGCGTATGCGGAAAAGCCTGGCTCATCTGAGCGGCAGCCAGCGCACCGCCGTAGAGGAGATTGTCACGAGCCGCGATCAGGTGATCGGTTTGCAGGGTGCCGCCGGCGCGGGGAAGACTACCTCACTCGCAGCCATCCGCGCAGCCGCCGAACAGCACGGCTACCAGGTCGAAGGCCTCGCCCCGACATCCCGCGCGGCGCAGCAACTCGAAGAAGCCGGGATCGTCGCGCGTACCTTGCAAAGTCACCTGGCCAGCGGACGGAAGGCCGACGACGGGCAACGCCGCCTCTACTTCGTCGATGAATCAAGCCTGGCAAGCACCAAACAAGTGCATGAGTTCCTCACGCGCCTGCACGCTCGAGACCGCGTGATCTTCGTTGGAGACACGCGCCAGCACCAGGGAGTCGAAGCGGGGAAGCCGTTCGAACAGTTGCAGCAGGCCGGAATGCATACCGCGCAACTCGACCAGATAGTGCGTCAGAAAGACCCTCTGCTTCGGGAAGTCGTGGAGCAGCTTTCCCGCGGCGACATCCGCGAGGCCATCGAGAGTCTGGCGCAACAAGGCCGAGTACACCAGTTCGCCGATCCGCAAGAGCGCATGAAGGCAATCGCGGAGCGCTACGCCGAGAGCCCGGAAAACACGCTGGTCGTCTCCCCGGACAACGCGTCCCGCATGGAGATCAACCGGCTCATCCATCGCGAGCTGCAATCCAGAAACGTTGTTTCTGAGATGGAGTACCGCCAAACCGTGCTGACTTCGCGTCAGGACCTCACCGGCGCGGACCGTCAGTGGGCTCCACAATACGATCCTGGCGACGTAGTTCGATACACAAAAGGCAGCCGCGCGATGGGTATCGAAGCCGGAGAGTACGTCCATGTCACCGGCGTGGACGGCGGCCAGAATCTGCTCACAGTCCAGCGCGCCGACGGCAAGCAGATGACCTACGACCCGCGCCGCTTGCAGGGGGTCACCATCCATCGCGAAGCGGAACGAGAGTTTTCTGCCGGAGACCGCATCCAGTTCACCGCGCCTTACAGACACCAACGCATAGCCAACCGCCAACTTGGTACTATCGAGAGAATCGACGCCGAAGGTAATCTACAAATCCGTCTGGACTCTGGGCGCGAAGTCGATCTGAGCCTCCGCGACCATCCCCATCTCGACTATGGCTATGCTGTCACCAGTCACAGCAGTCAAGGCGTCACCGCCGACCGAGTCTTGGTTCATGTGGATACCGCGAACGCCCACGAGCAACTCATCAACTCCCGCCTGGCCTATGTCAGCGTCTCCAGAGGTCGCTTCGACGCCCAGATCTTTACCAACGACGCCGACAAGCTTGGCGACGAACTCGGTCGCGACGTGTCAAAACGTTCCGCTATCGCCGGCGACCAAAACGTAACGAAGCTGCCCGAGGCGGAGCGGAACCGCATCGAGGGATTCTCTCACGGCGACCAACCGGAGCATGCCAGGACTCATGCGGTGATCAAGTCTCACGGGCAAGGGATGGAGCGCTGACGCCAACCCTTTTGGCTCAATTGAGCATCTCGCCACTGCGTAGGATCATCCCTGGTTCCAGGTCTGCCGCTGTGACCTTTCGAAGACTGTTTCCGTCACGAATTTCCAAAACGCTGTCGGTGCGGATTTCAAAATGTAACCACCCTTTCCCTCTTCTTTCGTTCCCATTCCTCCTACTGTTGCCCGCTGCTCGTAGAAGATCGCG
>JBAVIH010000316.1:0-8441 GCA_049686695.1 Bryobacteraceae bacterium | reverse complement strand
GTTGGGCTGGGATCCGGCGTCGGGCTGCCTGGTTACGACCACAACACGGCCCACTCCTGGCTAGGTCCGCGTCCTATTCTTCCTTGCCAGAAATGCCAGACAACTACCGCAACCTCTGATCCCCTGGAGAGACTATAAGACCGTTCGATAAAAAAACCCCTCTGCGGCAACCAACAAGGGAAGAATAGTGAGCAAAACCTATTGCAAACATCGGCTCCCGCAAGCACGCTGTCCCGTCGGCTCACTCTTCTTCCGCCTGCCTGTTGCTGCAGAGGGCAGGTTAAAAAGTTACTTCGCCAATTCACACTATGTTTAGCAATCGGACGCCCGCGTGTCAAATGCCGTAACCCCTTTTGAACAGAATATTTTTTGGATCCGGCTGGCGGGCGGGTGGGGCACTCTGGCCGGGCGGTGTGTCGCTATGACACAATTTGTGTGATGCGGCCCGTCGCGCTGGGCATTTTGATTTTCGCGCTCGAGACTGCGGCCGGGTGGGCGCAGGGCCCCGGCGCGGCCGACCCGGTGGTGGTATCGGGCGATCATCCGCGCCTATTCCTGCGCGCCGGGCGGCTGCGCCTGCTGCGCCGCGAGCGCGAACGCCACTCGATGCGCTGGCAGCAGTTCGAGGCGCTGATTTCCGGCCACGCGCCGATGCCCGAAGCGGGCTTCGCCGAGGCCCTCTATTATCAGGTCTCGGGCGATCGCGCCGCCGGGCGCCGCGCCGCCGAGTGGGCGCTCTCCTCCTTCGACCTGCGTCAGATGGCCCTGGTCTACGACTGGTGCCAGGACGTACTGAGCGCGGCCGAACGCGATCAACTGGCGTCCCGCATCGCACGGCGCACCGGCGAAACCGCGGCCCTCGAGTCCATCCCCGCCGTGCGCTCACGCGTGCTTGCCGCGGTGGCGCTGTTCGACGAAGCGCCGGCGGATGCGGCCGGTCTGCCGCGGCGGGAATTGGATCGCGCGGTTCACTCCTGGTGGGAAGGCAGGATGGCGCCGGGGCTGGAAGACGGCAGCACGGCGATCCCGCGCGAGGATGCCTACGCCATGATGGAGCTGCTGCACGCGCTCGCCGACTCGGCCCGCCTGGATTTGCGCGAATCAGCGCCCGCCTACTTCGCCGGGCTCCCCATCGAGCACCTGGTGAGCTACTACCCGGCGCCGTACCACACGCCCGAGGGCGACATCTACCTGGGAGCCACGCGGCGAACCGGCGCGCCCGATCTCGATTCCGCGGTCTTCTCCCGCGCCGCCGAGCTGGCGATGGTGGCCTTTGACGTCAACGCGCCCTCCACGCAAGTGCTGCAAGGCTGGCTGATGCACGACCGCTTTCAACTGCACACGCCGCTGGGCGCGCCGTATGAGTTTCTGTGGGCCAACCCGTATCAGCCCGGACTCAGCTACTACCAGGTGCCGCTGGTTTACTACAATCCCCGGCAGGGCAGTTTGTACGTGCGCTCGAGTTGGGAAGACGACGCCGAGTGGTTCGGGCTCTTCGACGGCGCGGTCGAGTGGTTTCACGATGGCCGGGTTGCCGCGCTTGACCCGCATGCCGCAGCGCCGCCGCTCTTGCTGGACGCAGCCGCCATCTGCTTCGCCGGCGCGGATGGCGGCGAGCGCGTCCAGTGCCGTTTGACGCTCGAAGATGCGCAGCCCGTGTTCGTGGCCGGCCTCGGTCCCCGCCGCGCCTACCTGGTGGAAGTCGACGACGAAGAGATGTGCGAAGCCGCAGCCGACCCGGCCGGCACTCTGCGACTCGATGACGTCCCGCACGGCCGGGCCAGCGGCGTAAGGCTCCGCGCGGTAGCGCAAGCGCATCGGTAGCGGGGTTGGCAGGCGGAGCGCCTGCCCCTCTTGGCGACAGGGTGGGACACACGCTTTCGTCTGTCAACACGGGAGTTCGCGGATCACACTCTTGCGGCGGGCGCGGGCTTGTGCTCGGCCACGTATTGGCGGAGGCGCGCATGGAACGCCGCGGCCAGGGCGGTCTGCGCGGCCAACGTGCGGCCCACTTTGGCGCCTTCGATTTCCAGGACCGGCAGCAGGTCGCGCGTGGTGGAGGTGATGAACACTTCGTCGGCGGTTTCGAGATCGGCCGGCAGCAGCGGCTTCTCCCGGACCTCAATGCCCGGCACGCGGATTTCATCGAGCAGCACTTCGCGGGTGACGCCGGGCAGGCAGCCGGAGTTGAGCGGCGGCGTCCACACATGGCTTCCGTTGGCGATGAAGATGTTGGCCGAAGTGCATTCCGAGACCTCGCCGCGCTCGTTGAGCAGGATCACTTCGTCGAAGCCGCGTTGCTGGGCGTTCTCCAGCCAGGTGAGATTCATCGCCCAGGAGAGGATCTTGGCGCCGGCAAACTCGCAGGCGGCGTGGCGCGCCTGGGTCTGGACGGCCAGCTTGACGCCATGGCCCCAATCCTTGGTATCGGCGGTGAGCGCGATCAGGTCGCTCGAGCGGCCGGTCGAAGGGCCCGCCCACATGCCGCCGCCGTTGCGCACGATCGCCACGCGGAGGGTCGAATCGTAGGCGTGGTTGGCTTCCACCAGATCGAGCAGCCTGCCACGCAGCGCCTCGGCTCCTTCGAGCAGCGGCACGTGAAACAGTGCGGCATCGCGCTGGATGCGGGCCCAGTGGCGCTCGAAGGCGAAGAGCACCCCATCGGCAACGCGCAGCGTGCTGAAAACGCCCCAGCCCGCCAGCAGGCCGACTTGCCCCGCGGCCAGCGTTTCGGCCGATGCTTCCTGAATGCGATCGTTGTGAAGAATAAACCGGTGCAGCACGTTCCCATTCTATCGCGCGGCGGCAGTGCGCCTCGTTCAGCTTCAGCCCGGCAGCTCGGCTGCGCGACCTGAAAATGGCAGATGTCTTCAGCCCGGAGGGCGTCAGAAAATAGCCCACGGCGTAAGCCGTGAGGAAATGGGATGCCCTCTCTCCCAGCCCCGGAACGGGGCGGAACAGCGCTGGCGAAAACGTCTTACGCCTCGATCCGGGGCCATTTTCACTGTTGCCTTTTCCCGACGGCTTACGCCGCGGGCTACAATCTTACGGTCCTCCGGAGCTTGACGCCGCGCCCGATGCGCGGCCTCGGTATTCACCCCTGGCACATTGCCGCGCGCCGCTGCTGCAGTTCGGGACGGTACTCGGGCGGCACCAACAGGGTCAAGGCGTCGGGGACGATGCGAATCTCGGCCGGTAAGTGGCCGGCGAATTCGCCATCGATCTGCAGGAACACGCGCTCATCGCGCGGTTTCGGCGCCGATACGCGCCGGGCGCGCAGCACGATGATGCCCCGCACGCCATCCAGCCGGTTGGCGACCAGGCCCGCGAAATACCGCACATAGCGCAGCGTGGAACGGCCCTGGAACAGGACCAGCTCGAAATGATCGTCGAACAGGCTGACATCGCGGGCGATCTCGAAATCGCCGCCGTAATTGCGGACTTTGCTGACCAGGGCAAACGAGCACTGGTGCGTCACGCCATCGGCCTCGATCGAAAACTCCGGCAGGCGGCGCCCCAGCAGGCTCCAGCCGGCCAGCCAGTACGCCAGCTTGCCGATGCGCGCCTTCAGCGGCGCGCTGACCTGGTAGACGATCTGGGCATCCAGGCCGATGCCCGCCATCAGCAAAAAATGCCGGCTGACCGCGCCCGAGTCCGACATCACTTGCCCGATCGAAATGCGGTGCGGGCGGCATTCGCCCAGACGGCGCGCGGCGTCCAGAAAATTGCCTCCCAGCTTCATCTCCATCGCCAGCACGTTGGCGGTGCCCGCCGGCAGCACTCCCAGCGGCACCTGGGAATGCACCATGCCTTCGGCCACTTCGTTGAGCGTGCCGTCGCCGCCGGCGGCCAGAATCAGGTCCGCGCCGCGCTCGATCTGCTCCCGAGCCAGCGCGCCGGCGGTACGTGGACCGGTGGTGGGGCAGCACGTCACGCGGTGCCCGTCTTCTTCGAGGATTCGCGCGGCGCTCGCGATCAGCGCGCTTCCCTTCCGCCCGAACTTGCCCGCGCACGGGTTATAAATCAGGACGGTCTTGCTGTAGGTGGTGATGGTGAATTCTCCCGTTTCCTGGTTAGATTATAAATGAGAGCACAATGGAAGATTTCGTGCGGGAAGCCGAAACGCTGCGCGCGCAGTTGCGGCGCCACGAACATCTGTACTACGTCCTGGACCAGCCGGAGATCAGCGACGCCGAATACGACGCCTTGATGCGCCGTTTGCGGGAGCTGGAGGACGCCCATCCGGAGCTCGAGTCTGCGGATTCGCCGACCGGGCGAGTCGGCGGCAAGCCGCGCGAGGGGTTCGTCAAGGTTCGCCACAGCGCGCCCATGCTCAGCCTGGACAACGCGCTGAACGAAGGCGAACTGCGGGATTTCGACCGCCGGGTGCGCGAGTTGCTGGAGGGCGCCAGCTACGCGTACGTGGCGGAGCTGAAGCTGGATGGCCTTTCGATGGCCGTGCAATACGAGCAAGGCCGCTTCCGCCAGGCGGTAACCCGCGGCGACGGCTCGGTGGGCGAGGACGTCACCGAGAACGCGCGCACCATCCGCTCCCTGCCGCTGCGCGTGGATGCCACATGGCCGGCCTTCGAGGTGCGCGGCGAGACCGTTATGAACCGGCGCGCCTTCGACCGCCTCAACGCCGAGCGCGACCAGCAGGAGCTGTCGCGTTTCGCCAATCCGCGCAACGCCGCGGCCGGCTCGCTACGCGTGCTGGAGCCGCGCATCACCGCCTCGCGCCGACTGGATTACTACACTTACTTTTTGATGACCGAAGGCCGCTTCGCGCTCCCCAGCCATTGGGCTTCGCTCGATGAGATGGTCCGTCTGGGCTTCAAAGTCAACCCCCATCGCAAGCTGTGCCCGGGCGTGGACGAGGTGCTCGAATTCTGCGCCCATTGGGAAACCCACCGCCAGGAACTGCCTTACGAGATCGACGGGGTGGTGGTGAAGGTGGATTCGGTGGAGCAGCAGCAGGCGCTCGGCTTCACCGCCAAAGCGCCACGCTGGGCCATCGCCTACAAATATCCGGCGCGCCAGGAGCGCACCACGGTGGTCGCCATCGAAGTGCAGGTGGGCCGCACCGGCACGCTCACCCCGGTCGCGCATTTGCAGCCGGTGGCGGTGGGCGGCGTGACGGTTTCCCGCGCCACGCTGCACAATGAAGACGAGATCGCCCGGCTGGGGCTGAAGATCGGCGACGAGGTGATCATTGAACGCTCCGGCGACGTCATCCCCAAGGTGGTCCGCGTCTGGGCGCAGGGGAAAGGCCGCACGGCTTTCACGATGCCAGTCAACTGCCCGGTCTGCGGCGGCAAGGTGGTGCGGGAAGAGGGCGAATCCGCGCGGCGCTGCATCAACGTGGACTGCCCGGCGCGGCTGAAGGAATCGATCCTCCATTTCGCCTCGCGCGGCGTGATGAACATCGACGGCGTGGGCGAGGCGCTGGTGGATCAGTTGGTCGACCGTGGCCTGGTCAAGAGCGTCGCCGATCTCTACCAATTGACCGCCGAACAACTGCTGTCGCTGGAGCGCATGGGCGAGAAGTCGGCCGCCAACGTGCTCACCAACATCGCCCGATCCAAGCTGAACCCGTTGCCGCGGGTGATCGCCGCGCTGGGAATCCGCTTCGTCGGCGAGCGCACCGCCACGCTGCTGGCCGAGGCGTTGGGCAGCCTCGACAACCTGGCAGCGGCCGGTGTCGACGAATTGCAAAGCGTGGAGGAGGTCGGACCCAAGGTGGCGGAAAGCATCCTGCAGTTCTTTCGCGAGCCGCGCAACCGCGAGCTGGTGGAGCGGCTGCGTGCAGCCAATCTCGATTTCACCCACGTCTCGACGCGGCTTGTGGGCGGCCCGCTCCAAGGCCTCACCTTCGTGCTGACCGGCACGCTGCCCACCCTCAGCCGCGATCGGGCCAAGGCGCTGATCGAGCGGGCGGGCGGCAAAGTGGCCGCTTCGGTAAGCAAAAAGACCAGCTTTGTGGTGGCCGGCGAGGACGCCGGATCGAAGCTCGACAAGGCGCGCGCGCTGGGACTCGCCGTGGTGGATGAGCGGGAATTGCGGCGCTTGCTCGAAGGTCACGAGTGACTTAGGACCAGGGAGAGAATCATGCGCGTTTCAGAGCCCGCGTTGCCGGATAGCCCGAGCACGCTCCGCAAGGACCACGAGCAACCGGCGGCCATTTCGGTACATGGCTGGCGATATCACCACTTGGGCATTCCGACCGACGTTCCGCGTCCCGGCGAACAATACCTGGAGCAGTTCAAGATGCACGTCTCCGCGTTTGAGACGAGCGCTTGCGGCATTCAATGGATGCGCTTCGAGCCGGATAGCCCTCTGCATCCGCTGATCAAATCCGTGCCCCATGTAGCATTCGAAGTAGACGATCTTCAGGCCGCGCTGGAGGGGAAGGAGATTCTCACCCCTCCGAACTCGCCTTCGGAAGGTGTCACGGTGGCGATGATCCTCGACAGCGGCGCCCCGGTTGAGCTCCTCGAATTCCGCCGCTCCGAAGCCCTGGCGCAGTCGGCGCGCTTCGCGAAATGCTGCCCGGCTCCTTTGTCGAGCGGAAACGAGCTAAGTTAGTACGCTTTGGCGATCACCGCGCGCCGGTCCACCGGTTCCCCGGTGACGATGCACTTTCCCGGCCCGTCGAACTCGTCCACCAGCGGAATGTTGCGCACGGTGGCTTTGAAGTCGCGCATGCGCGCGTCGCAGCGCGGATCGTCCTTGAGGTGCGCCATCACGAACTTCCCGCCGCCTTTTTCCGCGCTCACATCGGCCAAAATGGCTTCCACTTCCTCGACCGAATTCGCCAGCACCGTGTTGTCCTTCAACCGCTGCCGGGCCGCCCGGAGCAGGTCCGCCTGCATGGCCTCCAGCGTGGCCGGCAACCGCGCCGCCAGCTCGCCCTGGCCGACCGGTTCCTTGGCACCCGTGTCCCGCCGCTTGATCACGATCTTGCCCGCGGCCAGGTCGCGCGGACCCAGTTCCAGCACCACCGGCACGCCGCGCCGCTCCCAATGGAAGAACTTCGCGCCCGGGGTCTGTCCTTCGCGGTCGTCCACCTTCGCGCCCACCTCGGCGGCGATGCGGTGGGCCGCTTCCAGCACCTGCGCCCGCTCGTTGTCCTTGCGATAAATCGGCACCAGCACGCTCTTCACCGGCGCCACTTTGGGCGGCAGCACCAGCCCCTTGTCGTCGGAGTGCGTCATGATGAGCCCGCCGATCAGCCGCGTGCTGACGCCCCAACTCGTCTGCCAGACGTAATCGAGCTGCCCTTCCTTGCTCTGGAACTTCACGTCGAAAGCCTTGCCGAAATTCTGGCCCAGGTCGTGGCTCGTGCCGGCTTGCAGCGCCAGGCCATTCTGCATCATGGCTTCGATCGAATAGCTCTTCAGCGCGCCGGCGAATTTCTCCGCCCCGGTCTTCACGCCCTTGATTGCCGGCATGGCCATCAGGTTCTCCGCCACTTCGGCGTAGATGTCGAGGATGCGCAGCACTTCCTCGAGCGATTCCTCGTGGTTCGCGTGCGCCGTATGGCCCTCCTGCCACAGAAACTCGGTGGTGCGGAGGAACAGCCGCGTGCGCAGTTCCCAGCGCACCACGTTGGCCCACTGGTTGAGCAGCATCGGCAGGTCGCGCCAGCTCTGAATCCACTTGGAGAAGAAGTGCCCGACGATGGTTTCCGACGTCGGACGAATCACGTACGGCTCTTCCAGTTCCTTGCCGCCCGCGATGGTCACCACCGCCAGCTCCGGCGAGAACCCCTCCACGTGCTCGGCCTCCTTTTGCAGAAAGCTCTGCGGGATCAGCAGCGGAAAGTAGACGTTCTGATGGTTGGTGGCCTTGAAGCGCGCGTCGAACTCTCGTTGCAGCGCTTCCCAGACGGCATAGCCGTTGGCCTTGATGACCATGCAACCCTTGACGATTTCGGCGGGCTCCGCCATGTCCCCGCTCAGGACGACATCTTGATACCACGCAGCAAAGTCCTCACTGCGCGGAGTGATAGGAGATTCAGCCATATGATTTGTCAGCTTCCAGGTTACGACGTTCCGGCCCGCCGCCGGGATTTCGACAAGAAACCAGCCGACGGCTCACTCGCGTTAGTATCGGGAAAGTGAGCTATCGCGCGCTGGTCTTATTCGATATCGACGGCACCCTCATGCGGCGCGCCGGGCCGCATCATCGGCAGGCGCTGGTCCACGGCATCCGCAAGGTCGCCGGCCTCGACACCACCACCGATGGCATTCCCGTGCAGGGCATGCTGGACCCGGCCATCCTGACCGAAATGATGCGCCGCGCCGGAGCCAAACGCGCGCTCATCCGCCGCTCGCTGCCCGAGATCGAGCGCGCCGCCGAGCGCTACTACCGGCGCCTGTGCCCGCCGCTCGAGGGCAAGCACTGCCCCGGCGTGCCGGCGTTGCTCGAGCGCCTGGCCC